>JAEUHP010000131.1 GCA_016795295.1 Planctomycetota bacterium | reverse complement strand
GTGAGCGTAAAGGATCTGTACGACAATGGCACCCCGGCTGCCTTGCCGGTGGTGTACGGAGAACGGGCTGGCCCCGGCGTCACTTCGCAGCCCGCCTGGCGTGTAGGCGTCCCGATGCCAGCAAACCGCATGCGATTTTGGTCCGACCCCCAATTCCGTGGCACGCCGCCCCAGCTCGTCACCAGCCCGATGGTGGTGGCGCTGCGCCAGCCCATGAATCCCTTGGTGCAGGGCGAGGACTTCCACTGGCGGTTGCTGCAAGAGTTCTGGGAGATTGCCCACGCCAGCTCGGTGCTGGACGTCGTAGGTTTCACCAACGGGGCTGCCTACAACGCCAACGTGTGCTTTGTCGACCGGCAGGGGCGCACCTTCTCGACGCAGCTCTCCAAGATCCCCAGGCGCGGCGACGATACCGCCTTGGCGGCTGCTGGCTATGGGGCCTTGGACAAGTTCGCGATCTACAGCAAGTCGTTCGGCCCGGTGCCCGCGCGCCATTTCGGCGACAAGATGTTCGACTGGCAGCTCGTCGCAGGTGCTGTGGACTATTTGGCCTACTCGCCAGCACACGTGGCGCCACCGACGGGGCCCTTCAAGCCGCGGGTTTGGCAAGATCCGCAAGCATCGGTGGTTTTCCCGTCCACCAGGTGGATTGTGCCGGCAACGCAGCCGAATCCGCAGGTCGAGGGTGCCCTGTTCACCAGCGCCTGCAACGACCAGATCTGGGGGTTTTCGCGCAAGCGAGATGACTGGAACTGGAATGCCCAGAATCCCCTGTTCTACAACAATGCACTCTTGCAGTGGGTCACCAATCGCAACGTACTGTACCAGACCAGGGCTCTTGGTTTCGAAGCCCCCGACCGACAGCAAATCGTCGTGGACCAGTTCACGCGGCAGGCGGCGTTCATCCAATCGGGTGGTACCCACGGCAGCCCGCCGCTGACGCCGTCCCAGATGCGGGATTTCGTGGTGACACCGCGCCTCTACGCCGAGCCCACCTACCAGCCCCCGGCAGGAGTCACGGCTGTTGCGTCTCTGCCGCCGCCGATCCGGCAACTGAAGGAGGTGGACGACAACCTCGGCTTCAGCGGAACGGCGGGGGAATCTCCCGTGGTGGCAGCCACTCGGGAGTTGCACTTCTTCGAGGATCTCTGGGCCAAATTGCATGAGCCTGGTGGTTCATGGCGGAGCCATGCCGTGGCCGGTTCCAGCCCGCCGGTCACGGTCGACCTGAATGCCCTGTGGATTCGAGCCAATGCACCGCAGGGCAATGTCGTGTTCTGGTACGACACGCCCCAGACCAGCCAGTCGCTTGGTTTGCGCTGGATCGAAATGCCTGCACCGTTTCCTCTGATCGATTTCTATTGGCCGGCATCGGAAGTGAGTCTGGCCGTGTCGGGACGGGCCACCACGGGGGTGCTGGCGAGCAGCGGGGCGCTCAGGGACGACGAAGTTGCTACATTCAGGAACTTGGTGGGCACGTTGACCGGATGGGGAGGTAGTGGCTCTGGGTATCGCATGGAGCCGGGATCCACCGGGGCTTGCCTGCTGGAGATGATGCGTCAGGGGTATGGCGCCTTCACAATTCCCAACTCCGCAATCGATTACGGACGGCACTGGATGCGCCTGCGCCGAGGCAGTGTCTACGATCTGACGCCTGCTGGCAGCGGCTGGACCCCTCTGACTGCCAGCGGCAACCTGCCGGGAGGTGGTCCGTTCCGCAGGGAGAGCGTGCCCTGGGCAGCTCTCGAGGGTGTGGCTTTCTCGACAACTCTGGCTGAGGCTTCCTTGTTTCGCTCCGCGGGAGGTGTCCAGCCGCCTTATGATGCGCTCTACAGCAACGTGAATGCAAGGACCGTGCGCACTACCCTGTCACCCGATCATTCCAACGCGCTGGTGCGGTTCTTCTTGCAACTGGGCAGTTGCTACATCGAGCCTACGGCCAACCAACCCAACCCGTCGCGGAAGTTGGCCCGGTTCCAGATCCTTGGCGGCAGCGAAGTGAAGTTCGTGGAGAGCATGCCCGGAACCTACCCACTCACCGACGGTCTGATCCGCCTGACTGCCGTGCGCGCGTTGCTCGACGCTGGAGCCTACCTGAGGTCGCTACCGGTTGGCAGCGGATCGATCCCGCCGTTCTCCGCGTGCTTCCGCACCAGGGCCTATGACCACACCGGGCGTGTTTACCCGCCGGTCTTGCCGCCTCCTCCGCCACCGGCCCCGGCGCCTCCAGACATGCCGGATGTGGCATGTTTCGGGGGCGCACTGCGCTCCGTGGGGTGGAACTTGGATGGAGAACACCCGGACACCCGTCTTGGACGCGGATTCCAGCCCAGGTTTCTGGGCGCTGGCGGATCCATAGCGACGATGCTGGCTCTGTTTCCTGACCATCCAAGTCGCATGTCGGAAGTGGATTCCTACTACTGGTGCACGCCAGGTGTTGAGATCATGGGGCATGGGCCCTGGCGATTCGATGCACACATGAATGCGTTCTCTGTCAACGTCCTGCTCGAGAGCAGGTTCGACTCTTACAGGTCGTTTGTGTTCAGCTCCCTGGTTCACACCTACTGAGGCAATGCTCATGACTGCATCGCGTGGATCCGAATTTCTGACCTTCGTCGTCTTGCTGCTGCTTGCCGCTGTGGTGGCCTCCCTGAACGTGTCGGTTGCAATGGCTCAGACGCAACCCTTGGCGCCGACCAGTGACACGGACATTCTGGTGAATGGTCCGCTGCGCTACTCTTCCATTTCTATTCCGTCTGGTGTCACTGTCAGGCTCGGGCTGTCGACGGCAATCCCTGCCCCTTTCAGGCCTGCAGTGATATACTGTGACGGCGATGCTGTCATCGATGGTTCCTTGTCTGTGTTTGGAGGCATGCGATGGGGGGCCGCTCCTAGTATGCATCCTGCCGGCACGGTCTACCTCGGACAGGGACTGGGCGGATTGCAGTGTGCCGGGGTCATGCATCTGTGGCCTGGTCCTGGTTTGCATGCAGGCACCTACGGCACGGTTTTGCCTTTCAGCCTCGAGGGGGGAAGTCCCAGCGGGTGGACCTCCATGTATTCGGACACCAGTTGCTCTGTTCCACTTGCACTTGCCAACCCCGGGGAGGGTGGCGGCACCATCGTGTTGCTGGCCGGTGGTCGTATCGAGGTCCGTGGCACCGTGACCGCTGAAGGAATGACCTGGTTCTCCGGCGGCTCCGGCGGCTCGATCCTGCTGCGCGGCCACCAAGGCGTGACCCTCTACCCAGGATCCCACGTCACCGCGGCAGGTGGCCTGGGCTTCATCCCCGCCACGAACGGCGCCCCCGGCTACGTGCGCATCGACGCCTTCGGTGCCCCGCCGATCCTGCAAGGCACCATCACCCCGACCCCGACCGTCGTCGAACTTCCCTACCTGCGCGCCCAGTCCCCGCCGCGCATCGGCGCCACTTGGCGCCTCGACCTGTTCGCCCCCGAAAACGCCCCCGTGTTCGTCGCCGCGGCCCTCGCCCCGGCGGCCAACACCCCAACCCCGTTCGGCCCGCTCGGCCTCAACCTCGCGACCGCCGCCACCCTGGCCGTGACCGCGGCCCTGCCGAGCCACGACCCGGTGGCCACCGTGCCCTGGTCGATCCCCAACGCTCCGCCCCTGGTCGGCACCAACCTGTGGATCCAGGGCCTCGCCGTGCCCGGCAACCTGCCGGCCCGCCTCACCAACACCCTTGCCGCCACCGTGCAGTAGCCTGCAGTCGGACCGTGCCGTAGGGCCCTGCCCTAGGACCGCGCACCGGGACCGTACCGCAGGACCGGATCCGAAGCCGCCGGATCTGCCCGCCATCCCGTTGACATACAAGCCCTTGCGCAGGTATGGTCCCCCTGTCCGCAAGGTCTGGAGGCCGGGGTCAGCCGGCTTCCGTTCCGCCGTAGTGCCCGCCTGGGGCCCGCCGCTGGTCGCGGTTGGCTGTGGGCGAAGCGAGTGCCATGCGCTGTCCGTACTGCAAGGCCGACAACGATCGGGTCATCGATTCGCGCGCGAGCGCCGACGGATTCGCCATCCGTAGGCGTCGGGTCTGCGCCGACTGTGGTCGGCGTTACACCACCTACGAGCGAGCCGAAACCGCACCGTTGCGCGTCGTCAAGAAGAACGGAGAGCGCGTTGCCTTCGACCGGCAGAAGGTGCTCGGCGGCATGCTGCGTGCGTGCGAAAAGCGACCGGTGTCCATCGACCAGCTCGAGGTGATCGCCGACCGCATCGAACGCCAATGCCTGGAGGCCTTCGACAAAGAGGTGCCGAGCAAGGTGATCGGCAACCTCATCATGCAGGAGCTGCGGCAGCTCGATCAGGTGGCCTACGTGCGCTTTGCGTCGGTCTACCGCGAGTTCAAGGACGTGTCGCAGTTCCTCGACGAGCTGAAACCGATGCTCGAGAAGCGGCGGGAGGGCGGTCATGAAGCGGCGGTCGGAACATCTGGTTCGGAAGCGTGACGGACGCACCGAGTTCTTGCGCGCCACCAAACTGGCGCGGTCGATCCACCTGGCGCTGCAGAGCGTCGGCGTGGACGAGGATTGGCGTGCGCTCGATCTGGCCGATGTGGTGTTGATCGCCCTGCGCCAGCGCGCGGCGGCGAACGCCGAAGTCGGTGTGGCTGCCGGTGGCGGCCGGGACGCCGTGCCGCTCGACACGGCCGCACTCGCCGATGCCGTGCAGCACGTCCTGGTGGTGACCGGCCAACCCCAGGCCGCCGTGGCCTATGGCGCGGTGGCGGCCGAACGGCAGCGCCGACGCCGTTCCCTGGCAACCCTGGGCCGCTTCGACGGCGGGGCCTTGCCCGTCGACGGCGGCACCCTGGCCCCCGAACTGCCGATGCCGCTGCGTTCGCGGCTCGGGCAGGAGTGACCCGATGCGGCTCAAACGCCTCGTAGCGCGCGGGTTCAAGTCGTTCGCCGACCGCACCGAGTTCGAGTTCGACAACCGGCTCACCGGCATCATCGGCCCGAACGGCTGCGGCAAGTCCAACGTCGTCGACGCGATCAAGTGGGTGCTCGGCGACCAGCGCGCCAAGAGCCTGCGCGGCACCGAGATGACCGACGTCATCTTCAAAGGCGCCGAAGGCCGCGAAGCGATGGGCATGGCGGAGGTGACCATCACCTTCGAGGACCCGAACGGCAGCCTGGACGGCCGCACCGAGATCGACATCTCGCGCCGGCTCACGCTCGACAAGGAGTCGACCTACCTGCTGAACGGCCAGGAGGTGCGCCTCAAGGACGTGCGCGACGTGCTGCTCGACACGGGCCTGGGCAGCAGTGGCTACTCGGTGATGGAGCAGGGCCGCATCGACGCCGTGCTGTCGGCGAACCCCGACGCGCGGCGCGCCATCTTCGAGGAGGCGGCCGGCGTGGCGCGCTTCAAGCTGCAGAAGAAGGAGGCACTGCGCAAGCTGGAGCGCACCGACCAGAACCTGGCGCGCGTCACCGACCTGCTGGAAGAGCGGGCGCGGCGCATTCGCAGCCTGCGCATCCAGGCCGGCAAGGCGCGCCGCTACCAGGAGCTGGCCGCGGCGCTGCGCGAGCTGAAGGCGGCGCTCGCCGTGCTCGACGGCCGGGTGTTGCGCGAGCAGGCCAGCGTGCAGTTGCAGCGGCTGCAGGAGCAGCAGTTCGAACTGGCCGCGGCCGAAGAGGGCTGTGGCCTCGCTGCCGAACGGGTGGCCGAGGCGGACGCCGCGATCGCGGCGTGCGCGGCGGTGTTGTCGACGGTGCAGGACGAACTGCGCGCCTGCCAGGGCCAGCTCACCAAGCACCAGGAGCGGGCCGAAGCGCAGAAGCAGCGGGCGGCCGACCTCGGTGCGGAGTTGGCGCGTGGTCAGGCGCGCGTGCAGAGCCTGGTCGACCAGCGCGACGAACGGCAGCTGACCCTCCAGGTGCAGCGTGACCAGATCCAGGACCAGGAGCAGCAACTGGTCGAGCTGGCGGTGGCCCTGGAAGCGCAGCGTGCTGCGGTGCAGGCGGCGATGGCGAACCTGCGCGCGCTGCAGCAGGAGCGCGAGCAGTTGCGTGAGCGCCAGTTGGAACTGGTGCACCGTCGCACCCGCGCGCGCAACGCCGCGGCCGACGCTGCGGCCAAGATCGGTGCGGCGCGGGCGCGTGAGCAGCGCCTCGGCGAACGGCACCAGACGCTCGGCGACGAGCAGCAGCGCCTCACCGCCGAGGCCTCGCACTGGGCCTCGGAGTTGGTCGACCTAGGCACCCGCGAGCGGTTGCTGACCGAGCGCGAGCAGCTCGCCCTGGCCGACCTGCAAGAAGCGGATGCCGCCGCCGCCGAGCTGGCGTCGGCCGAAGCCGCGCTGCGCGGCGAACAGTCGCAGCTCGCCGGCCGGCGCGCCGCGTTGGAGGCGATGGAAGCCCACCACGAAGGCCTCGACGCCGCCCCGCGCCACGTGCTGCAGCAGCAGCCCGAAGGCCTGCGCGGGCGTTTGCTCGACCAGATCGAGATCGACCTGGAGCACGGCCAGGCCCTCGAAGCCGCGCTCGGCCCGTACGTGCAGGCGCTGGTGGTCGACACCCGGGAGCATGCAGCGGCGATCGTGCGCGACCTGACGGAGCGCCGGCTCGGCCGCGTGCTGTTGTTGGTCGAAGAGGAGTTCGGCGAGGCGCCGCCGTGCCGTTCGCTGTTGCTGCGGCCGCCGGAGGGGGTGCAGTACCTGGCCGACCTGGTGCGCCACACGCCGCGCGAGGCGGCGGGGTCGGAAGCGCCGGGGTCGGATGCTGCTGGCCTGCACGCCACCGCGCGCGCGCGCAGCGAGCGCCTGTTGGGCTGGCTGCTGCGCGGCGTGGTGTTGGCCAACTACGACATCGCCGATCCGAGCCGGGCCGACCTCTGCTTCGTCACCGCGGACGGTACTCTGGTGTGCGGGCCGCGGGTCGAAGGCGGTGCCACCGCCGAAGGCCACGCCGGTCTGGTGGTGCGGCGAGCCCAGATCCAGCAACTTGGCCAAGAACTGCAAGCGTTCGAGGGCCGCCTGCAGGCGGTGCAGGCGACCAAGGACCAGGCCACTGGGCGGGTCGACCGGCTGAAGCGCGAATTGAAGCTGGTCGGCGCAGCGCTGCAGGCGGTGCGTAGCCAGGGGCACGCGGGCCGCGCCCAGGAGAGCCGGGTGGCGGCGCGCTTGCGCGACGTGCAAGCCGAACTGGGCGAGCTGGGCCTCGAAGCGGCGGAGCTGTCGCGGGGTCGGTGTGGTGCCCTGGCGCGCCTGGGCCAGGCGCTGTTCGACCAGTTCCTGCTGGGGCGCGCCGAGGCTGCGGCCACCGCGGCCGACCAAGCGTGCAGCGCACGTTGCACGGAAGCCGAGCAGGCGGCGCGCACCGCCCAGCAGCACGAACAGGAGCAGCGCATCCAGAAGGCGCAGACCGAACAGGCTCGCGAGGGCTCGCTGCGGGCGATCCGCATGCACGAGGAGGCGCTGCGCGACTTCGAGCGCGCGCTGGTGGAGTTGCGCGAGCGGCAGCAGGACGCCGAAGACGACCGCGCCACGGCGCTCGCCGAGCAGGAGCGGCTCGCCGAGCAGGCGGCGGTGCTGGCGGACGAGCTCGGGACCTTGGAGGCGCAGAAGCAGGACCGGCAAGCGGCGCTGGACGCGGCGCGCTCGAGCCGGCAGGAGGCGCAGCAGGATCTGCACCGCCAGGAGCAGCGCCGTTCGCTGGCCAACGAAGTCACCACGCAGTGCCGGCTCGGGGCCGCCGACCTGCAGCACCGGTTCACGCGGCTCGAGGACCGGTTGCGCGAAGAAACCGGCGTCGAACTGCGGCAGTGCCTCGGCGAGATCACGGGCATCGGCCTCGTGCACCACAAGGACTGGCAAGGCCCGCCGGCACCGCTGGGGGCGTGCGAGGAGCTGCAGGGCCCGCCGCTGCCGCCGGCGTGGGCCGAAGCGTTCTACGGCATGCGCCGGCTCTGGGACGAAGCCGACTTCGACGCCGAAGGCACGCACAAGGAAGTGCAGGTGCTGCAGAGCCAGAAGGACCGCCTCGGTGCGGTGAACCTGGATGCGGTGCAGGAGCTGTCGAACGAAGAAGGTGAATTCACCACCCTCGAGCAGGAAGTCGGCGACCTCAAGGAAGCGCGGCGGGCGTTGCTGGAGACGCTGCGCAAACTCGAAGCCGAGTCGAAGCTGCTGTTCGAGACCACCTTCGAGCAGGCGCGCAAGAACTTCCAGGAGCTGTTCCGCAAGCTGTTCCAGGGGGGCAAGGCCGACATGGCGCTCAGCCAGGCCGAGGACATGCTGGAAGCCGGCATCGACATCGTGGCGCAGCCGCCCGGCAAGCAACTGCAGTCGATCAACCTGCTGTCCGGTGGTGAGCGCTCGCTGACCGCGGTGGCGATCCTGTTCGCGTTGTTCAAGGTGCGGCCGAGCCCGTTCTGCATCTTGGACGAAGTCGACGCCGCCCTCGACGAGACCAACGTCGAACGGTTCCTGCGTGTGCTGCGCGACTTCACCGACGACACGCAGTTCTGCATCGTGACGCACCACAAGCGGACCATGGCCGAGTGCCAGGTGCTGTACGGCATCACCATGCAGCGCCGCGGCGTCAGTTCGCGCATCGCGGTGTCGTTGCAGGAAGTCGACAGCTTCCACGAAGGGGCCGCGGTGGGGGCCGGAACCGGCAAGCCGGATCCGGCCAAGAAGCAGCGCATCGCCGGCGAAGAAGCGATCGGCTTCGAGTGAGGCGACCATGATTGCCCAGCTCCGGTTCAGCGCCTGGAAGAGCTTCGTGGACCCCAAGCGGTCCACCCTGCCCTTCCATGCGACCACGTTGCTGGTGGGGCCGAATGCCTCTGGCAAGAGCAACGCCTTGGATGCCTTGCAGTTCCTCCAGGGGCTGGCCCAGGATCTGACCGTCGAAGAGGTGCTGCGCGGGCGATGGGAGGGGGGGCGGCAGACCTGGCCTGGCATTCGTGGCGGCGATGCCGAGGCGGTGTGGTTGGGTGCGAGCGAGTTTCAGATCGACACCGACATCCATCGCGATGGCGCTCTCCTCCGCCACGAGATCCGTATCAGCACGTTGCCGCGCGTGGAGGTGGTGGCGGAGCGGTTGTGGCGCGGGGAAACTCTGCTCTTCGACACCAACATGCTGGTCGCTGGCCGCCCGTGGGCGCAGCGGGACGGCACGCTGCTGGTGGGCTACGAGCCTAGCCTGCCGCGTGCACCCCATCCCGCGGTACGCCTCCGCGCTTCGCGTGCCGTGCTGGTGCAGCTCCAGTCCGAGCCGGACATGCACGAATCCGTGTTGGTCGGCGCGCAGGCGGTTCGGGACGAATTGCGTAACCTGATCCGGCTCGACCTGCAGCCCCACCTCATGCGTAGCCCGGCCCCTGTGCATGCCTCGAGGATGGGGGCCGCGGGTGAGAACATCGCGGCAGTGCTGCACGGGCTGTCCCCCAGACTGCGCGACGACTTGGTCGACTGGCTGTCGGAATTGTGTGCGCCCCAGATCGAGGGCATCCACTTCGTGAACGTACCCGAGGTCCGCGAAGTCTACTTCCAGCTCGCGGAAGGCGGCCGTCGAGTTTCCTCGCGCAGCCTCAGCGATGGAACTCTGCGCTTTCTGGGGATCTTGGTGGCTCTGCTGACGGCACCCGCCGGCACCACGATCGTGATCGAGGAACCGGACGTCGGCCTGCATCCGTCCCGGGTGCATCTGTTGGCCGCGCTTCTGGAGCGGTTGCCAAACCGCCATAGCTTCCAAGTGATCGCGAGCACGCACTCTCCGGCGTTGCTGGCGCATCTCTCGGACGAAGCCCTCGCGAATGTGCTTGCGTTTGGTCGCGATCCGGCCACGGGTGCATCGGTGGTGGCCAGGGTTGGTGACCTGCCAGCGTTTCCAGCTCTGCGCAGCAGTGGCCAGCGCGACCACTTGATCGCCACCGGCTGGCTGGAGCGTGCCCTGTGAAGGTGCTGGTGATCCCAGAGGACCAGACCAACGACCAGTACATTCTCAAGCCGGTGGTCGAGCGCTTGTTCGAAGAGTTGGGCCGATCAGCACGCGTGAGCGTGTTGCCGGAACCGCGCTTGCGCGGCGCGGAGCACGCCTTGGATCCAAGTGTGGTCCGGAGCATCGTTGCCGACAATCGGGCGATGGTCGACTTGTTCCTGTTGGTGGTCGATCGCGATTGCGACCGCCAGAAGAACGGGGAGCGGCTTGCGGCTCGGGAGCGCGAACACCCGGACGTCTTGGTCGGGTGTCTGGCCGTCGAGGAACTCGAGTGCTGGCTGCTGGCCGTGCAAGAGGGCGAGCTGCCCGCCGCCTGGGCGGCCATTCGTGCCGACTGTGATCCGAAAGAGCGCTATGCGGAGCCGTTCCTGCAGGCTCTCGAGAGTGTTGGGCCGGGGGGTGGCCGCAAGGCCGCGATGCGTGGGCTGCGCGGCAAATGGGGACGTCTGTTGCAGTTGTGCCCAGAAGTCCGCTCGCTCCAGGAACGAATTCGCGGACTGCTGGGTGGTCGTTAGGCCACTCGGGCTCGCGGGCTCTCGAGCCGCGCGGATCCGCCAGCCATCGCGCTGGCCGGCGCGGCAGCCCACTTCTTGGCCGAACCGACGGATGCAGCCGGCGATCGCAAGGGTTCGGCCACTTCCGGCAGGCTCAGCTCACGGGCAGATCCGCACTTCGATCGCGCGGCTCGAATCGTAGCTGGTGCCGGCGATGGTCAGCGTCTGCGCATACAGGCGCAGTCCCGCGAACGCCGCGTTGTTCGGCAGTGCCACGCCGGTGGACGCAGCCCCGAGGCCGTCCAGGGTCAGCGCCGCATGCACCACCAGCAGCGTCGGCGACAGCAGCAGCGTCTCGTCGCCCAGGCCGTAGCCGGCGAGGGCCACGTGGTCGCCGAACAGGGACAGCGCGACGATGCCGAGCCCGTTGGCCGGTCCGGTGCTGACTGCGTAGTTCGCCGTGCTGCCGATCTGCAACGTGCCGCTGGCGGTCAGGGTCACCGCGTGCTGGGTCGGTGCCAGCGAGCCGTAGGTGCGTTGGCCGCAGCCGGCCAGTTCGTTGCGCGCCAAGTAGCTCGGTTGTGGGAACGTGACCCAGGGCAGGCCGCCGTCGTGGAGGCGACCCGTCGACACGTCGGCCTGCTGTTGGCCGAAGACGATCAGGTCGTTGAGCACGTTGCCCGTGTTGTCCCACAGGGCCACCAGTTCGCCGCTGGTCGACAGCTTGAAGTTGGCGTGCAGAGGGCCTTGGGTGCCGTCTTCGTCGCACCAGATGCGCACCACCCCGTTCGGTGGCACGACGGTGTTGGCGGGAATCTGGAACTTCTGCACCACGGCGCTGTCGCTCAGCCACATGCCACCGATGTCGACCGGCTGGTTGGTGGTGTTGTAGAGCTCGACCCAGTCCTCGTGCTGGTTGTTCTCGTCGACCGGCCCGGTGACGTTCTGGGCGACGAACTCGTTGATGACGATGGCGCCGGGGGCGCGCGGCCAGTCGATCTGCACGTGTGGGCAGTTGGCTTCGAGCTCCGCGGTGTAGGGCTCGTAGCGGGCCGCGCCCGTGGCGGTCACGGCTTCGACGTAGTAGTCGAGCAAGGAGCCGGCGGTCTGCGCCGGCAGGATGGCGCCGAACACGCCGTCGCTCGCGGCGCCGTCGCCGTGCAGGCCGTCGTCGTACATCGGCTCTTTGAGGAAGCGTCCGACTTTGCGCCAGTAGAGGTTCACGGCGGTGGCCAGCGCCGAGGCTTGCACGGTCACCGTGATGGCCTGGTTCGGGTTCGGTGCAGTCGGGCTGTGTGCCAGATTGCTCAACGTGGCCCGTGGCGCATTGAGGTAGGCATGGGTGTTGAGGAACGAATGGCGTGCGTTCACCAGCGGGATCAGGCCAGGGATCGTGATCGAACCCCCGCCCATCGACCCGACCGTGGTGGTCACCGAAGCCGTCAGGTTGGTGGTGAACTGCGCCGTGGTGTAGAGCTTCTTGGTGTCGGCGGCCACGTCCGCGGCCAGCATGGTGTGGTACTGTTGCAGCTTCGGCACCAGATGCGTGGCGTTGAACGTCTGGTCGAGCACCGCGCGCAGATGGGCCTTGTAGCGCTGGGTCCAGTCGGCGAACTGCAGCGTCTTGGTGAACGCCGGGCGATAGACCGAGGTCGTCATGTAGTCGGGAGCCAGAGTCGAACTGCCCTTCATCGCCTCGTTGAGATCGAACGGGAACGTGGTGCCGTCACCATGCACATCGTCGATGTACAGGAAGTGGTCCTTGCCGCTCTGCAGGTAGCTGTCGGTGTTGGTGGTGACGTTCATCACCGCCGCGTAGCGGAAGAACGAGTCCACGTTGAACACCGTGGTCAGCGTCGACTGCGGGGTCGCTGTCGTCATGCCGTTCAGCACGGTGCACATGTTCATCAGGTCGACACCATCGCCCTGCTTGGCCTGGTAGGCCGACAGGTAGCTGGCCGGGAGGTTCGGGCTCAGCACCGTGTAGGCGCAGCGGCCGTTGCTGAAGCCTCCGGAGAGCGGGAAGCAGCGGTAGCGACTGCCGTCGTTGCTGCGGAACCACTCCTTCATCATGTCCTTGTTCGGCTGCTGGACGTTGATGTAGACGCCCCAGTACTGCCCGTTGAGCCACAGGCGGATCCAGTTCGCCTTGGGGGCCACGCCGTGCCGGCGCATGACGTAGTAGGTCATCGCCTCCTTCAAGAACGTCGGGTCGTGGAAGCCGTTGTTGAAGTTCAGGCTGTCGTAGCCGTAGATGTCCTGGCTGGCGACCAGCCAGTCCATCTCGATGTTGAAGCCCTTCTTCTGCGAACCGGTCGGCAACTGCGTGTAGGACGTGTTGCCGCGGAAGCGCACGCCGACGTTCGGGTAGGTGCGCCCGTCGACCGTCAGGTTCGCGGCGATGTTGGTGGCCGACGCGTAGTTGTTGGTCAGCAGGGTCCAGTAGTTGGTCTGGCTGAAGGTCAGGTACACGTCGCGGACCGTGTCCATGTCGTAGAAGTCGGGCACCTGGGCAGGCAGGTACGACACAGCGCTCGCCAGGAGGGCGAGTACAGAGAGCCGGTGGTTCATGGGGACTCGGACACCAGGGTTGGGGAGAGGGCAGGCCCCTTGGCTTGGTGCTAGTGAAGGGAACGTTAGGAGTACAACAAGCCCACGCCGATGGTACGAGTTTCTTGCGCTCCAGCGGTGGGCAAACCAGGGGGGCGCGTTCGACCGTCCGGGCTTGCGTCCGGACGCAATTCTGCCGCGATGCGCCGACCAAGAGCTGCCCCGGGGAGCCAGACCCGCTACAACGCACGGCCCGCATGACCCGCCGGTCCCGACGCCCCGAGATCCTCGCCCCGGCCGGATCCCTGCCGGCCCTGCTGACCGCCTTGCACCACGGCGCCGACGCCGTGTACTTCGGCCTGCAGGACGGCTTCAACGCGCGGGCGCGCGCCGCCAACTTCTCGCTGCAAGAGCTGCCGGCCCTGGTCGCGCGCATCCACCGCGCCGGCGCGCGCGCCTACGTGACCCTCAACACGCTGGTGTTCGAGCCGGAGTTGCCGGCCCTGGCGGCGGTGTTGCAGCAGCTCGCTGCCGCAGCGGTCGACGCACTGATCGTGCAGGACCCGGCGGTGTGCCTGCTGGCGCGCGCCACCAGCCCCGACTTCGAACTGCACGCGAGCACGCAGATGACCATCTGCGAAGCCGCGGCCGTGCCGTTCGCCACTGGCCTCGGCTGCAATCGGGTGGTGGTGCCGCGCGAGCTGTCGGTCGAGGAGATCCGCCAGTTCGCCGCCGGCAGCGACACCGAACTCGAAGTGTTCGTGCACGGCGCACTGTGTGTCTCCTGGAGCGGGCAGTGCCTCACCAGCGAAGCGTGGGGCGGTCGTTCGGCCAACCGCGGCCAGTGCGCGCAGAGCTGCCGCATGCCCTACGAACTGGTCGTCGACGGCCGTTTGCGCCCGTTGCCCGACCTCGCCTACCTGCTGAGCCCGAAGGACCTGGCCGGGGCACGTGCCGTGCCCGAACTGCTCGAAGTCCCGGTGCACGGCCTGAAGATCGAGGGCCGGCAGAAGGGACCGCACTACGTGGCGACCGCCGTGGCGGGATACCGCCGCTGGGTCGACAGCCTGGCCACCGGCGGGGAGCGCAAAGCCGCCGAACGGCAGCTCGCGCAGGATCTGCTGGCGATGTCGCTGGCCTACACGCGCGGTTTCTCGGACGGGTTCCTCGGCGGCAGTGACCACCAGACCCTGGTCGAAGGACGGTTCCCGAAGCACCGTGGGGTCTACCTCGGCACGGTGGTGCGCCTGTTGCCTGGGGCGGTGGTGGTGCAACCGGCGGCCGACGGCCGGCCGTGGACCGGGGCGGCGGCGCTGGCCGAGCGGCCGGCGGGGCCCGCGGGGGCCACCAGCCATCCGTTGCCCACCGCGGGCGACCCGGCCCCGCTCGCGGTCCGGCCGGGCATGGGCGTGGTGTTCGACCAGGGGCGGCCGGAGGATCCGCACGAGCCCGGTGGCGCAGTGTTCACGGTGGACGGGCACGGCGAGGGTGGCCTGCGGCTCGGCTTTGGCAATCCCGGTCCCGACCTTTCGCGAGTGCGGGTCGGCGATCGCGTGTTCGTCACCAGCGATCCGGCACTGCAGCACGGGGTGGTCGATGCCAGCGATGCCGAGCCCACGGGCCGGCATCCGGTCGATCTGGTGGTGCGCGGGGCGCTCGGCGCGCCGCTGGAAGTGGTGGCGCAGTGCGGCGCTCTCGCGGCCACCGTGCGCTCGACCACGCCGCTGCAGGCGGCGCGCCGGCACGGTCTCGATGCGGCGCTGCTGGCCGACAAACTCGGTGGTTTCGGCGGCACGCCGTTCCGGCTCGGTGCACTCGACCTGGGCCAGCTTCAGCCTGGGTTGCACCTGCCCCCCGCCGAACTCAAGGACCTGCGCCGGCAGGTGGTGGCCAGCCTGCAGCCGCGGCTCGAACAGGGGCGGGTGCACCGGTTGCTGCCGGGCCCCGCCCTGCCGCGGGCGCGGCAGGCGCTGCCCACGGTGGCGCCGCGAACCGGGGCCATCGCTCTGGTGCCGCTGCTGCGCAGCGAAGAGCAGTTGCGAGCGGCCCTCGAGGCCGGTTGCCAGGAGGTCGAACTCGACTGGATGGAGTTCACCGGCCTCGGCCACGCCGTCGACTTGGCGCGCAGCCAGGGCGCCAAGGTGGTGGTGGCGACCACCCGGGTCGGCAAACCCGGCGAACAACCCCTGCTCGAACGCCTGCGCCGGCTCGAACCGGACGGCGTGCTGCTGCGCCACTTCGGTGCGGTGATGCGTTGGCTCGCCTGGCGGCAGGAGCAGGGCGGAGCCGGCCCGCTGCTGCACGGGGACTTCTCCCTGAACGTCACCAACAGCCTCACCGCCCGGCATCTGCTCGGGCTCGGCCTCGACACCGTGGCGGCTTCGTTCGATCTGGACGAAACGCAGTTGCTGGCGCTGGCCGCCGCGCTGCCGGCGGGCCGCCTGTCGGCGATCGTGCACCACCGCATTCCGACCTTCCACACCGAGCACTGCGTCTACGCGCACACGCTGAGCAACGGGCGCGACTTCCATTCCTGCGGCCGGCCGTGCGAACGGCACCAACTGGCGCTGCGCGACCACCAGGGCCGTGAGCATCCGGTGATCGTGGACGTGGGCTGCCGCAACACGGTGTTCCACTGCGAGCCGCAGCAGAGTGCGCGCTGGGTGCCAGGGCTGCTGCGGCACGGTGTGCAGCGGTTCCGCGTCGAGTTCGTGCGCGAAGGGGCCGCCGAAGTGGCGCGGGTGCTGCTGGCCTGGCGCGAGCTGCTGGCTGGGCGGCTGGACGGCGAGGGGCTGGCGACCCGCACCGGCGCGTCGAGCCAGTTCGGAGTGGCCCGCGGTGGGCAGCGGCTGTTGGTCGAGTGAGCGGCGCGCCGGCTCACAGAGTGACGACTTTGCCCGCGCGCCCGATCTCCCGGACGATCGAGTCCATGTCCGAGACCTTGCCGACCGCGGGCGTGATGCCGTGGTGGGCGAGGCAGGTGCCGCAGGGCAGGAGGTCGATGCCGCGCTCCTCCAGGAGCCGTAGTTCGGTCAGCACCGGGGAGTCCGGTCCGACCAGCTTGGCACCGTCGTTCCAGAAGGCGATCGCCTGCAGGCCGGGCAGTGCGATCGCCTTCTTCAGGAACGTGCCGAGCACTTTCTGACCGAGGGCCAGGTCGCCGTGGCCGAGGTGGTCCTGACCGAGCAGCAAGAGGGTGTCCATGGCTGGCATCGAACGGCAACCCGCACCCAGCCGCCACCGTTCGCTCGCGGCAGCTCGTGCTTTCGCCCCGGGCGCTCGTGGCCTAACGTGTTCCGGCTCGTTCCGAGCCCATCATGAAAGTCCTCGTCGTCGGTTCCGGCGGGCGTGAACACGCCCTGTGCTGGAAGATCGCCCAGTCGCCGCTGGTCAAGAAGCTCTACTGCGCCCCGGGCAACCCCGGCACGGCGGCCTTGGCCGACAACGTGCCGATCGCCGCCGAGGACGTGGCGGGCCTGGTGCAGTTCGCACAGCAAGAACGCATCGATCTGTGCGTGGTGGGCCCCGAGGCGCCGCTGTGCCTGGGCCTCGTCGACGAACTGCAGAAGGTCGGTCGGCTCTGCTTCGGGCCGAGCAAAGCGGCTGCCGAGATCGAAGGCAGCAAGGCCTACGCCCGCGAGCTGTGCCGCCGGCACCGCATCCCTGGTCCGGCGTTTTGGAGCTTCTCGGACCTGCAGCAGGCGCGTTCGTTCCTCGACAACCGGGAACCTGGCCCGATCGTGGTCAAAGCCTCGGGGCTGGCCGCCGGCAAGGGCGTGACGGTGTGCAAGAGCAGCGAAGCCGCGCACGTGGCGCTCACCGAGTGCCTGGAGAAGCGGCGCTTCGGTGCCGCCGGCGACACGGTGGTGTTCGAGGAGTGCCTGGAAGGTCC
>JAEUHP010000108.1 GCA_016795295.1 Planctomycetota bacterium | reverse complement strand
CGCGCGACGGCTTCCTCGATCGAGCCGACCATGTAGAAGGCCGACTCCGGCAGGTTGTCGTGCTTGCCCTCGAGGATCTCCTTGAAGGAGCGCACGGTGTCCTCGCGCTTCACGAACTTGCCCGGCGTGCCGGTGAACGCTTCGGCGACGAAGAACGGCTGCGACAGGAAGCGCTGGATGCGGCGGGCGCGGTGGACGACCAGCTTGTCCTCTTCGCTGAGTTCCTCGACGCCCAGGATCGCGATGATGTCGCGCAGGTCCTGGTAGCGCTGCAGCGTGCGCTGCACGGCGCGGGCGACGTTGTAGTGCTCCTCGCCGACGACGCTCGGGCTGAGCATCTTCGAGGTCGACTTCAGCGGGTCGACGGCCGGATAGATGCCGAGCTCGGCGATCTGGCGCTCGAGGATGATCGTGCTGTCCAAGTGCGCGAACGTGGCGACCGGCGCCGGGTCGGTGATGTCGTCGGCAGGCACGTAGACGGCCTGCATCGAAGTGACCGAGCCCTTCTTGGTCGAGGTGATGCGCTCCTGCAGCGCACCCATCTCGGACGCCATCGTCGGCTGGTAACCGACGGCGCTCGGCAGGCGGCCGAGCAGTGCCGACACTTCCGAGCCCGCCTGCACGAAGCGGAACACGTTGTCGACGAACAGCAGCACGTCCTTGCCTTCCTGGTCGCGGAAGTACTCGGCCATCGTCAGACCGGTCAGCGCGACGCGCAGGCGCGCGCCCGGCGGCTCGTTCATCTGGCCGAACACGAGCACGGCGTTGTCGAGCACCGAGGCCTTCTGGCCCTTCGCGTCGGTGTACTCGGCCTCGGCCATCTCGAGCCACAGGTCGTTGCCCTCACGGGTGCGCTCGCCGACGCCGCAGAACACCGAGAAGCCGCCCTTCTCGACGGCGGTGATGCGGATCAGCTCCTGGATCAACACCGTCTTGCCGACGCCAGCGCCGCCGAACAGGCCGATCTTGCCACCCTTGGCGAACGGGCACAGCAGGTCGACGACCTTGATGCCCGTCTCGAACACCTCGGTGATGGCCTGCTGGTCCTCGAACTTCGGCGCCGCGCGATGGATCGGCAGCGTGGCCTTGGCCGCGACCGGAGTCATCGGCACACCGGTGCGCGGGTGCGGCACATTCACTTCGAGTGCACGTCCCAGCACGTCGAACAACCGGCCGCGGGTGGCGTCGCCCACCGGCACCGAGATCGGCGCCCCGGTGTCCGTGGCGGGCATGCCGCGGCTCATGCCGTCGGTCGACGACATGGCCACGCAGCGCACCGACGCGTTGCCGAGCTGCTGCGCGACTTCGAGCACGAGGTCGATGCCGCGCTGCTTGTCGACGACGGTGATCGCGTTGTAGAGGTTCGGCACGTGCCCCTCGGGGAACTGCACGTCCACCACGGGGCCGAACACCTGGAGGATCTTGCCTTGCACTTGGGTAGCGGTCGTCACTGCGGTCGTCCTCGGAATCGAATGCGTTCTAGTGGGTGGAGATATGGATGCGGCGGCTCAGCCGACCGCGTTGGCGCCGCCGACGATGTCGAGCAGCTCCTTGGTGATGTTCTCTTGCCGCGCGCGGTTGTAGACCTTCTTCAGGCCCTTGTTCATGCGCACTGCCGCGTCGGTGGCGCCCTTCATGGCCATGCGCCGGCTGGCATGCTCGCTGGTCAGCGACTGCAGCATGGCATCGAAGACCACGGTCTCGAGGTAACGCGGCAACAGGCGGTTGAACACCGTGTTCGCATCGGGCTCGAGCAGGAAATCATCGCTCCTGGCTGCCGAGCCGCCACCAGCTGGCTTGCCACCAGCCGAGGCCAGGGCACGCTCGCCGACCGCGATCGAGCGGATCGGCAGGAACTGCGCCTCGCTCGGCACGAACTTGATCATCGACTGGAAGCGCGTGTAGTAGAGCCGCACTTCGTCGACGCTGCCGGTGGTGAAGGCATCGACCAACGCTTGGCCAACCAGCTTGGCCGCGGCGAAGTCGGCCTTGTCGAGGGCCGGTTCGACGAAGAACCGCTCGACCGCGAAACCGCGGCGGGTCAGCCAGGCATAGGCCTTGCGGCCGTAGACCCAGAACTTCACCTGCTTGCCCTGTGCGATCAGTGCGTCGGCAACCTTCTTGAGGCCGAACAGCAGGTTGCTGTTGTAGCTGCCGCACAGGCCGCGGTCGGACGCGATCACCAGGAACCCGACCGTGCGCACCTCGCGCCCCTGGAACAGCGGCACGTCGCCCTCGCCGGTGACCTTGCCGGCGAGCGCTTCGAGCATCTGCCGGATCTCGGCGACGTACGGATGGAAGCTCTGCGCCTTGGCCTGCACCTTGCGCAGCTTCATCGACGCGACCATCTCCATCGCGCGGGTGATCTGCGCGATGCTGGCCACCGACTTGATGCGGCCGCGGAGTTCCTTGAGGTTCGCCATGGGTCAGCTCGGAGAGCGGGTGCGGGTCAGAGGTTCAGCAGTTCGGAGGGATCGAGGACAGTGTGCTGGGCCGGGGCGCGCGGCTGCTTGGCATCCGGCGCGCGCCGGCACGCCAGATCAGGCGAGGAACTCACCCCGGAACTTCTGACCGATCTCGTCGCACTTCTTCTGCAGTGCGTCGGTCCACTTCTTCTCGGTGCGGAGCGATTGCAGCACATCGGCGTGGGTGCTGCGCACGAACGCCAGGTACTTCTTCTCGAAGTCCGCGACGCGGTTGAGCGGCACCGAGTCCAGCAGGCCAGAGGAACCGGCGTAGAGGATCACGATCTGCTCCTCGACCGGCATCGGCTGGTATTCGGGCTGCTTCAGCAACTCGGTCATGCGCTGGCCGCGCGTGATCGCCTGCTGCGTGGCCTTGTCCAGGTCGCTGCCGAACTGCGCGAAGGCGGCGAGCTCGCGGAACTGCGCGAGCTGGATGCGCAGACCACCCGAGATCTTCTTCATCGCACCGATCTGCGCCGAACCACCGACGCGCGACACCGAGATGCCGGCGTTCACACCCGGGCGCTGGCCCGCGTTGAACAACGACGACTCGAGGAAGATCTGGCCGTCGGTGATCGAGATCACGTTGGTCGGGATGTAGGCCGACACGTCACCTTCCTGCGTCTCGACGACCGGCAGCGCGGTCAACGAGCCACCACCCTTCTCCTTGGAGAGCTTGGCAGCGCGCTCCAGCAGACGGCTGTGCAGGTTGAACACGTCACCGGGGAACGCTTCGCGGCCCGGCGGACGGCGCAACAGCAACAACACCTGGCGGTAGGCGACGGCCTGCTTGTAGAGGTCGTCGTAAGCGATCACCACGTGGCGGCCTTCGTCGCGCAGGCGTTCGCCCATCGACGCGCCGGCGTAGCAGCTGAGGAACTGCATGGCGGCTTCGGCCGAAGCCGGTGCCGACACCACGATGCAGTAGGGCATCGCGCCGTTCTTCTCCAGCTTGTCGACCACGGCCTTGACCGTGGACTGCTTCTGGCCAACCGCCACGTAGATGCAGATGACCTGGTTCGGGTTGTTCGGATCGCCGCCGCCGGTCGACTTCTGGTTGATGAAGGTGTCGACGATCAGAGCGGTCTTGCCGGTGCCGCGGTCGCCGATGATCAGCTCGCGCTGGCCACGCCCGATCGGGATCATCGAGTCGATCGCCTTGATCCCGGTCTGCAGCGGCTCCTTGACCGGCTGGCGCTCGGGCACCGACGGCGAACGGCCTTCGATCGGCCGTAGGTCGTTCGGCCCAACCTTGATCTCGCCCTTGCCGTCGACCGCGCGCCCCAGCGCGTCGACCACGCGGCCGCACATCTGCAGGCCGGTCGGCACCGAGATGACGCGGCCGGTGGTGCGCACCGTGTCGCCTTCCTTGACCTTGGCGTCGCTGCCGAGCAGCACCGCGCCAACGTTGTCCTCTTCGAGGTTCAGCGCAACACCGAAGATGCCGTTCCCGAAGTCCAGCATCTCGTTCATCATGCAGTCGTCGAGGCCGTGCACACGGGCGGTGCCGTCACCCACCATGAGCACCGTGCCCACACTGCTCTTCTGCATCCGGCCCTGGAAGCCTTCGATCTCGGCCTTGAGCACGGTGGCGACTTCGGATGGTTTCAGATCCATGGTAGTTCGGTCGGGAAGCGGTCTGGGTTGGGAATGCGGGGTGGCCTTGGGGCGATCCGGTTCGGATCACCATGCGGCCGGATCGATCAGAGCGACGCCTGCAACAGGCGGCCTTCGAGCTGTTCGAGGGAGGCGAGCAGGGAACCGTCGTAGAGCACATTGCCGACCTTGAGCCGCACGCCACCGATCAGTTCGGGGCGCAGGGCCTGGGTCAGCGTCACCTTCTTGCCGGACAGACGGCCGGCCAACGCAGTCAGGGCCTGCAACTCGGCTGCGCCGAGCGCACGCGGCGATTCGACCACCCCCTCCAGCTCACCACGGGCCGCGAGCTGCAGCGCGTGGAACGCCGGGAACAGGTCGAACAGCACTTCGAGGCGGCGGCGGTGCAGGAGCACGCCGAACAGGTTTTGCAGCAGCTGGTGGCGGCCCTGGCCCAACTTCTGCAGCAGCACTGCGCGCTCCGCCCCGGTCACGTCGGGGCTCTGCAGCAGCGCGCGCGCCGCCACACTCGACAGCGCCGCGTGCACGGCCGCCAGGTCACCGGCCAACGCCGGCACCGCCCCGGCCGTCTCGGCGAGGCGGAACAATGCGGTGGCGTAGCGCTTGGCGAGCAGGGTCATCGGTGGCTCGCTCCAGCGCCAGCGGCGCTCTGCAGGAAGCCCTCGACCAGCCGGCGGTTCTGCTCGTCGTCGACCTTTTGCTGCAGCAGCTTGCCGGTCGCAGCCATGGTCAGGCGCACCGCCTCCTGGCGGATCTCCTGCAGCGCTTGGCGCTTCTCGGCCGCGATGGTGTCGCGGGCCTTCTGCAGCTCTGCCTTCGCCCGCGCCTCCGCGGCGAGCGCGAGCTCGGCCGCCTGCCGCTCGGCGCGCGCGGTGGCCTCTTCGACCATGCGCCGCGCATGCGCCTGAGCCTGCTCGAGTTCGGCCTTGGCGCGCTGCATTTGGGCCTCGGCCTCCTTGCGCGCCTGATCCGCTGCGGCGATCGAGTCTTCGACCTTGCGGTCGCGCTCTTCGAGAGCCGTGGTGATCGGGCCGTAGACGAACTTCCACATCACCGGCAAAGCGGCGAAGAAGGCGATGAAGGTCCAGATCATCGCACCCGGGGCGAACTCCAGGATGGAGTTCAGGGAGCGATCACCTTCGGAAACCACGGTGGCCAGAGAATGCAGCAAGCGAAACCTCGGCGGAAGCTTGAGGTCGAGCAGGGAACCAGCCCCTGGACCGAAGCCCAAGGGCACAGACAGAGGCGGCGTGCACCGCCCCCGACGAAACCACAACGCCAGTCCAAGCCAACCGGACGGAAGCGGGACTGCCAGCCGGAACCAGCGTGCCCTCACCCCGTCGGCGAACCTGCCGACGGTCTACTTGCCGGCCAGGATCAGGCCGATGACCGCCGCGAACAGCGCCACGCCTTCGACGAACGCCGAGAGCAGCAGCGCATTGCCCTTGATCGCGTCGGCCGCTTCCGGCTGACGGGCGATGCCCTCACCGGCCGAGCCGCCGATGCGGCCGATGCCGAAGCCGGCGCCGAGCGCGGCGAGGCCGGCTGCCAAACCGGCGCCGATGCCCCAACCGTTGGTCTGGGCGGCGAATTCAGCGACCTTCTGAGCGTTGGGATCCTGGAAGAATGCGAGCATTGGGTACTCCGTGACGTTCTAGCGGGAAGTGGGAAAGCTTGGGAAGTGAGCAGACGCGCCTCAGATCGCGGCCCGGCGGGGCGCCGGTCAGTGATCCTGGTGCAGCGCCTGGTGGATGAAGTTGATGCTGAGGAACGTGAAGATGTAGGCCTGCAACAGGGTCACGAAGGCCTCGATCACGTAGATGAACACCGCCAAACCCGCGCAGGGGAACGCGGTCAGGTAGCTGGTGATCGCGCCGCCCTGCATCTTGGCGAACAAGAAGATCAGGGCGATCGCCGAGCCGATGACCAAGTGGCCAGCCAGCATGTTGGCGAACAGACGAATGGTCAGGGCGAACGGCTTCACCACCAAACCGACCAGCTCGATCGCGAACATCATGGGCCACAGCAGCACCGGCACGTGCGGCACCAAGCCGGTCCAGAAGCCCAGCACGCCGTTCTTGCGCATGCCGAGGCCGATCATCATCAAGAAGGTGATGATGGCGAGCGCTGCCGTGACGTAGGGCGTGCCGGTCGCGGTGTAGATCGCCAACGGGAAACCATGCCCGGCGCTCGGAATCAGACCGAGCACGTTCTGCAGGGCGATGAAGAAGAACACGAACAGGAAGTAGGGCACGAACGGCCGCCCCTCCTCCTTGCCCATGACCTTGTAGACCATCTCATCGCGGATCCACAGGCACCAGCCACGCAGCACACGGGTCCCCCAGCCGACCGAGCCGCGCTGGAAGCTGCCGGCGATCGGCAGGAACAGCACCAGCATCAGACCGAGCGCGACCCACTGCCAAGGTTGGACGTTGTAGATCGCGAAGGCCTGGTTCACCTTCGGGTCCGGCGACAGCTGCGGCGTGAAGATCACGTAGGGCACGCTGTGGCTGAACTGCTTGTCGAAGAACTCCTTGTTCGACATGTCCAGCGTCGACTTGGCCGGAGCATGGCCAGCCGCCGCGTGCCCCTTCGGGTCCTGCGGACCAGCGGCGGCGTGCGAACCAGCCGCATCCGACTGGGCCCGCACACCTGCCGTGCTCACGCCCACCGTGAGGGCCGCGCCCGCGCACAGCCACAGCAGCGCACACAACAGGCCGGAGAGGGCCGGGACGCCAGCCAGGCCGGGCAGGCGCAGCAAACGCTGGACGCCCTGCCGGCCCGACACACCCTGCCGGCCCGACACAACCTGCCGGCCCGACACAACCTGCCGGCCCGACACACCAAGCCAGCCAGGCACACCAAGCCGACTCCACACACCAAGCTGTCCGAAGCGATGGACCGACGGCGGAGCGCTGGCTCGCGAGTCGCGAAGGGTGGGCATGGTGGACATCAGGAGGATTCGGACGAAGGCGCCGAGAGGGGCGACGCGGGAGCTGCCACGGCAGGAGCCAGCGCCGGCGAAGAGCGGCCAGACGACCGCGACAGGCTGCGCGACAGCATCCCGGCCGCAGCCACCTGGCAGAGCAGGGACGCCACCGCGAATGCGACGGCAAAGACGGTGCTGAGCTCGAATTTCACATCGGCGGCACGCATCGCCAGCACCGCCGCCACCACCACCATCAGCTTGAGCAAGAAGGTGGTCAGCAGCAGCCCCTGCAGGCGCGTCGCCGCGAGCCGCGGATCCCCGCGGAACGACGCCACCGCCCTGGGACCGAGCAACAGCTGGTACAGCAGGATGGCCAAACCAGCCGTACCGACGGCAGTTCCAGCGCCAGCGGTCGCGTAGACGGCGCGATCGCCGGCCAAGAGCCCGAGCACCACGACCCCGCCAACGGCGACTGCCACCAGGCCCGCGCCGACCCCGAGCGCGCGCAAGAGCGCCACGGCTGGCAGGGCGCTGCCCGAGACGGACGCAGCACGCACTGGTGTCGGGATGGACACTGGTGTCGGGATGGAATCGGGCACGGGGCGAAGGAGAGTTGCGGACCGCTCAGCGGCTCGCACTGGGCGGGGGCACCCGAGGCGGTGGGTTGCCGGGCAAAGTTGGGGGGGGATTCGGCTGGCGGGGTTCTTGCGGGTCGGACCTCGACAACTTCCCGAAGGGCCACAGCTCGGGGGCCAGCACGCGGATCAGATGCAGAATGCCACCGACGGTTCCGAGCAGGACGCCGACCAGCACGAAGACAGGCTTGCTACCGAGTCGGGCGTCCAACCACAGACCGCCATAGGCGAACAACCCGACGGAAACGGCCAGTGTCAGACCTGCGCCCAAGGCGCGCTGGCTGCCACCAGAGGATCGAGACGGGTTGCTCATCTCCACCGCGTTCGGGAGTCGACGAGGGGCGAAGAATGTAGCGATCGCGCCCAGGGCAGCGCAACGCTGCTCCCGATTTTCCGCCGAGATCGCAGGGCGAAGTTCCCTTTGCAGTGGCGCCTCTCGGGAATCGGCCCGAGCTCGCCAACCGCCAACTATGCCACGCCCATCCCTCCGCCACTTGCTCCTCCTCGTGCCGCACCAGTTCTGCGCGGCGGCAGCGCTCGTTGCCGCCCTCGACTTGCGGGCCCAACTGCCGCTGGCCGTCTCGCCCGCCGACCGCCAACACCTCGAGGGCAGCTCCTTCACCCACTTGCCCCTCGGCCGCGCCAGCACCCGCATGCAGACGCTGCACAGCGACGTGCCCGCGGGCCTGGTGCTCAGTGGGCACGGCTACCGCCGCGACGCCGCCGGCGTACGCGGCGCGGTCGAAGCCTTCAGCGCCGAACTGCAGGTCACCCTGTCGATCTCGCCCAACCTGCCGACGCGCGCTTCGACCACGTTCGCCAACAACGTGGGGCCCAACCCGGTCGTGGTGCTCCCGCGGCAGTGGCTCTCGTTCCCCGCCACCCAACGGCCGAACCTCGACCCGGCAGCGACGTTCGACCTCGTGGTCCCCTACAGCACGCCCTTCCAGATGCCGACGACGGGGGGCACCCTGTGCGTGGACATCGAAATCTGGGGCAATCAGTCTGCCGGCGGCAACAACCGCAACCTGAGCCTCTACCTGGACAGCCACGATCTCTACAGTGATGGCCGCGTCGAGCAGCCGGGCTTCCGCTTCGGCACCGGCTGCCCCGCGCCCGGTCAAAGCACCGTGCCGACCCACACGCCGAGCCTCTGGCTGCGTCAGGGCCTGACCCAGTTCGACGTGGCCCTGCGTGGCGCCGGGCGTGACGATGGCAGCGGCCAGTTGCGCGGGTGGTTCGCGGTCGGCGCGCTGGCCAGCAGCCAGCCCTGGCCGGCCAACGCCAACTGCACGCTGTGGGGCACGGCGGAAGCTTGGTTCGTGTTGCCGGGCACCCCCGACACCAGCGGCAACCTCGACGCCAGCCTGACCGGACTGCCCGCCCTGCCTCCCGGTTACCGGCTCTGGTGCCAAGCCGGCTCAGCGCACCTCGGCACCGGAGCCTTGGCCTTCAGCGACGGCGCCACCCTGGTGACTCCCCCGCCCGGGCCAATGCCCATGACGGCCAGCCGGGTGGCGAACAGCACCGATCGCGGCAGCGCCACCGGCACGGTGGCGAACTCGGTGCCGGTGATGGCGTTCTTCTGACGACCGGCGCCCTCGGTGGAGAACCACCCCGGGGAGGCCCGGAACCCAGCTCCGCCTGCAGGAACCCAGCCCCGCCAGCGGGAAACCGGCCCCGCCAGCGGGAAATTAGACCCCGCCTTCGAGCTTGCGGCAGGGTTCGATGGGCGAATTCTCGCCCCAGGTCTGGATCGGCTTGTCCTTCTCGAACGGCGGCAGCCCGTGCTCCTCCTGCAGCATCTGGTAGCTGTAGGTGCGCACCGAACCGCTGCTGAACAGCACGTTCACGCTGCCGTCGCGCAGCATCCACATGCCGTCGTTGTCGTTGGCCATCCACGCCTGGTTGCCATCGATCTCGCGATCACGCGCCCACTTCTTGGCCCGGCCGGCGTAGTGCGTCGACTCCTTGGTGACGTCGTTGAGGGTCGGCCACGGGTTCTCGCCGCGCCGCACCATCTTGGCGAAGTCCTGGTAGTTCGCGTCGTTGTCACGCGCCGGCCCGGGCGTGAAGAACCGCTCCAAGTTCTCCGGCGTGTGCTCGATGGTCTTGGTGACCCAGGACGCCAGCACGAACCGCTTGCCACCTTCCGGCGGCAACGCGTCGTTGTGCTTGCGCTTGTACTCGAGCAAGAACTGGTACTGCTGGCCCAGATTCGCCTTGTCGGCGAGCGAGTAGGCCGCATCGCGCGAACCGATGACGTTCGGCAGCAAAACTGCCGCCAGGAGGCCAATGATGCTGATGACGATCAGCAGTTCGATGAGGGTGAATCCGGTCTGGGAACGGCGCATTCGTTAGGGGTCTGGTTCGAGGTCGGGGGCCGCGCAGACTCTAGCGTTGGGCCTGCCGCAGGGGAATGGGGCGACACCGCGACCGCACCACGCCCTCGCACCTACCCTGGACGGGCCACCCTACCGCAACCACGAACCGAACGAGCCCCGTTGCGCTTCAGCGCGGCGCGCCGCCCGACTCGGCCCCGGAGGCCTGCCCGCGGCTCGGGTTCGACGGCGCAACCGAGCCCTCGCCGGGGTTCGCCTGGGCCGGCAGTCCGCTGGCCCCCGCACCATTCGCAGGGTCGATGGGTTCGAGTTCGATCAGCAGCTTCTGGTTGTCGCTGCCAGGGTTGCCGGCATTGCCCGCACCCTGGGTCTCCCCCATCGGCATCGCCGGCATGGCCTGCAGGCCGTGGCGCTGCTGGTAGACCTGGGCGAACGCCGCATCGCCGGAGTAGTCGCTCCACCACTGCCTCCAGCGCAGCACCGAGAGCCGCATCTGGCTCTGGTTCTCGGTCAGGTGGTCGTAGCCGAAGTCGTTGCCAGTCGAGGTCTTGAGCGCATCGTGGCACATGAACCGCACCTCCTTGCGCTCGCTGTCGAGCGCTTCGATCAACGCCGGCGCCCAGGCCAGATCGCCCATCTGCACCAAGGTGCGGCAGCACTCGAGCTTGACCGTCTGTTCCGCATCCTTCGCCGCCCGCTGCAGGTCCGGGATGGTGCGCCGGTCGCCCAGCCGCCCGAGCACCCAGGCGCACGAACTGCGCACCTTCGGATTCTCGTGCTGCAGGCCCGTGAGCAACGTCGGAATGGTCTGCTCGCCGGTCTGGGCGAGCCACAAGAGATTCTGGTACAGCTCGTCGCGGTGCTGGTAGGGAATCTGCTCGATCCGCCGGTTGATCTCGGTGGCCATCAACCCGTTGGGCTGCTGAAAACCATCGGTCGGCGGCGGCGGCGGCGGCGACGAACACCCAGCGAAAGCGAACAGGAGCAGGGCAGAAAGGGCGGCAATCCGCATGTGCGAGATCCTCATCGGTCGGAAAGGGGCGCCGGCAGCGCCGTTCGGACGGTGGCATCGGCAGCCACGAGGTCCCAACTTGAGCCCGAGCGCCTGCCCCCGGGAATCCGCCCCAGGCCATGCGGCGCACGACTGCCACGGGGCGCTGGCGATGCCCGGGCGCCGTGCTATCGTGTTTCCCCCACCTCGCTCCACACCGGGGCGCACCACCCTACATGGCATCCGAAGCCACCCTCGAACGTCTGCGCGCCGAATTCGACAGCCCACCCGAAGCGATCGCTGCGGCGGTCGCGCTGCTGGAACAGCAGTGCACGCCTGCTTACTTGGCGCGCTACCGCCGCTGGGCGATCGGCAACCTCGGCGAAGAGCGCCTCATCGCGCTCAGCGAACGCCTCCACACCTTGCTCGACATCGAGCAGCGCAAGCAGGCGATCGTGCAGCAGGCGCGCGAACGCGGCCGCGACCCTGCCGAAGTCGAGCGGGAGATCGCCGACATCGTCGACCAGGACTACCTCGACGATCTCTACCAGTCGCTGCGCCCGCGGCGCCGCGGCATCGCCATGCAGATGGAGGAGAAGGGCCTGCTGCCGCTGGCGATGGCCATCCAACATCGCCAAGTCGGTGAGCAACCCCTGCTCGACACCGCCGCCCAGTACTTGCGCCCCGAAGCCGGCCTGTCGATGCCGGAGCAGGCGCTGGAAGGCGCCCTGCTGATCCTCGCCGACCGGGTCGCCCACGACCCGGCCACCCGCGCGGCCGTGCGCGCCGAACTGAAGCATGGCGTCTTGCGCGCGAAACCCACCGCGCCGGACCACGGTCAGGCCAAGCAGTTCGCCGACCTGTTCGACTTTGCCGAGCCGATCGGCCGCATCCCGCCGAATCGCATGCTGGCCCTGCGGCGCGCCGAACGCGAGGGCATCCTGGCACTCGAGCTGACCCTGCCGGAGGGCCGCCCACGCCTGCTCCTGCGCGAACTGCACGCAGCGGACCTGCCCGACGGCTCGCCGCTGCAGATGTTCTACGATCTGGTGTTCGACCAGGCGTGGCCGCAACTGCAGGAGTACTGCGGCAAGGACGTGCGCCGCCGCCTCAAGGAGAAGGCCGACCGCGAAGCCGTGCGCGCCTACGCCCGCAACCTGCGTTCGCAGCTGATGGCGCCGCCACTCGGCGCCAAGAAGGTGCTCGCCTTGCGCACCAGCGGCAAGAACGCCTGGGCAGTGCTGGTCGGCGAGGACGGCCACGCGGCACAGCACAAGACCCTGCCGCTCGACAGCGCCGAACAACAACAGGGCGCCCTGGCGTGGCTGGTGGAGCTGGTGCGCACCGAGCAACCTGCGGCGATCGCCGTGCCGCACGGCCGCCGGCAAGCCGGTAGCGAGAAGCTGGTCGCCGAACTGCGCACCGCTCTCGGCGAGACACCACTGCCCATGGTGGTGCCCGTCGACGAAGCTGCCGCGACCATCCACGCCTCGAGCCAGGCTGGCAAGAAGGCCATGCCCGGGGTCGACGTCGGCGTGCGCACCGCGCTGTCGCTAGGCCGCCGACTGCAAGACCCGCTGCTCGAACTGGCGCGCATGGACGCGCGCACCCTCGGCATCGGCCAGACGCTCGACGACGTGCACCAGGGCATGCTGCAGCGCGAACTCGCCGCGGTGACCGGCTCCTGCCTCGCGGCGGTCGGCCTCGACCTCAACACCGCGAGCCTCGACCTGCTCGAGCAGTTGCCCGGCCTCGACGGCGAACGCGCCCGCGCTCTGGTCGACCAGCGCAAGCGCATCGGTGGGTTCCCCGCGCGCCAAGCCCTGGCCGAGGTGCCGGGCTTCGACGCCGCGACGGTGCGCAACGTGGCTGGCTTCCTGCGCATCCAAGGCGGCAGTGAACCGCTGGACCAGACGCCCTTGCATCCGGAGGACTACGACCTGGCGCGCGCCGCAGCGCAGGTGCGGGGCGCCCAGCCGCTCGACCTGATCGGCCAGAACCTGCGCGACACGCCGCTCGAGAGCCTGATCACCGAAGCGCAACCGCGGGCGCGCGTGATCGCGGTGCTGCAGCAGCTGATGCGCGCCGGCGAAGACTGCCGCGGCATCCTGGTGCCGATCCGCAACGAAGGCGTGCACTCGCTCACCGACCTGCACGTCGACCGTGAATTGCAGGGCCGCGTGGCCGGCCTGACCGAGTTCGGCGCCTTCATCGACCTCGGCATCGGCCACGATGGCCTCTGCCACCTGTCGCAGATCCCGCCACACCGGGTGCGCGATCCGCAGCAGATGCTGTGCGTTGGCGAGGTGGTCACCGTCTGGGTGCTGCACGTCGACCAGCAGCAGGAGAAGATCGCGCTCTCCATGTACCAGCCCCGGCACCTCCAGGAAGGCCGACTGGCGACCCTCGGCGAGCGCATGGCACAACAAGGCCGTGGTCAAGGGCGGCGCGAACGGCCCGCCGAGCCCCAAACCGAACCGCGCAGCCCTGGGCGGCCGGCCCGGTCCGCCGAAGGACGCCGCGGCGAGCGGCGCGGCCCTCCCGGGCCAGGCGAGAGCAGCGGACGCCCGCCGCGGCGCGGCGAAGGCGGCCGTGATTCTGGTGGCGGCCGTGATTTTGGCGGCCGTGATTTTGGTGGGGGCGACTTCGGCGGTCGTGATGCGGGAGGTCGTGGCCGCTCGGGCCGCGGCCAGCGGGTGTACACCGCGGAGCCGGAGAAAACGGTGGCAGAACAACGCACGCACAAGGGCGAAGTCACCTCCCTGGCGAGCCTGCGGGCCCTGTTCGGCGGCGGCAGCAAGCCCACTCCGCCAGCCACCGACAGTCCCGAGTGAGCGGACCAACCCGGGGAACTGGCATCGTGGTTGGCTGGTAACCCAATTGGTTGGCAAACCGGTTGGCTGGCAAACCGGTTGGCTGGCAACCCGGTGCACGAGTCCCTCCCTCCCCCTCCCCCGCCCACCCGACCGAGCGCCGCGCCGTGCCACCCGCCCCCGAACCGGCACCCACCCCAGGAGCCACGCCCAAGGTGCTGGTGGTCGACCGCGCGGCCATGTTCGGCGGCCGGTGGCCGCAGGGGTTCACTTCCCTGCCCGAAGCTGCCGGATCCCGGCTGTTGGCCGAAGCCCTGGCCCAAGCCCGGTTCGAACCACGCCCCCTCGCAGAGCAGAACCCGGCCTGGAAGCAGTGGATCCCGTACTGCGTGCTCCGCCAGGTGGCCCAGGACGGCCGCGTCCAGGGCGTGTTCTGGGTGACCCGGCTGGCGAAGCAGGGAGAACAGCGCCTGCACGGACTGCGTTCGATCGGGCTCGGTGGCCACGTCGACCCGGAGGACGGCCTGCCGCCCCCATCGCCCGGGCCGGCGGCTGGTCCGGCGTATTTCAGCCGGGCGCTCTGGCGCGAGCTGCACGAGGAGCTCCACCTGGACCTCCCCCCGGGACTGGAGCCGAGGTTTCAGGGCCTGCTGGTCGACGACAGCACCCCCGTTGGAGAGGTCCACGCCGGGCTGGTCTACACGCTGGACCTGCCCGCCGGGACGCCGCCCCAGGCACACGTGCAAGTCCGTGAAATCTCGAAGATGTCCGGGACTTGGGGGTCCCTTGTCGAGTTCCAGAAACTGTGGCAAGATCGATCCCGGTTCGAAACCTGGACGCAGCTACTGGTCGAAGCAGGAATCGCCGGTGCGATCGGCGTTTCCGATTCTGCCAGTGGGTGATCCAGGATTCGGCGCGTGACCATCCCCACGCGTCGCCCCGAAACGACGGGCGGCCAACCCCGCAGAGATTCCGTCCGGCACCGAGCCGGACCGCACCCCAAGACCTCTCACAACCAACCAGAATGTCCGGCCTCGGTGCGCCGCCCAGGCAAGCCGGACGCAACCGGAGAACCACGCACATGCCCGAACGCCAAACTGCACGTCCGACCCGCGACGAAGTCTACGACCTGCTGATGACGGCTCGCCAAGCCGACTGGGTCGAGATCAACTTCGAAGACGGCCGCTCCCTCGAAGGCGCGATCATCTTCAACGAGTTCAAGGGAACCGGTCGGCTGATCAACGTCGACCAAGAGTTTTCGTTCGATTTCAACGTCGACCAGGTGGTCGACGTGAAGATGTGAGCAAGGCCGCGCCAAGTACGAAGTTGTTGGGCGCGTAGTTGTTGGACGCGCAGTTGGCTGGGAATTGGCGGACGCGGCGCGGAACGCACGCGCCCCAGGCGAGCGGTGCGGGCCACTCCAGCAGCCAGCTCCGCGTCGGCGTCCGTCGACGTACGACGCAACCGCGGCGGAGGTTCCTTGGCCGCCTCGAAGCGGAATGCCGCGTGGCATGGCCGGTGCGCCGCAGTTAGATTGCGGCAATGAATCACGGGCGTCGCGCACGGAGTGATGGCAGGAGCCAGCCTCGCTCGCTTGTGCTGGTAGCAGCAATCCTGCTCGGCGGCGGCTCGTGCCCGGGACAGCTGCCCGCCCCCCAGTTCAAGGAAGCCTCTGGCGATCGTTGCTCGCTGGGGTCAGCCGCTGCGCCGGTCACTGCCAGCGACCACCGTGGCGCCACCTGGTTGTTGTTCGACCGCACGCGCGACGGCGTCACCACTGCCGTCCTGCGCCGCAACGACGGCAAGGTCGAAACGCGCTTCCCTGGCGCCCGGGCCGGAGCCCTGCTCACCAACCTGGATGGCACCCAACTCCAGATTCTGCTGCAGCGGGACGAAGGCATAGAGCAGCGTGCCGTGGAGGCCGCGCAAGGCACCGCGGTCGGCAGCCACCGGATCGTGCTCGGGCCCGGTGCGACCTTGCTCGATGCCGGGTCGGATCCCAAAGGCAACCTCACGTTCTTGGCGCGAAGGGAAGCCACCGGAAGCACGCCGGCCGAACTGCTCGTGGTCCCGGCCCAGGACGGCACCAAGTTCGGAGCGCCCCTCCGCCTCGCGCAAGGCCAGTTCGGCCGCGCCCGGCTCGCCGCCAGCGACGGCGCGATCTTGTTCGAGGACGCCGACGGCGTCCTGCACTTGGTCACGCTCGATCCGACCCAGAGCGCCTGGACAGCGGTGGCCAACCAGCCACGGCTGGATGGCACGCGCTTGGCCGCGGCCCCCACCGCAGCGCTGCACTTCGCAGCCACCAAGACCCACTGGTTCCTCACGTGTGTTCCCGCGGGCGCCGCCAACGCGCCGGTCCTCTGTCTCACCGAACGCAACCGTCCTGCCACGGCGGGCTGGTCCAAGGCGACCCTGCCGCCCGGCCCGTTGCTCGGCATCGCCCACCTCGAATGGAATCTGGTCGCAGCACTTTCGGGGACGGCGCGGCATGGTGTCGCCTACTCGGTGTTCGGCGACAGTGAGCGCTGCTTCGCCCAAAGCGAACTGCCGCAGCTCGCCAGAAACCCTGACGTGGTCGCGGACCTGCGCGTCGGCCGTCAGGACGGGGGCGGCGCCTTGCTCGCGCTGCTCACGCGCCAAAAGGACGGACTCCAGCAGGGGCAAGTCCTGGCGCTGGACGGTCTCACGGTCGTCGAACGGAACCCGCGCTACGCAGCGCGGGCCAACGGCCGCCAAGCCCTCGCCAAGAAGGACCAACGCTGGGCGGCAGCGGTCGACCAAGCCATCGACTGGCTGCTGCGCCACCAAGATGCCGACGGCCGCTGGCGCACCGCCCATTTCATGCGCCACGACACCGTGGGCGAACCCTGTGATGGCGCCGGCAAACCTGGCTATGACATTGCGATCACGGCCTTGGCGGCCCTGTGCCTGCTGGGGGACGGCGCCAACTTGCACGGCCGACGCCATCGGGACCCGCTGGAACGCGCCTGCCGCTGGTTGCTGTCCCAGCAGGCGCCGCAGACCGGCATGATCGCCGGCAACCATGGTTACCAGGTCTATGACCATGCGTTGGCGACTCTCGCGCTGGCCGAAGCCTGCGCCGTGTCGGCGGTGTCCTGGGCGCGGCCCGGGCTGACCGCGGCCCTGGCCCACCTCGAGAGCCGGCGCAACCCGTACTGTGTCTGGCGCTACATGCCGCGCGACAACGACAACAGCACTTCGGTGACGATCTGGTGCCTTTGGGCGCTGCTCGCGGGCCAAGACGCAGGGATACCGGCGCCACCCGAGACCCTGAAGCTCTGCGCCATCTGGTTCACCCAGGTCACCGAAGGCACCGGCCGCAGCGGCTATACCAAGGTCGGGGAAGTCTCGAGCCGATTCGCCGGCGACCATGCCGTGCGGTTCCCGGTGGAGAAGAACGAAGCGATGACGGCCGCGGCGTTGTTCGGCCGATTCCTGCTCAAGGAAGCGGCGGTCCCGAGCGACCTCGAGGTGTGGCAACAGCGCTCCGCCGAGGTGCTGGTGGCCAAACCACCCCTCTGGGACGCCAAAGCCGGCAGCATCGACGAGTACGCCTGGCTGCTCGGCACCATGGCCCTTCGTTACCACGGCGGCAAGGCCTGGGACCTCTGGCGCAACAAGCTCGGCCTGGCCGTGCTGAAGAACCAGCGCACCGACGGCAACTTCCGCGGCTCGTGGGATCCGATCGGCGTCTGGGGCGAAGCCGGCGGCCGCGTCTACACGACGGCGATGCTGTGCCTGGCGCTGCAGGCCGAACACCGTCTCACGCCGGCTCCCGTCGTGAAGCGCTGACCAGGACCGGCGCAGGGCAAGCGGACCGGCCACCGTCGGCGCCCCGCCACGGCCAGAGCACGGTCACGGCAGGGGCAGATTGGCGATCCCGTACCGCGCCCAGTCCGCATGGTCGAAGTGCCACCACTCGTGCGGGTTCACCGTGAACCCCTCGGCCGCCATCGCCATGCGCAGCCGTTCGCGGAAATGCCGTTGCCGAGAGGTGCCACCCGGATAGTCCGGATACGCGCGCGGCGTGAACTCGTCGAAGCCGCTCGGCATGTCCACCGGCCTGCCCGTCGCCAGATCCACCAGCGTCACGTCGACGGCGCAACCGCGGTTGTGCCGCGAACCCTCCGCGGGATCGGCAACGAACTGCCGCAGCGCCGGCGGCGTCGCGTGCCAGAACACCCAACTCACCGACCAGGGCCGGTAGGCGTCGAACACGCACAGCCCGAGCCCTTCGCGCCGCAGCGCCTGCTGCACCCGCGCCAGCGCTGCCGCAACCGGACGCTGCAGCTTGGCCACCGCGGCCGGGTAGATCGGCGCACCCAGGAAGTTGTCGGCGGTCGCGTAGCGCAGGTCGAACACCAGCGTCGGCTCGACCGCCGCGAGATCCACCAAGTCGGGGGCGAGCCGTCCCGCTGGCTCCACCGGCGGCACGGCATCCCGGGCTGCGGCGGCCAGTTCGGCGATCGGCCGGAGTGGTGTGATGCGAAAGCCGTGAGCCGGCGGCTCCGGGCGGCGCTCGAACCGCGCGCCACCGACCACGGCGGCCACCACCTCGCCCTGTGCATCCCGTTCGAAGCGCAGACGGTCGCCACCGTACATGCCCGGGGGGAAGTGGTAGAGGTCGGGACCGACTGGCTCGGGCAGATCGCGCACCACCCATTCGATCAGGACCCCGAGCCGCCCATGGTCTTCGTAGACCACCAGCACGTCGTGGTCGAAGCCGTACTCGCCGAGCAGCGGCAGCAGGGCCGCCGGCGGTTCGGGCGGAGCCTCGTCGTCGCGCACGTACTCGACTGCACCATCGCTCCACATGCCGTTCGCCTGCTGGAAGAGCCGCCGCGCACTGTCCACCGCCAACACCGAGTCGGCGACCAGACTGCCGTCGGTGGCACGCCGCATCCGCGTGCGTACGCCGACGTCCGGGTCATACACCAACTCCGCGTCGCGGTGCAGCAGATCCACGTGGTACTCGCCGGCCCGGTAGTGACCGGCGAGCGCCCGCGCGGCCACCGCTCCGACCGGCTCCGGAAACTGCGGCGGCGGCAGCCGTTCGCCGCGGCGGGCCAACAGCGCGGCATCCAAGGCCCGCGCAGCGATCGCCTCCGCCACCGCGTTGGCGAAGTCCTTGGTGCAGACGACGGCGACCGCAAGGCCTTGTTCGGGCAGCGCACGCAACGCCGAAGCGAAGCCATACACCGCCCCATCATGGCCGACTTCCCGGCAGCCCTGGCGGTAGCCCGACTGGCAACCCAGGCCATAGCCAGAGCTCTCGCCCCCCGCAGGCTGCCACATGCGGGCCAGGCTCTCGGCCGAGAGCACGGCACGCCGCGGGTGCGGCAACCAACTGCGCGCGAACGACAGCAGATCTCCCACCGTACTGCGCAGGTCGGCCGCCGGGCCGAAACCGAAGGCGAAGTCGGGTGTGGGGATGGCTCGGCCGTCGTAGGTCCACATCACCCCCTCGGCGGTGCGAGCACAGAGGTCGGGACGCTTGCCGAAATCACTGTCGACCAGCCCCAGCGGCTGCAGCACCAGATGGCGTGCGGCGATGGGAAAGGGCTGCCCGACGACCCGTTCGACCACGGCACCCAGCACGCCGAAGCCTGGGTTGCTGTACTTGAACGCCGTGCCGGGTGCGTGCACCAACTCGGTGTCGGTCAGCCCCGCAACCATCTCGGCGAGACTCGGCTCACTGGGATCGAAGTAGTGCCCCACGGGTGGTTCACGCACCAGACCACCGCGATGCGCCAGCAGGTGGCGCACGGTCACCGGCACGCCGAAGGGATTGCGCGGTGCGAACTCGGGCAAGTACCGGGCCACCGGCGCGTCGAGGTCGACCAGGCCGCGCTCGACCAGCACCATCACGGCCGTGGCCGTGAACAGCTTGCTCAACGACGCCACGCGAAACACGGCATCCGGCCGCAGCGGCGCGCCCTCCGCGTCGGCACGGCCGAACGCGGCCAACCAGCGGTGCTCCGCGGCGGTCACCGGGTCGACGTCGAGCACGGCGATCGCCACCCCGGGAACGTCCTGTTCCCGCATCTGCCGTTCGACGTAGGCACTGAGGTCCGCAGCCACCGGCAACAGCACGACCGCAGGCGGTGCCGGCTCGTGGTTTGGCGCCGCGCAAGCACCGCACAGCAGGAGACCGAGGGTCGCAGCGCGAAAGTCCATGAGTCGGAGCCTACCCAGCGACACCCGGGGCGGCAGTGCGCTCGGCAGCGCACGGGGTCGATCGCCGCCTCAGGCGCTCTGCTCCCCAAGCGGTGCGGCCGGCAACTTGCCGCTCCTGCGGAAAGTTGCCGCGCCCGCGGAAAGATCGGGCCACCCGGGTGCCTTGCCCGAGTGGCCCGTGCTGTCGGTCCCTCCCAACTGGCGACCGCCCAACACGGGGCAGCCTAGGCGTAGTGCGGTCGCGCGCAAGCACAATCTCGAGCCACCACAAGATCTTGGGCAGGCCATCGGGTTGGCAACCAAGCCCTCAGGGTGTCAACCTACGCCCCGGGTTCGCCTGCCTGCAACGGCAACACCACGCGAAACGTCGTGCCGCGGCCAACCTCGCTGTCGACTTCGATCCGACCGCGGTGCCGTTCCACGATGCCGTGGCTGATCGCGAGGCCGAGCCCGGTGCCCTTGTCGACGTCCTTGGTGGTGAAGAACGGGTCGAACACCTTGTCCAGCACCTCGGCCGGGATCCCGGTGCCGTGGTCTTGCACCACCAGGGCCAGCTCTGCCGTGGACGCCTCTGCATAGAGCCGCACCGCGGCCCCGGGTGCCGACGCATCCTTGGCGTTGAGCAGGATGTTGATCAACACCTGCAGCAGGTGGTTCGCCGAGCCGAGCAAAGCCACCTGCAGCGGCACGGCGGGATCGCAGACCAGCTCGACCTGCGCCGTGCGGAACGGCACACGCACCAGATCCGCAGCCTCACGCAGCAGCGCCGGCACCTCGATCGGCCGCAACTCGAACGGCTGCTCCCGCGCGAACTGCAGCAGGCCCGCGGTGATCTGCGCAACCCGCGACAAGTGCTTGTCGATGGTGTCGAGGTCGGCGAGCAGCCGCTCGCCGGTCTCCCCGTCCTGGGCGCGGTAACGCAGGATCTGCACCTTGTTGCGCATCACCCCGAGCGGATTGTTGATCTCGTGGCTGATGCCGGCGGCCAGCGTGCCGAGCGACGCCAGCTTCTCGCTCTGGGCGAAGTGGCGGCCGAGCCGTACCAGCTGCCGTTCGTTGGCGCGCAAGCGCGCGAGCACCACCGCCACGAAGTAGATGGAGAACGCCAGCGTGACCACGTAGGCGAACAACAACAGCCAGAAACCGAGCGGTTGGATGCGGTGCAGCTCGACCAGGCCGACCGGCAGCGGGTGGTGGGCGATCCAGCCGTAGCGCTCGGCGCTGCCGAGCGCGACCAGCAGCACGAGGCTCGCCGCGGCCACGGCCACCGCCGCCGACACCGAGAGCACCATCGCGGCGATGAACGCGTGGAACAGATAGAACAGCGCCAGCGGATTGGTCACGCCCCCGGTCCAGTGCAGCAGCGCAGTCAAGATCGACAGGTCGACGGCGATCTGCAGATAGACGTGCCGTCGCACGGCGCCGACCGACCACCGCAGGAGCCGCGGATAGGCCAGGATGTAGACCCCGTCGATGGCCAGCAGCAGGCCGCCCAGGCCGTAGAGTGGCCACGGCGACGCCAGAAGCCCCAGCACGTGGCTGGCGACGGCGGTCAACCACACCACACAGGCGGCGACCACCAGTCGCAGGCGATTGAACCAGGCCACCTGTTCGCGCAGGCTGTCGAGCTGCTGCGCCTCGCCGAGCCACGGCAGACGCACTTCGTCGCGCGGCGCCGCCGGGCTCATTCGCGTTCTCGCGCGTCGTACTCGCGGCGCGCGTAGGCGTAGGCCGCCAGCAGCAGCGAAACCAACCCTACCGCCAACAGGTTGAGCAGCGGCTGCCCGACCAGATCGCTGCGGAAGTCGCGTTCACTGGGCCACAAGAGTCGCGCCAACTGGCCGTTCGGATCGAGGCGGTCGAGCAGCAACCGCCGCATCGGGTCGGCCACGGTGACACTGCGCAAGCCGGCCGACACCGGCAGCAGCGCCACCAGCATCTGCCCGACCACCGCCAAGGAGCCCCACAACATCGGTCGGCGAAAGCGTGCGGCGAACAGCGCCCCCACCGCCACGTAGGCCAACACGCCGAAGCCGTTCACCTCGACGAAGATGGTGAGCAACTCCGGCTCGACTCCCGTGGCCCAACGATCCGGACGCAAGGCGGCCCCGACGAACAGGCACGCGGCACCGAAGGACGCCACGGCGATGCCGAGCACGGCCACGGCCACCATCTTGCCCAGCAGCAGCGGCACCCGGCCCACCGGCCGCAGGAACAAGTATTGGAAGGTACGGTCCTCGATCTCGCCGTGGATCGCCTGCACCGAGAGGTAGAGGGTCAGCCACGGCACCACCACACCGGCGAGCAGCCACCAGGCGAACAGGCAGTAGAGATCGCGGCCGTCGAGCCGGTTGCGCCCGGCTCCCCCCACCGCATACTCGAGTCCCGCCAAGAGCGGCAGCAAGAGCAGCATGGCCCACAGCAGCCGGTTGCGCAGCAACAGCAACAGGCACTGGCGCGCCGCCTCGAACAGCGTGCCCAGGAACCCGAGGCCAACCAACGGCGGCAGTTCGACGCGAGGCTCGTTCATCCGACCAGACTCTCGAACACGGTGGCCAGGTCGTCGCCGACCGGAACGAATTCGCGGATCGCGAACCGACCCGCGGCCGCCAGTTCGGTCACCGCAGCGCGGAACGCAGCACCGTCCCCGGCGGTGACCAGCAGGCCCTCGGCGCCGACCGACAGGTCCTGCACGGCGGGCAATGCCACCAGCGCGGCGGCCAGTTCCCGCAGATCCGGCGCAGCGAGACGGTAGGTCTGCGGCCGGCCGGGCAATTGCCGGCGCAGATCGGCGACCTTGCCCTCGGCGAGCAGACGGCCCTGGTGCACCAGCACCACGCGGTCGGCGATCGCCTCGAGTTCGTGCAAGACGTGGCTCGAAACCAGCACCCCGACGCCTCGCCCCGGCAGGGCGGCGATGCGTTCCGCCAGTTCGGCGCGCGCGATCGGATCGAGCCCGGTCATCGGCTCGTCGAGCAGCACCACGGCAGGACGGTGCGCCAGCGCTTGGCCGAGCCGCACGCGTTGGCGCATGCCCTTGCTGTAGGTCCCGACCTTGCGGTGCATCGCCGGGCCGAGGCCGAGATCGTCGAGCACCTGTTCGGCGGTGCGGCGCGCCGTTGCGGCGCCGAGACCATGGTAGCGCAGCATCCACGCGACGAACTGCACGCCGGTGAGGCTCTCGAACAAGCGGTCGGTGTCCGGGCAGAACCCCAGCGCCGCACGTGCCGCCCGACTGCCCGCCGGCACTCCGGCCACCCGCACCTCACCCTGGCTCGGTTGCAACAGACCCGCGGCCAACTTCATCAGCGTGGTCTTGCCCACACCGTTGCGACCGACCAGACCGACCACTTCGTTGCCGACCTGGAAGCTGACGTCCATCAGCGCCGTGACCGAGCCGTACCACTTGCTGGCATTGGCGAACTGCAACCGCGGCGCAGTGCTGGTCGGGGCGATGCTCATGCCACCGCCTCGCCGACGCGCAGCCGCCGCCACGCGCCGAGGCCGAGCAACAGCAGGAGCCCGGACAGGAAGCCGAGCGCCGGCCCAAGCGCCACGCGCGTCGACACACCTGCGACATGGCGCGCCAACGTGCCGCCGGCGTCCCAGACGCTGAGCCACGCGCGCAGGTTGGGTTCGCGCAACACCCCGGCCGCGATGTTGGCGAGCGCGGTGGAGCCGACCAGCAGCAAGCACCACAACACGATCGCCTGGCTCGGCGAACTCGCCATCGCCGACAGACACAGGCAGAGAGCCGTCCAGACCGCGCTCACCAGCAGCAGTGCGAACAGCACGGACCCGAGGAACGGCAGCGTGGAGGTGAGTTGCTGCCAGTCGTCGGCCATCAGCGCGGCGGCAACCCACAGGGCCAGCGGTGCCGCCACGGTCACCAGGCACAGACTGCCCAGCGAGCCGCAGAACCGGGCCAGCAGGTAACCGAACGGGGTGATGCCGCGGGTCCACAGCAGTTCGAGCGCATTGGTGCGCCGGTCGCGCGCGATCGCTCCCGCGGTGGCCGAGCCGGTCAGCAAGATCAGCACGGGGAGACCGGGCCAGGTGCCCATCACCAGCTCCACATAGAACTCTGGCCGCCCCGAATCCCACTGGGCCCAGGCCTGGGATCGACCGATCACGTCACCCCGGGCCGCCGCGCCGAAGTCGACCATGCCGTAGCGGATCATCAGCACGAACAGGCGCACCACCGCGGGCACCAGGCAGAGGCAGAAGACGGCGATGCCGACCTTGCTGCGGAACGGCACCAGAAACTCCTGGCGCGCCAACGGCCACCAACGCCGCCAAGCCGGCACCAGCGCGTGGTCGGCGCGGCGGTAGCGCAGTCCGAGCGGCGTCATCGGCCGCCTCCCACCGCCGACCCGGCCGGCGCTGCACCAGCCGACGCCGCGCCGACCGCCACCGGCGCTTCGGCGCGCACCGCGCCGAGGAACACTTCTTCGAGCGAACGCCGCTGCGGCGCGAACTCCAACACCACGGCCCCGGAGGCTTGCACGGCGGCGAACACCGGCTGGCACGGCGCGGCCTCGGCCAGCCACACGGTGTAGCGCCCCTCGCCGGACACCTCGTGGCGCACACCCAGCGCCGCGAGTGCCGGCCCGACCGCAGCCTCGGCAGGCTCCACCCGCAACCAGAACCGGCGTTCGGCGGTCCGCGTCAGCTCGCGCAACCGCCCCTGAGCCACCACCCGCCCGGCCTCCAGCACCACCACGCCGTCGCACACGGCTTCGACGTCCTGCAAGATGTGGGTGGACAGCACGATCGACTTGCCGAGTTCGGTGGCCAACTGGCGCACCAAACGCAGCATGTCCTCGCGGCCCTGCGGATCGAGGCCGTTGGTCGGTTCGTCGAGGAACACCACCTGCGGGTCGTGCACCAGCGCCGCGGCGAGCTTGGCTTTCTGCCGCATGCCTGCGCTGTAGGTCGAGACCGGCCGATAACGCTGCTCCTCGAGCCCCACCAGATAGAGCACTTCGTGCGCGCGGCGCCACGCATCACGCCGCGGCATGCCGCTCAACATGCCGAGCTGCGCCACCATCTCGAAGCCGGACAGCAGCGGCAAGTGCGCATCGCGTTCGGGCATGTAACCGACCTGCGCCCGCACATCGCGCGGATCCGCGTCCGTCGGCAGGTCCAGGATGCGCATGGTGCCAGCGCTCGGCCGCACCAGGCCCAAGAGCGCCTTCAGCAGCGAGCTCTTGCCCGCGCCGTTGCGCCCGAGCAACGCCGAAGCGCCGGGCGGGAACGTCACCGAGACGTCGGCCACCGCCACGCGGTCACCGTAGCGGATCGTCACCCCGTCGAGCACGACCGTCATGCGTCCCCCCGGCCCAGTCGCCGCAGACAGCTCGATCCCGAAGCCGCCAAAACCGCACAAGACGGTCCTGCGCCGCACGGGCGGCCCAGGGGCAGCCACCGGCGCCGACGCAAGCTCGCTGCGATTCTGCCCAGGAGGACGGACACGGAGGGCCATCCTTACCAGGAACACAGGACCGAGGGAATCCAGCGCCGAGCCATCGGGCCGAACGCCCGAGCCGGCTACCGCCCGCTCGATGCGCCCTGCCCAGCGGGGGCCTCCGCCGAAGCCCCAGCCGGCAGCGCGGCACGATACCGCTGCAACCGCGTCCGGTAAGCCGGCGTCCCGCCACCCTGGCTCAAGGCCTGCTCCTGCAGCGCCACGGCCTGTGCCACCTGACCATTGCGGAACATCGCCAGCGCCACGGTGTCGTATTCGTTGTAGGCCAGCACTTCCCCAGGCTCGAGCATCAGCTCGGCCACGCCCAGGGCATAACGATCGAGCCGGCCGAAGGTCGGCAGCCGCGACATCGTGTACCAACACGTGTTGTTGAGACCGAAGCCGCTCAGCATGGCGCGGCGCTCGCGCTCCCCCTCGTCCCCCGCATCCGCTCCCGCCACCAGTCCCAACTGCTGCCGCAGCAGTTCCCGGGCCGCAGCCGCATCTCCGGCACACCAGCGCAGCACCTGGTAGCGGACCGGCCCCACCTGATCGACCGTGACGCCGAGAGCCATCGCGCGTTGCAGGGCCTGTTCGGCCACTTCGCGATACTCGGCCGCGTCCCCCGCTCCGGCCAGGATGCCCGCCAGTTCGAGGCTCCCGGCCCCGTCGCCGCGGACCAACTTGGGCAACCCAGCCAACAGCCGACCGACCGCGCGCCGATCGCGCGCCGCCAACCCAGCGCGCAGCGCCGCGAGCTGCACCACCGGATCGCGGCCCGCACTCTGGGCCGCGGGCGCCAACACCGCCCCGAGCTCCTGCGCCGCGCGGGGGTCGTGCGGCGCGGCGCGCACGGCCAGGTCGACGAACACCGCGAGAGCACGCCAGTGCTCAGCCAAGGTCCTGCACGCCTGCTCGCGCAGCGCCGCGGCGCGTTCGGCGTCCGGGATCGCCACCGCGTGCGCGTAGGCGATCCCCCACAGGAGACCATCGTGCGGCATCGCCGCGAGCCATGGCTCGACCTGCCGCAAGCCGTCCGCCGGCACCACCTCGCCGAAGGCGTCGCAGAGCTGCTGGCGCTCCTTCGCGTACTTGACCAGGGGCCCGGCTTTCACCGTGCCCGCGGCGACAGCGGCCAGAGTGTCTTCGAGACCGGTGCCGAGTTCGCCCAGGAACCACTGCCGGCCGTTGCGGTCCAGCACCACGAAGCGCATCGCACTCGTGGGATCGATGCCGAAGTTCCGGGCCACCAGCCCACCGTCGTCGACGGCCACCGGCACCTGTTGGAAACTCGCAGGCAGCGGCCCGGCCTGGCCGTCGACGATGCGCAACACCAGCCCGCGCTCGGGGGCCAACCGCCGCTGCAGTTCGCCGAGCCAATCCTGCTCGCTGGTGGCCGCGGCCAATGCCGGCCCGTCGTAGAAGGCCAGCAACGTCACCACCGGTGCGGTGGCTGCACCGAACTCCAACGGCCCCGTGCGCTGCAGTTCGAGCCTGGCCAGGCTCGGAGCCGTGGTGCCCGGAACGAACGGCCACCCCGCCCGCATGCCACCGGCGATCTGAGCCGTGGCGGGCGCGGCAGCCACCAGCAGTGCCGCCAACCAAGAACCACAGCGAGTTTCCTGCATGCTCGAAGACGGGCGATCGCCGCGCCGCCGGCATGGTAACCGCGCGCGGCGCGGCCGGGAGTGCTCTCCTGCCGACTACGCCGAACTCCCCGCGCGAACGGGTCCCATGTGCGGAGGCGCAACCCGTCCAGCCCCCTACCATGGTGGCCCGGCCGGAGTCCTGCTGGCCGACCCACTGCCTCTCCCGTCCCATGCAACGATTCCTCCAGCTGTTGCGTTCGAACTGGCTCACCTGGACCGGTGCGCTGCTGACCACGCTGTCGGCGATGGCGTTCGTCACCTCGTGGCTCTACCTGTCGCTGCACGGCCAGAGCCACGGCGCCTACGCCGGCCTGTTCGTCTTCATCGCCCTGCCGGGCCTGTTCGTGCTCGGGCTCGGGCTGATGCCGCTGGGCTGGTGGCTCTACAAGAGCCAGCTCACGGCACGTCTGCAGCGGGTGCAGGAGAAGCCGATGCGCCTGTGGCGTCTGCTCGGCGTGCTGACGCTCGCCAACTTCGCGCTGGTCGGCACCGGCGGCTACGAAGCGCTGCACTACATGGACAGCCAGCAATTCTGCGGCACCGTGTGCCATACGGTGATGTCGCCGACCTACGCGGCCTACGTCGACAGCCCGCACGCCAACGTCGCGTGCGTCGACTGCCACATCGGTCCGGGCGTGGGGTCGTTCGTCAAGGCGAAGTGGAACGGCATGCACCAGCTGTTCGGCGTGGCGTTCGGCAACTACCGCCGCCCGATCCCGACGCCGGTCCACCAGATGCGCCCGGCGAACGAGATCTGCACGCGCTGCCACTGGGCCGAACGACCGGTGGCCGATCGCGTCGAAGTGCGCTCGCACTTCGACGACGACGAAGCGAGCACCGAGTCGGTGACAGCATTCGTCACCAAGATCGGCGGCACCGGTGCGGACGGCAAAGCGCACGGCTACCACTGGCACGCCGACCCACGCCACCGCGTGACCTTCGTCGCCACCGACGACCGCCGCCGCACCATCCCGTGGGTGCAGTACGTGGGTCCAGACGGCAAAGAACGCATCTTCACCATCGACGGCGTCGATCCCGCGCAGCCGCCGGCGGGCGAACGGCGCAGCATGGACTGCATCGACTGCCACAACCAACCGAGCCACCGCTACCAATCGCTCGACGGCGCGCTCGACACGGCGCTGGCCGCGGGCACCCTGCCGCGCAGCCTGCCGTTCGCGCGCAAAGTCGCCGGGGAGGTGCTGCAGAAGCAGGACTGGCCGCGCGAAGGCACGGCCGCGGCGATCGAACAGCACTTGCTGGGCCACTACGGCAAAGCCGGCACCGTCACCGCCGAAGCCAAGACGGCGATCGCCACGGCCAGCCAGACCCTCGCGGCGCTGTGGCTGCGCAACGTGCATCCAGCGATGTCGATCACCTGGGGCACCTACCCGCAGTTCCACACCCACGTGACGATGGACGACAAGCCGACCGGCTGCTTCCGCTGCCACGACGGCGAGCACGTCGACCAGCAGGGCGAACCGATCACCGCCGACTGCAACGCCTGCCACACCGTGCTCGCCGAACGCGAGAAAGACCTGTCGGTGCGGCAGAAGCTCGGCTTCGGCGCGAAGTGACGTTGGCAGGCAGCGCCCGCCAGCGCCCCGTCCGCGCCGCCGTTCACAGCACGAACTTGATCGCCGCGAAACCGCCGACCAGCAGCGCGGTGCCGGCGATGGTGACCAGCGCGAAGCGGCGTTCGATGAAGCCGCGGATCGCCGGGCCGTAGGTGCGGAACAGCCAAGCCACCAGGAAGAAGCGCGCCGACCGGCCGATCGCCGAAGCCAGCACGAACATGCCCAGGTCGATGCTGCAGACGCCGGCCAAGATGGTGAACACCTTGTAGGGAATCGGCGTGAAGGCCGCGGCGAACACCACCCAGAAGCTGTACTGCTCGTACAAGCCCGAGACCTTCGTCACGTTCGCTTCGCTGACTCCGGGCACCCAGCGGTAGAAGAACTGCCGCACCGGCTCCTGGTCCCATAGGCCGTAGCCGATGCCATACCCGGCGATGCCGCCGAGCACCGAAGCCACGGCACACCAAGCCGCGAACCGGTAGCTCTTCTGCACCTCGCCGATGCACAGCGCGATCAGCAGCACGTCGGGCGGGATCGGGAAGCAGCTGCTCTCGGCGAAGCTGAGGCAGAACAGCGCCGGCACGGCGTACGGCGTGTCCGCCCAGTGCAGCACCCAGTCGTAGAGCCGCCGCATCGGGCCGCGGCGCAGCGGCGGTGGGGGTTGCGGAGACGGTGCAGGAGCCGCAGCGGGCGCAGGGGCAGAGGTCACCGAGGCAGTTTCGGCGCGCCCCGGGAAGCGGGGGAAGCAAAATCCGCAACGGCCGGGCCGGGCAGGCAACCGGGCGTGGCGAAAACATCACAAAACGTTTTATAGCAAACACTTGTCAGAACCTTGCCAGCCCAGACCGGAGCCCGAGGAACCCAGCCAACACCGCGGCCCCTTGGTTAGATACTCCCCGGTATGCAATTGGCACCAGAGCCGTCCGAGGCCTATCCTCGCGGCCCTCATCCAGGCCGCATGCCCAAGACCCACCGCATCACCCCAGGCCAGAAGCCCGACTGGCTCAAGGTGCCGATTCCCGCAGGCCCGACGGTGGCCCACCTCGAGCAGGTGCTGCGCGAACGCAACCTGCACACCGTCTGTGAGGAGGCCCGCTGCCCCAACCAGGGCGAGTGCTGGGCATCGGGCACGGCAACCTTCATGGTGCTCGGCGACACCTGCACGCGCGGCTGCCGATTCTGTGCGGTGAAGACGCACAAGTTCGGCACGCCGGTCGACGCAGCCGAACCGCAGAAGGTCGCCGACAGTTGCGTGGCGATGGGCCTCAAATACGTGGTGCTGACCATGGTCGACCGCGACGACCTGGCCGACGGTGGCTCGGGCCACGTCGCCGCCACCATCGCCGCGATCAAGCGGGCCAAGCCCGAAATGCTGGTCGAAGCCCTGGTCGGTGACTGGCTCTCGGCCGACCCCGCGACCACCGAACGGCAGATCCAAACGGTGCTGGCCGCCGGCCCGGACGTCTACGCGCACAACGTGGAGACGGTGTTGCGGCTCACGCCGCGGGTGCGCGACCACCGCTGCAGCTACCTCGGTTCGCTGCGCACGCTCCAGCTCGCCAAGCGGCTTTCGCCCCAAGTGGTCACCAAGTCGTCCCTGATGCTCGGCCTCGGCGAGAGCGAGCGCGAAGTCGACCAGGCGATGGACGACCTGCGCGAACACGGCGTCGACGTGGTGACCTTCGGCCAGTATCTGCGGCCCACGCTGCTGCACCTGCCAGTCAAGGAGCACATCACGCCCGCCCGCTTCCAGGCACTCGAGCAACGCGCCCGCCAGAAGGGCTTCCTCTACGTGGCCGCTGGACCGCTGGTGCGCTCCAGCTACAAGGCCGCCGAGTACTACCTCGAGGGCATGGTGCGGCAACGCCGCGCCGCCACTTCGACTGCGACCACCTCGACTTCGACCGCACCCGCACCCCAACACGACGCATGAGCCTCGAACTGCTCACGATCCTCGATCCGGACGGCAAGGCCCAGAAGGGCAAAGACCCCAACCTGCCGGCTCCGGTGCTGCAAGAGCTCTACCGGCTGATGGTGTGGACCCGCGCGCTCGACGACCGCGGCCTCGCCCTGCAGCGCCAAGGACGCATCGGCTTCTACCTGCAGTCGACCGGTCAGGAGGCCTCGCACCTCGGCGCCGCGTTCGCACTCAAGGACAGCGACTGGCTGTTCCCGGCCTACCGGCAGCCGGGCATCCTGCTGCAGCGCAAGGTGCCGATCGAGCTGATCGTCTGCGAGTGGTTCGGCAACGCCGGCGACACCAGCAAGGGCCGGCAGATGCCGGTGCACTACAGCTTCCGCCAGGCGAACTTCGTCTCGATCAGTTCGCCGATCGGCACCCAGCTCACCCAGGCTGCCGGCGCGGGCATGGCCGCACGCCTGCGCGGCGACGACACGGTGTTCATGACCTTCTGCGGCGACGGCGGCACCAGCAGCAACGACTTCCACACCGGGCTCAACTTCGCCGCCGTCTACAAGGCGCCGGTGGTGTTCGTCTGCGAGAACAACGGCTACGCGATCTCGGTGCCGGCCTGCAAGCAGACCAACAGCGAGTCGATGGCGATCAAGGCCGAAGCCTACGGCATGCCCGGCGTGCGCGTCGACGGCAACGACCTGCTCGCGGTCTACCGCGTGTGCAAGGAAGCCGTGGACCGGGCCCGCCGCGGCGAAGGGCCGACGCTGGTCGAAACCGTGACCCACCGCATGGCCTCGCACAGCAGCTCCGACGACGCCGCGCGCTACCGCGACGCCGCCGTCTACGAGGCCTGGAAGCAGAAGGACCCGATCCCGCGCTTCCGCGCCTACCTGCAGCACAAGAAGCTGTGGACCGAAGCGTTCGAGCAGGAGTGCCAGGAAGGTGCCAAGACGGCGATCGCCAACGCGGTCAAAGCCGCGGAAGCGCAGCCGAATCCGGGCGCCGACAGCCTGTTCGACGATGTGTTCATGAACCTGACCCCGCAGCTCAAGGAACAACGCGCGGAACTGCGCGACCTGATCCAGAAGGGCGGCGTCGGCGCCGACGTCGGCGCGTTCCCGTTGTAGGCGATATCTAGGCGCGGCAACGCAGGGACACTCTCCAGCGAACCAAGCATCCAGCCCTGCTGCCGCGCCGAGGACCTGGCCCAACCCATCCGCGGCGAAGCAACGCAGGGACACTCTCCAGCGAACCAAGCATCCAGCCCTGCTGCCGCGCCGAGGACCTGGCCATAGCCAGCCACGGGGAAGCAACGCAGGGACACTCTCCAGCGAGTCCAAGCATCCCAACCACAGTCATGAGCGCAACCGAAACCAAGGCCGAACAGGCCACCCCCGGCACCAAGGTGATGACGCTGCTCGAAGCGATCACGGACGCGATGCGCACCGAGATGCGCAACGACGACCGCGTGGTCGTGTTCGGCGAAGACGTCGGCAAGAAGGGCGGCGTGTTCGGCGCCACCATGGGCCTCTACGACGAGTTCGGGGAGAAGCGCTGCTTCGACACCCCACTCTCGGAATGCGGCATCGTCGGCACCGCGATCGGCATGGCGCTCTACGGCATGCGGCCGATCGCCGAGATCCAGTTCCTCGACTTCATCTACCCCGCGTTCGACCAGATCGTCAGCGAAGCGGCGAAGATGCGCTACCGCAGCGGCGGCGAGTACACCTGCCCGATGGTGATCCGCTCGCCCTACGGCGGCGGCATCCGCGGCGGCCACTACCACAGCCAGTCCAGCGAGGCCTACTTCTGCCACACGCCCGGCCTCAAAGTGGTGATCCCGAGCACGCCCGCCGACGCCAAGGGCCTCCTGATCGCGTCGATCCGCGACGAGGACCCGGTGATGTTCCTCGAGCCCAAGCGCATCTACCGCCACGGCAAGGGCGAGGTGCCGACCGGCGAACACGTGGTGCCGCTGGGCAAGGCACGCCTCGCCCGCCCAGGCACCGACGTCACCGTGCTGTGCTACGGCGCCATGGTGCCGGTCTGCGAACAAGCCGCGGAAACCGCCGCTGCCGCGGGTCGCAGCGTCGAAGTGATCGACCTGCGCACCCTGGTGCCACTCGACGAGAACGCGGTGCTCGAATCGGTCAAGAAGACCGGCCGCTGCGTGATCGTCTACGAGGCGCCGAAGACCTGCGGCTACGGCGCCGAACTGGCGGCGCTGGTCGCCGAGAAGTGCATCGAGTACCTCGAAGGCCCGGTGGTGCGCGTCGCCGGCTTCGACACCCCGTTCCCCTACACCCTCGAGCCGCTCTACATGCCCGACCAGAAGCGGGTGCTCGCCGGCATCGAGAAGACGTTCACCTGGTGACGCCCCACCGGGCGGCCGGCGCGATGCCGGCCAGCCCAACGGCAACCACCGCCCCACCTCCACACCTCCGCATTCTGCAACGCAGCACACAGCCATGACCAAGAAGGAATTCAAGCTCCCCGACATCGGCGAAGGCATCGCCGAAGGCGAGATCGTCAGCTGGAAGGTCAAACCCGGCCAAGCCGTCAAGGAAGAGGACGAGTTCGTCGAAGTGATGACCGACAAGGCCACCGTGACCATCACGGTGCCGTTCACCGGCACCATCGCCGAACTGCGCTGCAAGGAAGGCGACGTGGTGCCGGTCGGCTCGGTGATCGCGGTGATCGACGCCGGCGCCACAGCAGGTGCGGCAGCCCCTGCGCCCGCTCCGGCGAAGGCCGCAGCGCCGGCACCCGCACCGGCCAAGGCCGCGCCCCCCGCTCCGGCCAAAGCCGCGGCGCCAGCGCCCGCCGCCCCGGCGGCGCCCAGCGCGCCGAAGCCCGCCGTGCCACCCCCGGCACCCGCACCAGCACCCGTACCTGCAGCCAAAACCTTCGTCGCCGCCAGCCCCGGCAAGGTGCTCGCCGCCCCGGCGACCCGCCGCCGCGCCCGCGAACTCGGCATCGACCTCGCGGCCATTGCGGCCACCGGCCCGCGTGGCCGGGTGACCAACGACGACCTTGCGGCGTTCGCCAACCAAGGCGGCAGCCAGAAGCCAGCGGCGCCCGCCGCGGCCGGCGCGAGCCGCTTCGCGCCGATCTCGATCGCGCCGCCGCCCGCCGGCCGCACCGAAGAGCGCATCCCGTTCCGCGGCCTGCGCCGCAAGATCGCCGAGGCGATGACGCGGTCGAAGTTCACCGCGACGCACTTCACCTATGTCGACGACATCGACGTCGGCGAACTGGTGAAGATCCGCAACGACGCGAAGAAGGCGTTCGCCGACCAGGGCGTCAACATCACCTACCTGCCCTTCATCATGAAGGCGATCGTGGTGGCGATGCGGCAGTTCCCGATGATGAACGCCTCGCTCGACGAGTCGACCAACGAACTGGTGGTGAAGAAGTACTACAACTTCGGCATCGCCACCGACACCGACAACGGCCTGATCGTGCCGGTGGTCAAGGACGTCGACCGCAAGTCGATCGGCGAGCTGGCCAAGGACATCCAGGACCTGGCGGCGCGCACGCGCGACGGCAAGGTCTCGGTCGAGGACCTGACCGGCGGCACCTTCACCATCACCAACGCCGGCAACATCGGCGGCCTGTTCGCCACGCCGGTGATCAACTTCCCCGAAGTGGCGATCCTCGGCGTGCACGCGATCAAGGACACGCCGGTGGTCAAGAACGGCCAGGTGGTGCCCGGCAAGAAGATGTACCTCTCGGTGTCGATCGACCACCGCATCGTCGACGGCGCCACCGGTGCACGCTGGATGAACGTGATCAAGGACTGCCTCGAGCAGCCGCACCGGCTGCTGCTGGCCTGAGGTCGCCATGGCCAAGAGCAAACCGCGCGCACCGTCCGCCAAAACGCCCCCGCCGAGCCCAGCGGCCACCTGCCCAGCCCCCCACCTGGACGGGCTGGTGTCGGTGCTCGACGAGCACGGCGTGGTCCGGCCTGGCTGCGACCCGGGCCTGCCGCCCGAGCGGTTGCTCTACCTCTACGAACAGATGGTGCAGGTGCGCGAGTTCGACCGGCGCATGCTGATGCTGCAACGGCAGGGGCGCATCGGCTTCTACGGGCCGATCCTGGGCCAGGAAGCCGCCACGGTCGGCTCGGTGGCGGCGATGGAGGCCCGCGACTGGGTGTTCCCCGCCCTGCGCGAAGGTGCCGCCGCGATGATGCGCGGCCTGCCGCTCGTCGAAGCCGTGAACCAGTTGATCGGCAACGGCGCCGACCGCTGCAAGGGTCGGCAGATGCCCTGCCACTACACGCTCAAGGAAGGCAACTACTACGGCATGTCGTCGGTGATCGGCACGCAGGTGAGCCACGCCGTGGGCGCGGCGATGGCGGCCAAACTGCGCGGCGACGACGTGGTGGTGCTGGGCTTCCTCGGCGACGGCGCGACTTCGGCGAACGACTTCCACTGCGGGATGAACTTCGCGGCGGTCTACGGATCGCCCTGCGTGCTGTTCTGCCAGAACAACCAGTGGGCGATCTCGGTGCCGATCAGCAAGCAGTCGGCGTCGGAGACGCTGGCGCAGAAGGGCAAGGCCTACGGCATGCCGTTCGTGCGCGTCGACGGCAACGACGTGCTGGCGGTCTACGCGGTGACCAAGGCCGCGGTGGAACGGGCGCGCAGCGGCGGCGGGCCGACCTTCGTCGAGGCGGTGACGTACCGGCGGCTCGGGCACAGTTCGAGTGACGATCCCACCAAGTACCGCGACGACGCGGAAGTGAAGGTGTGGGAACAGCGCGATCCGATCGACCGGTGCCGGGCGTATCTGGTCGGGCGTGGGCTGTGGGACGAGCGGCGCGAGGCGGAGCTGAAGGAGGCGATCGCTCTGCGGGTCAATGCGGCGATCGCGGCGGCGGAGGCGCATGGGCCGCCGGCGGACGAGTCGCTGGTGACGGATGTGTATGCGCAGGTGACGCCGCAGCTGCGGGAGCAGTTGGCGGAGGTGATGGCGCTGGAAGGGCGCAGGGTCAACGAAGGCGCGTTCCCGCTGTAGGAGGGTGGCGGAGCTGGCCACCTCCGCCATGACCACCCGCTGAGCCACCCCAGACCACGCCAAGGCACCGGGCGTGAACCCCAGCAGCCATCCCCCACTGGCAGCCCTCGTAGCCCCCCGGCCCGATCCCCCCGTGACGCGTCGCGAGTTCGCCCGGCGGCTCCTGACCCGGCCCCCCCGCACCCCCCCCCCCCCCCCCCCCCCCCCCCCCCCCCCCCCCCCCCCCCCCCCCCCCCCCCCCCCGGCGCGGGGGCCACCCGCCGCGAGCCCCCCGCCGCCGCCCCCGCCCCCGGGGGC
>JAEUHP010000074.1 GCA_016795295.1 Planctomycetota bacterium | reverse complement strand
CGCATACGGATCGATCAGGTTGTCGAGCGAGTGCACCACGTCGATGAAGTCTTCGACCGGCCCCTGACCATGGCGGTCCATGTAGCGCCGGATGCGGGCGCCGTGGTTGGCCAGCACGTCGAGCATCTTGCGCGAGGTGTGGGCGAACCAAGCGTTGTTCTTGAAGAAGTCGCAGTGGCCGTAGACGTGCGCCATCACCAGCTTCTGCTCGGTGATCGAATTGCTGCGCATCAAGTACGCGTAGCAGGGGTCGTTGTTGACCACCAGTTCGTAGATCTTCGACAGTCCGTAGGTGTAGCTCTTCGACAGGTGCTCGTACTCCATGCCGAAGCGCCAATGCGGGTAACGCACCGGGAAGCCGCCGTAGCTGGCGATCATGTTCAGCTCGTCGTGGTCGACGAGCTCGAAGATCACTTCGTAGAAGTCGAGGCCGTAGCTCTTGGCCAGGTCACGGGTTTCGTCGCGCAGGGCCGCGAGTTCGGGGGTCAGGTTGCCCATGTTCGTCCGGAAGTGGTCGGTTGCCCGGAAGTGGTCGGTGGTGCGGCGGGAGTCATCGCCCCTTGCCCAAGAACGCCTGGATGCTCGGCAGGATGCCATGGCGATCCTGGATGTCGCTGGTCACCAGCTTGTCCACGCCGCGGAACGCCGCATCGAGGTCCTTCTTGAACTGGCCAGAGCCGTAGGCGCTCTTCACCTGGCCGTAGCAGAACTGATTGCACAGCGGCAGCAGCGAGTCCTTCAGCAAGGCGACACAGTGCTCGGTGTCGCGCGCGCTCCAGTTGTCGCCGTCGCTGAAGTGGAACGGGTAGACGTTCCACTCCCCCACCGGGAACTGCTCGCGCATCAGCTGCAGGCACAGTTCGTAGGCGGAGCTGATCTTGGTGCCGCCGCTCTCGCGCAGGTGGAAGAACGTGTGCTGGTCGACCTCGTGGGCTTCGGCATCGTGCACGATGTAGCGCACTTCGAGCTCGTGGTACTGGTGGCGCAGCCAGGTGTCGATCCAGAACGCCTCGTTGCGGACCAGTTCCTTCTGTTCGCGGCCCATCGAGCCGGAGACGTCCATCATGTAGATCACCACGGCACTCGCCCTCGGCGTCTGCCGGGTCTGCAGTGCCCGGAAGCGCAGGTCCTCGCGGATCGGCACCACCACCGGATGGTTCGGGTCGTAGGTGCCTGAAGCGATCTGGCGCTGCAGGGCGGCACGGAAGGTGCGCTTCCAGTGGCGCAGGGACATCGGCCCGCTCCGCGAGATGCCGGTGTACCGCCCTGCCGGCGTGCGCAGTTGCTGGTGGCCGCGCGGCTCGATGTTCGGCAGCGCCAGTTCTTCACCCAGGATCTTGGCCAGTTCCTCGAGCGGCACTTCGACCTCCAGGCCGTGCTTGCCAGCGCCTTCGCCCGCTTGTCCCTGGCCTTCGGCCTCCTGGCCGGGAGCCGGCTGGCCCGGTTGGCCCTCGCCCTGGCCGACGCCCCCTTGCGGATTCTCGCCGTGCCGGAACCGCGGCAGCACGATCTGCGGCATCGGGATCGTGACGTAGCGCTGGCCTTGTTTGCCGATCAGCTCGCCCGAAGCGACGAAGCGCTTCAGGTCCTGCTTGATGCGTCCGCGCACGATCTGGCGGAAACGCGTGTGGTCCTGGTCGATCCGGCGAACGGACACGCGTCCCTCACTCGCCCTTGGTGTCGCCGCGGGCGAAGATCGAAGCCACGTAGTTGAGCACGTCGGTGGCGCTGATCTCGTCGTAGCCGAAATCGCGCATCAAGCGGCCCTTCACCACCTCGATCTTCTCCTGGGTGTCCTTGTCGACGACCGTGGACACCAGACTGGTCAGCTTGATCGAGTCCTTCTGGTCCTCGAACAGCTTCAGCTCCAGGGCCCGGTGCAGGCGTTCGTTGGTCTTGTAGTGGAAGGTGCGGCCTTCGACCGCCAGGGCCCCGATGTAGTTCATGATCTCGCGCCGGAAATCGTCCTTGCGCGAGTCCGGGATGTTGATCTTCTCCTCGATCGAACGCATCAAACGCTCGTCGGGCTCTTCGTCGCGGCCGGTGTACGGATTCTTGACCTTCTCGTTCTGTGTGTAGGCCTTGACGTTGTCGATGTAGTTGCCGCACAGCCGCGCGATCGCCTCTTCGTCGGCGGAGATGGCGCGCTGCACTTCGTTCTTGATGATCTCTTCGTACTCCTCGCGCACCACCAGCAGCAGGTCCTTGTAGCGCTTCTTGGTCTCGGGATCCGAGATCAGGCTGTGGTGGTCGAGGCCTTCCTCGAGTTCGTTCATCACCATGAACGGGTTGATGCACGGCAGGTCGCGCACCAGCACGTTGCTGATCTTGTCCTGGATGTAGCGTGGGCTGATGCCGCCCATGCCTTCCCGTGGCGCTTCGTCGCGCAGCTCGCGGATGTTGTCGCGGGTGTAGCCGGGCAGCGACTTGCCGTTGTACAGCTTGAGCTTCTGCAGCAGCGACAGGTTGGCTTTCTTCGGCTCCTCCAGGCGGGTCAGGATCGCCCACATCGCGGCGATCTCCAACGTGTGCGGGGCGATGTGTTTGCCCGGCACCTGCTTGCGGCCGAAGTCCTTCTCGTAGATCTTCACCTCGTTGGTGAGCCGCAGATTGTACGGGATGTCGATCTTGATGGTGCGGTCGCGGAACGCCTCCATCAGTTCGTTGCTCTGCAGGCGGTTGTACTCCGGCTCGTTGGTGTGGCCGAGGATCACTTCGTCGATGTCGGTCTGGGCGAACTTCTTGGGCTTGATCTTGTGCTCCTGGCTCGCGGTCAAGAGATCGTAGAGGAACGCCACGTCGAGCTTCAGCACCTCGATGAACTCGATGATGCCGCGGTTGGCGATGCAGAACTCGCCGTCGAAGTTGAAGGCGCGCGGATCGCTGTCGGTGCCCAGCTCGGCGATCTTGCGGTAGTTGATGTCGCCGGTCAGTTCGGTGCTGTCCTGGTTCTTCTCGTCCTTGGGCATGAACGTGCCGATGCCGATGCGATCCTTCTCCGAGACCAGAAGCCGCCGCACCACCACGTGGTCGAGCACCTTGGCATAGTCGCCGCCGTAGCGCCCCAGCAGCAGCTCCAGGTAGAAGCGCGACACCGGCGACAGGTCGAAGTCCTGCCGCAGCTTGTAGCTGGTGCGCACCTTCTTCTGCAGCGCCGCCAGCACCGTCTGGCGCACGTCGCGCGGCAACAACAGCAGCGGCTCCTCGTGCATCGGCGAGGGGATCACCTGCCCGTCGACCTGCCAGGCGAAGGTGTAGAGCACGCCCTGCGGGGTGCGGGAGTAGGCCTCGAGCCCCTTCTTCAGCAGCCGCACGATGGTCGACTTCGACGAGCCGACCGGGCCGTGCAGCAGCAGTACGCGCCGCTCCGGACCGAACCCGTGCGCTGCCGCCTTCAACATCGCCATCAGGTTGTGCAGCGAACGCTCCAGGCCGAACACACCGTCCCGGCCGTCCTCCAGCGGGTCGCTGAAGAACCGGTAGCGCGGCACCTTCTCCTTGTCGATCTCGATCTCGTCGACGCCGTAGCCGAGCACCATGTCGTAGAGCCGCTGGTGGGCGGTGCGCACCGCCAGCGGGTTCTGCTGCAGCAGGTCGAGGTATTGCTGGAACGTGCCTTCCCAGTGCTCCTCGTGGTACTTCTGCTGGTCGAACGAGCGTTGGATCAGGCCGTGCAGGTCGAGTTCGGTCATGGGCTGGGCTCCGCTGGGGCGCGCGCCTTTGGGTTGCGCCCCAAGTGCCGATCGTATCGACGGATCCAGACGCCGGCATGAGCCTTTCGGCCCACCCGCCCGGCCCGGATTGTCCCTGCGTCCGGCCGCAGTGTGCGCTACCTTCCAGGCCATGCACCGACCGTTGCGACAGCTGGTCCTGTCCGGCCTCGCGGCCCTGGCCGCCTGCGGTGGCGCTTCGGGCCCGATCGACGGCTCACGCGCCATGGCCCACGTGGAGAAGTTCGTGGGCTTCGGCCCGCGGCCGTTCGGCTCCGAGGCCCTGGCCAAACAGGCCGACTACATTTGCGCCGAACTGCAGAAACTCGGCCTGTCGCCCAAGCGCCACGAGGTGCTGGAGGAGAAGGAGAAGAAGACGATCCGCAACGTCTACGTGCAGATCGACGGCGACGACCCGGAGAACGGGCCGATCCTGATGTTCGGCGCCCACTACGACACCAAACTCGCCGACGGGCACCAGGACGCCGCGCACAACTTCCGCTTCGTCGGTGCGATCGACGGCGGCGGTGCGCCGGCGGTGTTGCTCGAACTGGCCCGCGAGCTGAAGAATCGCCCGCAGAAGCCCAAGGTGAACGTCTGGTTCTACTTCATCGACGCCGAGGAATCGCTCGACTGGCAATGGAACGACGCGCGCGCTCTGCTCGGCAGCCGCGCCTTCTGCCGCTTCTTGTCGAAGGAGAAGATCCTGCCGCGCGTGAAGGCGTTCGTGCTGCTCGACCTGATCGGCAGCAAGAACTGGAAGATCGACCGCGACGGCAACAGCCACCAGGAACTGCAGAACGTGTTCGGCAAGGCAGCCAAGACGATGGGCGAAGAACGCCGCGTCTACGCATACCCCACCGAACAGGAACTCGACTACTACCGCAGCAAGAACGTGCCTTGGGGCACCACCGACGACCACCAGGTGTTCCGCGACTTCGGTGTGCCGAGCGTGCTGCTGATCGACTTCCACCTGCGCCAGCCGGAGGGCCAGAAGCACGACGACTACGAACGCTGGTGGCACACCCCCGACGACGACCTGCCGGCCATGGATCCTCGTGCGCTGGCGTTCGCCGGCAACTTGGTGTTGGCGGCCCTGCCGGATCTGCAGGACTTCGTGCTGGCCCGGGCCGCGAAGAAGTGAGGTGGGCACCGTGACTCGTGGTGCTGCGCTTGCTCTGGCTCTGGCCGTCACCGCCGCGTGCTTCGGGGCCGCATTGCAGCAGTCCCGCACCACGGCTCCGGCTGGGGGTCGCCAGGAATCGGCGGAGCCGGTGCCGATCGACCCGCGCGAGGTCGTGCCGCTGGCGCCGGTGCGCCCGGCCAAGGACGCCGGCGAGCGGGCGCTGGCCCATGCCCGTGTCCTGTGCGAACTCGGGCCGCGCCACACCGGACAGCCGGGTTGGCACGCCCAACTCGAGTATCTGGAGCGGCACCTGCGCGGCCTCGGCCTCGCGGTGGCGCGCGACACCTGGACCGACCGCAAGGAGCTGCTGACCTTCACCAACCTGTCGGTGACGATTCCCGGCCGGGTGCCGGAGCGCATCGTGGTGGCGGCCCACCACGACACCAAATGCACCTCGGGCCATCCCGACGCCGAACACAACTTCCGGTTCGTCGGCGCCAACGACGGCGCTTCGGGAGTGGCGGTGCTGCTGGAACTCGCCGCCCACCTGCAGCGGCACCCACCGACCGCCACCGTGCAGATCGTGTTCTTCGACGGCGAAGAGAGCCTCGACTGGGCGTGGAACGAAGCGGCGCGGGCTCTGTTCGGCAGCAAACGCTTCGTCAAGCAGCACCGCGACCGGTTGCTGCTGGACCCGGCCGCGGAGCCGCGCATCGCGGCGTTGGTGCTGCTGGACATGGTCGGCCGCACCGACCTGCACATCCAGGAAGAGTTGTTCTCGACGCCTCGCCTGCGCACCCTCTTGTGGAGTGCCGCGGTGGCGCTCGGCGTGCAGGATCGGGTGTTCCGCCGCGCCGAGACGGCGAGCGACGACCACCGGCCGTTCCTCGACGTGGGCATCCCGGCCGTCGACTTGATCGACCTGGCGGGCAACCCCCACTGGCACAAGCCGACCGACACCATCGAGAATCTCTCGGCGGCGAGTCTGGAGACTTCGCTCGCGTTGGTGTTGACCCTGTTGCCCGCCGTCGAACGCGAGTTCGTGCTGGCCAAACCCACCGATGCCGAAACTCGTCCGCGCTGAGCGCACGGTCCACTGGACCCAGGAAGGCCAAGGGCCGGGCGTGGTGCTGGTGCCGGGCCTCGGTGCCGGGGCGCGCCTGTTCGGCACGTTGCCGCGGCGCTTTGCGCGGGCTGGGTTCACTTGTGCCGCCGTGGATCCGGTTGGCCTCCCGCCCTCGGGACCTCTGCCGCAAGGGGCCTACGACTTCGCGGAAGCGGCTGCCGACGTGCTGGCGGTTGCCGCCACCTTGCCGGCACCGGTGGCCTTGGTCGGCACCTCCCTCGGTGGCAAGGTGGCCCTCACCGCCGCTGCCACCAACAGTCCGCTGGTGGGGCGACTCGTCATGCTCGGCAGTTCGGCACTGCAGACCGAACGCAGCCAGCGCGTCTACCGCTGGTTCGAGATCCTGGCCACCGAGGTCGACGGCCGCTGGCTCGGTGAACTCACCGCGCCGTTCCTGTTCGGCGAGACGTTCTTGAACCAGAAGCCCGGCGTGGTCGACGACATCGTGCGCAGCACCAGACCCAGCCCCGAGGTGCTGGCGCTGATGCAGAGCCAGGCTGCGGCGCTGCGCGGCTTCGCCGGCGAGGGACTGTGCGCAGCGGTGCGCTGCCCAGCGCTGTGCCTGGCCGGGGCCGAAGACCTGCTGACCCTGCCCAGCGAAGTGCTGGCCACGGCGGCGGCGATTCCCGGGGCGCGGCATCAGGTGTTCGAGAAGGCCGGGCACAGCCTCTTGCTCGAGAGCGCGGCTGCGTTCGACGCCGTGGTGGCGTTCTTGCGCCAGACCCCGCAGGGCGCTTGAGGTCGGTGCGGCCGAGCGGCGCAGCGGGCCGCCGCAGCCTCACGGCAGCCGGACCTCACTGCAGCGGGACCACCCAGCTCGCCGCGAGGCCAGGATCGCCGCGTTGCTGCAACGTGGTGCACAGCACCCGCAGCGACGGGGCGGGAACGAGTTCTCGGGCCACGCCGTCGCGGACCACGGCGAGAGGCCGGTCGAGATCGACCAGGCGCGCATCGAGCCACGCCTCCGCAGCGGTGACGTCTTTGCCCGTGACCACCAAGCGCTGTCCCTCGAGCTCGGCGTCGAGCCGGTGGCCGCGCTGCGGCTCGGCCACGCGCAGCCAGTAGTGGTGTTGCACCACCCGATCGCTCATGGCCCAGAACAGGCGTTTCGGTGTGGCCTGCCGCACGTGCGGCAAGAGCTTCGGCAGCAGGTCGCGATCCGGCAGGCCGGTGTGGCCGTTGTTCTCGACCAGTGTGAACGTGTAGGGGTAGAGCCCTGGGTGCTGCTTCTGCAACTCGGCCAGGAGGCCGGCGAATGCCTCGCAACGGTCGCGTCGCCCGTACGCGGTGTCGCGCCCCCCGACCATGATCGAGAACGGCAGGCTGTGCAGACCCGTGGGCACGGTCTCGCCATCGGTCGGTGCTGCGGCGCTCGCGTGCACTGCGGCGAACCGGTGCGGCAGCTTCGGCCCGATCGCGAACGCGCCGTAACCACCGTGGCTGTAGCCGAGCGCCACCACCCGTTCCGGATCGACGTCGGCGCAGGCCACGAACTGCCGGATCAGCGCCTCCAACACCGGATAGAAGTAGTCCGTGTAGAAGCCGTTCCACTCGTCGGTCGGCGCCCGCAAAGCGCAGTAGAGGTAGCCCCCCGCCTCCGGGTGGTCCCGGTAGTAGATCTGCATGTGCTGCCATTGTTTGTCGTTGACCGCCTTCGGCACCCCGCCGCCGCCATGCATCGCGATCACCAGTGGCCACCCGCCGGCCGGCCGTTCGCCCACCTGCTTCACGGTGAACAGGCTCTGCTTGCCGCCGGCCTGCACCCGCCGCTGTTCGTGGTCGGCCTGCAGCCGCGGTCGTTCGATCTGCCGCCACGCGGCGAAGGCCAAGCTGCGCAGCCGCGCGTCGCCGGCTCTGGTGCGCAGTTCCGCGTCGAGGTTGCGATCGAACTCGAAGCGCGCCTGGGCGGCTGCGTCCGCGGCGAAGAAGCGCTCCATTTGCCCCTGCAACGCCGCGGCCGCGGGATCCTGGGTGCTGCCTTGCGCCGCGCCGTGGGCCGCGCCGCCGACCGGCGCGGCATAACGCGCCGTCTCGTCGGTCCCCCACAGCTCGAGTCCTGGGGCCCAGCCAGGTCGGAAGCGAGTTCCCGTCGCGGCATAGGACACCGCCCAGATGCGGTGGTCGCGATCCGCCGTGGCGCACTGCGCGGCATCGCCCACGAACCAGGCGCGGTCGAGCCCCTGCGGATCCGGCTCGTCGGCGCCGCAGAAGCGCCACGCCGAGCCGTCCCAGACTTCGACCCAGGTGTGGTTGCCCGGCTTGTGCGGCCAGCGCACCGACAGAAGACGAGCCGGCACGCAGCAGGCACGGCAGGCATCCGCCAGCAGGATCGACAAGCCGGTGCAGGACGCCTTGCCTTGGGCGATCGAAGCACTCGGCGCCTGGTCGGCGCGCGCGCGCCCAGTCGAATAGTGCACGTTCAGGGCCTGGAACACCGTCTGGTTGAGCCGGTGCGCCGCCTCACCCGGAGTGCGGCAGTCGAGCACCTGGGGCAGGAAGCGCGCGGCGAAATCGGTGCGCCAGTCTTCGCGCGCTTCGTTGGCCTGGGCGAACGGCAGCACGTAACCGAAGAACAGTGCGTCGGGCAGGTCCTTGCCCCACGGCACCGTGGCACGCGCCGCGCAGGCGGCATGCACCTCGCGCAGCAGGAACTCGGCCGGCAGCGTGGTCAGGTCGGCGTCGGGCAGGTGGCGGAGGAGAAAATCCAAGGCTGGGCGCTCCTCGGCCGGGACTTCGCGCCAGGCGCGTTCGAGTTCGGCGCGGTGCGTGCCGGCGCGCGCCAGCACGTCGCCCAGAGGCGGTGGTTCCTGCGCTGGCAAGGGCAACACGGCGCAGAAGAGAATCGCCGACGGGCAACGAAGCAGCATGGCGTTGGTCCTACCATGCGCCCGGCCTGAGTGCCAAAACCCTGGTGATTCTGTGCGCCGCATCGTGCCAGCGGCGGTCGACACCACGCCGTGTGCAAGCCGCACAGGTCCTGCGCCGGTATTCTGCAACGCCACGGCTTCCCCTTCGTTGCCCCCCACCATGCTTTCTGCCCACTTCGTAGTTGCTGCTCTGGCCCTCGCCAGTTCCCTCGCCGCCCAGACCATCCAGGCGCCGTACAGCTTGACCTACGGCTACGTCGACCTCGGTTCCGCGCCCGGCGTGCCGACGAACTACGGCGGGGTCACGTTCAAACGGAACGACCCGAGCAAACTGCTGATCGGAGGCGCGGCCAACGGCAGTGCCGGAGCGATCTACGAGATCGGCGTGCAGCGGGATTCGAGCGGCCGCCTGACCGGCTTCACGGGCACCGCCACGCAGCTTGCGACGGCGCCGAACATCGACGGCGGGCTGTGTTATGCACCGAACGGTGTGCTGCTGTTCACGTCCTTCAGCAACAACATGCTCGGCCAGATCCGGCCCGGCAGCGTGGTGCCCGATCGCTACGAGTCCTTGACGCCGTTCGGCGTCACCCCTTCGACCGGGACTTTGAACTTCGTGCCCGCCGGGTTCCCAGGTGCTGGCCAATTGAAGATCGCCTCCTACAGTGCCGGCACCTTCTACGGCTTCACCTACAGCACCCGCGCCGATGGCACGCTCGACCTCACTGCGGCCAATGGCCCGGTTACGATCGGCGGCGGCCCGGAGGGCATTCTGTACGTGCCGCCTGGGTCGAGCCAGATCCCGGACTACCAGTACGTGTTGATCAACGAGTACTCCAGCGGCCAAGTGGTGCTCTACCAGGTCGACAGCGTCGGCAACCCGATTCCAGCCACGCGCACCCCGTTCCTGACCGGCCTCGCGGGTGCCGAAGGCGCCTGCACCGACCCGATCTCAGGGGCCCTGGTGTTCTCCACCTATGGCGGTGGCAACCGCATCGTGGTGGTCGAGGGCTTCGGCGTCTGCGGTGCGTTCACTGGCTACGGCACCGGCATCGCCGGCCAGAATGGGGTGCCCAGCATCCAGGGTGGCGGTTGCGCCGGTCGCGGCCAGACCACCCGGGTCGACATCACCCAAGGCCGCGCGGGCGCGGCCGGCTTGCTCGCGGTCGGATTCTTGCCCAGCAACCTGCCCTTCCTGAACGGCACGCTGCTGGTGCAGTCGACCACGACGCTGTTCCACCTGTTGGACGGCAGCGGCGCCTACCAGTTGGGCCTGTTCATTCCGATCGATCCGGTGTGGAACGGCCTCAACCTCTACTCGCAGAGCTTCTACGTCGATGCGGCTGCGGCGCAGGGGGTGGCCGCGACGCGGGGGCTGCACACGCTGGTGCGCTGAGCCTTCGCCGCTTGGCTCGCGCGCGTTTGCTCAGGCCTTGACGGTGCCGTGGCTGAACAGCCACAGGCCGGTGCCGGTGGCGCTCAGCACCGCCAGCAGCCACACCAAGACGGCGATCTGGTGCCAGAGCCGCGCCCGTTCGCTGCGCCACAGCCAGACACCGGTGGCGATCACGGGCAGGGCCAGCAAGCCGCCGGCCTTGGCGAACCACAGGTGCACCCGCAGGACCTCCTGCGGGAACTCGTAGCGGCGCA
>JAEUHP010000034.1 GCA_016795295.1 Planctomycetota bacterium | reverse complement strand
TCCGGACCTGCTCGCCCAGCTCGACGACGACTTCCTGCCCGACGTCGACCTGACCCGCGGCAACCTCGTCTACACCGTGGTGCTGGGCCGCGTGCTCGGCAATTACGAAGCCGAGCCTCCGTCTCCGGACGGGACGGCGGCTGCGCGTTCGTAGCGATCTGCCACAAGCGCGGCGCGCGGCCCGCGCGCGTGGTCGAAGTGTCGAGGGCTGCGACACCCAATGCGGCGCTGGCGCGGCAAACCGCGGCCCCAAAGCGCGACTGCCGCGAAGTCCGACAAGGCGCTCAAGCGCCGCCAGGAACGGCCGACCATGCTCCGACGGACCAGACGGTCCCTTCGGCGCAACCGGGAACGAGCAGCACAAGGCAAATGGACATCTTCAGCATCATCGGGTTGGTGCTCGCCTTCGTCGGCGTGATCGGGGGCATGGTGCTGGAAGGCGGCCATCCGAGCGCCCTGCTGCAGGTCACGGCGTTCATGATCGTGATCATCGGCTCGCTGGGGGCCACCATGGTCGCCACGCTGCCCTCCGACATGTCGTTCGCGATCAAGTCGCTGAAGCGCGTCTTCCTGCCGTCGAAATACGACTTCCACGGTTTGATGGAGAAGGTCATCGAGCTCGCCAACTTGGCGCGCCGCGAAGGCCTCCTGGCGCTGGAGACCTACGCCAACAGCGGCCAGGGCGACCCGTTCCTGGTCAAGTGCCTGACCCTGGCCATCGACGGCAGTTCGGCCGAAGCGATTCGGGAGACCGTCGAGGTCGACATGCACATCGCCGAGGAGGACGACAAGGCGGGCATGAAGTTCTGGGAGACCTGGGGCGCTCTGGCGCCGACGGTCGGCGTGCTCGGCGCCGTGCTCGGCCTGATGCACGTGATGAGCGTGCTCGACCAGCCGGCGTTGATCGGCCCTGGCATCGCCGTCGCGTTCGTCGCCACGGTCTACGGGGTCGGTTTCGCCAACGTCGTCTGCCTGCCGATGTCGTTCAAGTTGAAGCGGCACATCGAACACGACCAGCTGCTGAAGAGCATGGTGCTCGAAGGGGTGGTCGGCATTCAGTCGGGCATCGCACCGGGCGCACTGCGCAGCAAGCTCAAGGTCTACCTCGGGCACCACGGTGGTGGTGCGGCCAACGACAAGAAGCACTGAGCCGCGCGAACCGTCATGGCCAAGAAGCACAAACACGAAGAACACGTCAACCACGAACGCTGGGTCATCAGCTTCGCGGACATGATGACGCTGCTGTTCGCGCTGTTCGTGGTGCTCTACGCCATCGGCCAGCAGGATCTGTCGCGGCTCAAGGCGGTGAAGAACTCCATCCAGTGGGCGTTCCACATCTCCGGCGAGGGCAAGACCAAAGACGTCGGCATCTTCGACAACCAGACCGGTGGCGGCGACGTGATGCACGCTGCGCCGCTGGTGACCGCGCAGGACGGCGAGATGCGCGAGTTCCTCAAGGAAGTGCTGCCCGAGTATCAGGAGGTGGCAGGCAAGTCGCTGCGCATCGACCAGACCGACGATTCGGTGGCGATGACCGCGCCGCTGTCGGACTTCTTCGAGCCGGATCAGATGTCGATCAAGCGCGACGTCGCGAACTGGTTGAACCGCACGGTGGTGGCGTCGGTGACGTTCGCCTCGGACATCCACGTGGCGATCGAGACGCCGGACGTGCCGGCGGGCAAGAACAGCCGCGGCCAGGTGGTGACTTCGGTGGACGTGTGCATGGAGCGGCTGAAGGCGCTGCGGCGCATGATCCTGCACAACATCGAGATCCGGGAACACATGGTCGAAACCCGGTTTCGCGTGATGAAGGAAGGGCGCGTGCCGGCGGGCAAAGGCTGGGAAGACGTCGCCGTGGTACGCGTGACGTTCTCGAACACCCGGCCGGAGAACCGCTGACGGGGCGGGGTGGCGGCAGCGGCGCAGGCCGGGCCCCGTGCCCGGGGTTCACCTGGCCCCCGGGTTCAACTGCCGAGCAGGGCGCGGGCGACGATGGTTTTCTGGATCAACGTCGTGCCCTCGTAGATGCGCAGCGCTTGGATGTCGCGCCACAGCCGTTCGACCGGGAACGCCGAGCTGTAGCCGCGCGCGCCGTGGAGCTGGACCGCATCTTCGGCCGCGCGCGCGGCGGCTTCGGTGGCGTAGAGCTTGGCCATCGCCAGGTCGGCTGCGGTCTCGCTGCCAGCGGCGCGCCGCCGGGCACAGCGGTGCACCAGGCCGCGGCTCGCGTGCAGGCTGGTGCAGTGGTCGGCGAGCCGTTCCTGCACCATCTGCTGCGCGGCCAGGGGTTGGCCGAACTGGCGGCGTTCGCCGGTGAACTGCAGCGCGGCGGTGAGCGCGGCGCGGTGCACACCCACGGCGCCGGCGGCGACGGAGAGGCGCCCGGCGGCGAGGCCGCCCATCGCCACGCCGAAGCCCTTGCCCGGCTGGCCGAGCATCTCGTCGGCCAGCACCGGGAAGCCGTCGAAGGTCATGACCGCGTGGTCGCTGCCGCGGTGGCCGAGTTCGATGCCGGGCATCGGTGTGCGCTGCAGTCCTTGGCGATCGGTTTCGACCAGGAACGCCGTGAGCCCGGCGCGACCTTGGCTCGGATCCAGCGTGGCGAACAGGATCATCACATCGGCGATGCCCCCGTTGGTGATCCACCACTTGCTGCCGCGCACTGCGTAGCGCCCGGGCCCGTCGGCCATGGCGTGGGTGCGCAGCGAGGCGACGTCGCTGCCGGCCTCGGGTTCGGTCAGCGCGAAGCAGCCGATGGCCGTGCCGTGCAGCAACGGCTGCAGCCAGCGGGAACGTTGCGCTGCGGTGCCGTAGCGGTGCAGGCACTGTGCCACCAGGCCGGTCTGCACGGCACAGAAGCCGCGCGCATTGCCGCACACCGCCCCCAGTTCTTCGTGGGCGAGGGCGAGTTGCAGGGGCGTCCAGCCGCCGCCGCCGGCGTCTTTCGGCAGGGGCCCGCCGAGGATGCCGGCGGCCGCCAGTTCGTGCACCATGGCGCGGCGGAAGGTGCGCTGCTCGTCGCAGGTGCGGGCGTGGGGTGCCAGCGCCGACGCGGCGAACGCGCGGATGCGGCCGGCGAAGTCCCGATCGGCCGGCTCGAGGTCGGCGTCGGGCAACAGCAGATCGAGGTTCATCGGCCCTGGAAGCGCGGCGCGCGCTTCTCCATCCAGGAGTTGTAGAATTCGCGGTGGTCGTGGGCGCGCAGCAGCAAGGCCTGCGCCTGCGCTTCCTGTTCGATGGCGGCGTCGAGGTCCATCGGCCACTCGTTCCAGACCATCTTCTTGGTCATGCCCAGTGCCAAGCCGGGCCCGGCGGCGAGCTGCCGCGCCAGCGCCATGGTCTCGGCCAGCACCGCGTCGTGCGGCACCACGCGGTTGGCGAGGCCGATGCGCAGGCATTCGTCGGCGGGCAGTTTGTCGCCGAGCATCAGGATCTCCATGGCGCGTCCGGTGCCGACCACCTTGGGCAGGAGCCATGCGGCGCCCATGTCGGCGCCGGTGAGGCCGACCTTGGTGAACAAGAACGCGAACTTGGCGGTGTCCGCCATCACGCGCAGGTCGCTGGCCAGCGCCAGCACCGCGCCAGCGCCCGCGGCGGTGCCGTTCACGGCGGCCAGGATCGGCTTCGGCAGGCGCAGCATGTTGCGCACCACGGCGCCGGTCATGCGCGTGAAGGCGAGGGTGGCGTCGAGTTCGGCTTCGAGCAGCGGGCCGATGATCTCCTCGACGCTGCCGCCGCTGCAGAAGCCGCGGCCGTGGCCGGTCAGCACCACCACCTTGACCGACTCGTCGGTCTCCAGGTCGCGGAACAGCCGTTCGAGTTGCCCGTAGATGGAGAAGGTCAGCGAATTGAGAGTTTCGGGGCGATCGAGCGTCAGCACGGCGATGCCGTCGCTGTGCCGTTCGAAACGGAAGTCGTATTGGCTCATGGGCGGGGTTCGGCGTCGGGTTCGGCGTCGAGGCAGACAGGGGGGTCGCGGTCGAGGTCGTAGACGCAGCCCGTCGGGCGGCGGTGCAGCAGGTCGGCCACGGCCGCCGCAACTTCTTCGGGCTGGTGCATGCGGCCGATGCGGTTCTGCGCCGCCATGCGGGCGAACGCCTGGTCGGCGGTCGACTTGCCACGGGCGGCCACGGCAGCGGCGGCGGTGCGGGTGATGTCGGTGTCGACGAATCCGGGGCAGAGCGCGTAGACGCGGATGCCGTGGGGAGCGAGTTCGGCGGCCAGCGCGCGCGACAGGCCGACCATGCCGTGTTTGGCGGCGGTGTAGGCGCTGGTGAACGGATAGCCGCGCAGTCCGGCGGTCGAGGCCAGCTGCAGCAGTGTGCCGTGGCCGCGCTGCTTCATGCCGGGCACGGCGGCGCGGGCCAGGGCCAGAGGGGCCGCCACGTGCAGGGCGAACGTCTCCTGCAGCATCGCATCGCTGGTGCGTTCGATCTTCTCGGCGGGTGCGGTCCCGGCGTTGTTGACGATCGCGGTGACCGGGCCGAACGCGGCTTCGGCGGTGGCGATCAGGCGCGCGGCTGCGGTCGGATCGCGGAGGTCGGTGGGCGCCGCCAGGGCGGCGGCCCCGCGCGCGCGCAGCCGTTCGGCCTGCGCGGCCAAGGCCGTGGCGTCCCTTGCCACCAGCACCAGTCGGTGGCCGGCAGCGGCGAGTTGGTCGGCGATCGCACTGCCGATGCCGCGGCTGCTGCCCGTGACCACGGTCACGGCGGGGAGCTGGGTCGGCTCGTTCATGCGCCGATGCTCGGCCCTGGAGTGCCGGCGTGCAACCGCGCGGCTACGGGAATCGCTTCAGTCGGCGAGCCGCGGCTGCCGATGCCATGGGCGCGAAAGGGAAGGAGGGAGTCGAGTTTGCGGACGACCCCGAGAAGGGCCCGGCGGGAACCGGGCCCTTTTCTTTTTCTCCCGGGCTGGTCGCGCGCCGGGGGGCGGACGGCCGATGGCGCCTACGGTTGCAGGTCGGGAAGTGCCGATGGCAAGGGCGCATGAGCCACTCCCTCTCCAAGCGCCCGGCGCGCGGTTCGCGGTGGGCCGCTGCCGCGCTGGCCGCCGCCGCGTGGTTGCCCCCGCTCCAGGCCCAGCAGCGCACGGTGTTGCCCGCGGTGTGTAGAACCTTGCCGGGCAACGCGGCGGTGTCCCTGCCCCTGCGCTGGAGCCAGGGTGTGCTGCAGGTGCGCGTCGACCCGGCGCTGCTGCCGGCCGCCCTGCAAGGCACCACGATCACTGGCTTGCGGCTGCGCCGGCCGACGTTCCTCGGCGAGCCGGCCTACCCGGCCCTGCAGCGGACCCTAACCGTGCGCGGTGGCTTCCAGGCCCAGACCGCGACGGCCCTGAGCCGGGATCTGGTCGCGAACCGGCCCGCTGGGGTTGCGGTGCTGTTCGGGCCCGCCGTGGTGGCGGTGCCCGCCCGGTCGGGTCCGATCGCGAGCACCCAGGTCGGCGAGGACCTGGTCGACCTGGTGCTGCAGACGCCGCTGCCGGTGGTGCCCGGCACCCTGTTCTTGGAATTCGAAGCCGGGGACGGTCCGCTGGCGGTGGGCGCGGCGCACTGGCTGGACGCCTGGTGGTCGCCGAACGGCGTCGATGCAGGTCACGTAGCCTCTTTGGGGGCAGGGACTTGTACCACACGATCCACGCCGACGCAGTTGCTCTGGACCACCGCCGGTCCGCCCACTACCGGCGGCACTGCTGCGCTGCGGCTCACCGGGGCGCCACCCTCGGGCCTCGCCTTCCTCTGGCTCGGCCTCGCGCCCGAGACCCGTCCGCTGGGGCCCGGCTATGTCGGTTTCGGCGGCTCGCTGGGGGCGCTCGCCCCGAGTCTGGCTCCGTGCCACCAGTGGGCTCCCATGGATGTGCTCTGGTCCGGGCTGGCTGACGCCGGAGGGAACTTCAGCCAGACCTTCACGCTGGCGGCGACCTTCGCCGCGAACGGCACCCGGCTCGGGCTGCAGGGCGGTTGGCTCGACGTGGCGCGGCCCGGGGTGCCGCTCGCGGCCTCGAACGGCCAGATCTTGGTGGTGGGCACGGTCGGGGTCGCCAACCAGTGCGCCAGCGTCTATTTTCCGGGCACGGCGACCTGGTCGCCATGGCTCCCGTACCAGGGCCAGATGCCGGTCCTGACCCTCCTGCACCAGTAGGGTCTTGCCAGCTGCGGCAACTCGGGCTTGCGTCGGGGCGGCGCTTCGCTACGCTGCTCCGCCCCTAGAATCCGGCCCTTCCGGGCCGCTCGTGCCATGGCCAAGCCCAAGAAGAAGAAAGAAATCGTGTTCCTCGTCTGCGAGGAGACTGGTGACCGGAACTACACGATCATGAAGAAGCCCGGCACGAACAAGCTGGAGCTGTCGAAGTACAGCCCGCGGCTGCGCCGGCACACCAAGCACGTCGAGAAGAAGAAGTAGCCCTAGCGGCTGCGACCGGACCCGGTGGCTTCCCTGGATCCGGTGTTCCCCCCGAATCCGGTGGCCCGGCTGGCCTTCGACCACTGGTCGGACGTGAGGCCCCCCGGCAGCGAGTGTGCGAGCAGCTGCTCCAGCAGGTTGCGCGTGTCCTCGCGCAGTGGCAGGCTCCGCAGCTGTTGGCCGAAGCGGTCGACGGCGTTGGTCAGACCCGCCACTTCCAGATTCTGCAGGGCCATCACGGCCATGCCGAGCAGGTGCGGGTCGGAGCGCAGGGCGGGATCCCCCAGCGCTCGCTCCAACGCCGCGGTGCCGTGGCTCTCGGTGGCGCTCGAGGTGATGGTCAGCAACGCCTGGGCGCGCACGCGCGGACTCGGGTCACTGGTCTGGGCCTGCTCCAGGAGCGGTAGCGCCTCACCGCGATCGCCGGTGGCGAGGCCCGCCAGCAGGTCGACGCGGACGGCGGCGTGTTGGTCGCCGGCGAGCAGTTCGCGGTAGGCGTCGGCAACCGCTGCGGTGTCGCGCATGCCCAGCACCATGTAGGCCTGGGGGGCGCTGCCGAGGATCGGCGCCACCTCCCGGAGCACGGCCAGGGCGTCTTTGGCGGGCAGTTCGCGCGCGGCGATGTTCGCGAGCTCGCTGGCGACCGCGTGGTCGCGGTGCTCGCGCAGCCACGCCAACACCACGCCGCGGAAGCGCCCGTCGAGCAACAACTGCCGGCATGCGGCGGTGCGCTGGCTCGGGTCCGGGTCCGCCAGCAGGACCAGCGCCAGGTTCGCCAGCTCTGCCGAACTGCGTTCGCCCCGGCGCTGCAGGTTGTCCCAGAGCGTCGAGAGCAGGCTGGTGGCGACCTCCCGGGGCACTTCGCCCCGACTGGCTTGCTGCACCAGCTGCAGCACTTCGGGCTCGTGGCAAAGGTGCAGGAAGGGCTGGTGGGCCAGGACCCGTTCGCCCAGCCGGGCGAGTGGCTCCTGCGCCGGCATGGTGCGCAGCAGCGCCGCGACCAGGGCATCGGAGCGGTGGCTCGAGGCCGGCTCGTCGCGGACCTCGTGCCGGCGGGCGATCTCGGCCTGCAGGACCAGTTGCAGCACCAAGCGGCGGCCGGTGTCCCGCGGCTCCGTGGACCCGGCGGGCAGCGTGACCAACAGATCCAGGCTGCGCTCCCCAGCGTCCTGGAACTCGGCCAGCAGGCCGTCGAAACGCTGGCGGGCAGCCGCGTCGCTGTTGCGCGCCAGGTCGATTTCGTCTGCTTGCACGTGGCGGCTGGTTGCTTCCCCGAGGCTGACCAGGGCCTCGACTTCGCTGCCGAAGTCGAGCTGCGGCCGCGGCGCCACCCCAGCGGGAGCCGCTGGTTCGCGCAGCAGCGTGGCGCGCTCGCCGGCGCTGGCCACGGCGGGCCCTGCGGCGGCTTTGGCGGGTGCGGGTGGCACTTCTGGCGCGGGCACGAGCGCAGGGCGCGGCCAGAACGCGACCGTGCCCGTGACCAGCAGGGCCAGCAGCGGCACGGTGGCCAAGAGCCATGGAAGAGTGCGAAGACGGGTCTGGTGGGTCGGTAGGTGCATGTGGGTGCTCGGTCGAAGAAGGCCGCGGTGGTGCAACGAGGTGCGCCACCGCGGCGGGACGGGGCCGCCGCAGCGGCCCCATTGCCTAGTGGGCGTGCGGGGGCGTCATTCCCCCGTGGTGCAGGGCTTGGCCACCAGGTGGTGGACCACGCCGCTGTTGCGGACGTTCTCGAGCACGCACGAACTGCCGATCGGGATGAACAAGAACCAGTCCTGCTTGCAGGCGAAGGTGATCAGCAGGACCGGCTCGGACGAAACCACCCCCACTTGGGTCCGGGTGGTGGCGGGCACCGCCACTTCGTGGGCGGGCGTGTAGACGACGAACGTCGGGCAGGCGGCGTTCGACGTGCCGACCACCACGCCGCCAATGCGCAGGTCGATGCCTTTGCACTGGCTGGCCGGGCCGTTGACGAGCGTGCTCGCACGGGCCTCGGTGGTCTGGCGCGGGCACGTGTCCTGCGCGCGCAGCGCCGGAGTGGCGAACCAAGCGAGCGTGGCGGCGAACCACGGGAACAGCGAGAAGGAACGCATCGGGATCTCCTTGGGCTGGTGGCCCAGCGGGTGGGGTGTCTCACCCCGCGCACGCGCACCACCCGTCCTGCGCGCCGCGGACAGGGTGGTTGTGTCCCGAACGCGGCAACGGTTACGCAGATGGCGAGAAATCTGCCGCAGTGGCAAGTTCCTGCCAGGCCGCTGCGATGCCCGAGGTCACCGGCTGCGGTCGATGGCCGAGCTCGCGTTCGGCCTTGCCGCTGCAGAACCACAGATAGCGCGGCGTGAGTCGCAGCAGCTCGCTGGTCAAGGGCCCGTCGCGGCGGCCCCAGCGCTCGTGGAGCGCTACCCACCGAGCTGCGGCCCGGCACAGCCAGCCGGGCAGCGTCCATCGCGGCGGTGTGGTCCCGACCACGGCGGCGACCCGTGCCAACAGTTCGCGGCCGGTCAGGTTCTCGCCGCCGAGAATGTAGCGTTCGCCGGCGCGCCCGCGCTGCAGTGCGGCCAGCATGCCGTCGACCACATGGGCGACGTCGGCCACGTTGAGTCCGCCCGGGGGATTGGCCGGCAGGCGTCCTTCGAGCACGGCCGTCAGCAGCGAGCCATCGCCTTTGCGCCGGTCGCCAGCGCCGTACATCGACGGCGGATTGACGATCACAGCGTCGAGCCCGCGGGCCACTTCGGCCAACACGGCCCGTTCGGCGGCATGTTTGCTGTCGTGGTAGCCGAGCCGCAGCGGGCCGAAGTTGTAGCTCGCGGTCTCGTCGAGCACTTCGGGGCGATCGCGGTAGGCGATCGCGGCGATCGACGAGACGTGCAGAAATCGCCGCACGCCGGCCAAGCGCGCCGCGCTGGCCAGTGCGGCCGTCGCCTCGGCGTTGATCCGGAACATCGCCGCGCGATCCCGCGGTTGGTACGACACCAAGGCGCCCAGGTGCACGACGACCTCCGCGTCGCGCACGCCAGCGGCCAGCGCCGCGGCGTCGCCGAGATCGCCGGGCACTGCGGCGAACGGCACTCGAGCCAACTGCGGCGCGGGCTTCGGCGTGCGCACGAGGCAGCGCAAGCGATACTGTTCGGCGAGGCGTGGCAGCAGGTGGCGGCCGACGAAGCCGGTGGCTCCGGTGACGAAGCACCAAGGGCGGTCGGCGGCAGGTGGTGGGTGGGCCATGGGAGCGTTCGGCGCGGGACTGGGGGCGCACCACCCCGCGCCCCAAGGACACCTCGGGCGACTGGCGAACATACCGGCTGCGGTTACCATGCGCCGCTTCGTCCCATGCCGTCCCTGCCCACCGTCGTCGGCAGTCTCGTGGCGTTGGCTGGCGCTCTGCCCCTGGCGCGCTTCGGCCGTCGCCCGGTTGCCGCAATCGCCGCTGCCCTTTGTGCCACCGCGGCGATGGTCACGTTGGCGGCGGCATTCTGGCAACGCGGGCCCGGGCCGCTGCCCGAAGCGGCCGTCGCCGGTCGCCCCGTCGAAGTCGCCGCCGACGGTTACACCGGCTCGGCGAGCTGCCGTGCTTGCCATCCGCGCGAACACAGCACGTGGCGCGCTTCCTACCACCGCAGCATGACCCAGCGGGCCACCCAGGAGACCGTGCTGGCCGACTTCTCGGGCACGCTCGAGTGCGCTGGCCAAAAGTTCGCCCTCGAGCGCCGCGACGACGGTTTCTGGATCGAACTCGCCGACCCGGTCGCAGCTCCAGGCCAGGGCCAGCGCGTGCGCCGCAAGGTGGTCACCACCACCGGCTCGCACCAGATGCAGGTCTACTGGTACGAAACCGGCTACGAACGGGTGCTCGGCCTCTTGCCGTTCGTCTGGCAGGTCGCCGAACGGCGCTGGCTGCCGCGCGCATCCGCCTTCCTGCTGCCCCACGACGACGCGATCCAGCACCAGCTCGGCGATTGGAGCCTGATCTGCATCAAGTGCCACGCCACCCACGGCCGGCCGCGGCTCGATTGGGACAACACCGGCATGCACGGTGCCGACACCCAGGTCGCCGAGTTCGGCATCGCCTGCGAAGCCTGCCACGGACCGGGCGAACGGCATGCCGCCGAACAGCGCAACCCCCTGCGGCGCTATCTGCAGCACTTCGACACCGCGACCGCACCGTCGATCGTCGACCCGAGCCAACTCGACCACGTGCGTTCGACGCAGGTCTGCGGTCAGTGCCACGGCAACTTCGAATACCACTTCACGCGCGCCGAGCCGCGCCTGCAAGAGTGGTTCCAGCGCGGCTTCACCTACCGTCCTGGGGACGATCTGCTCGCCGACCGCACCCTGAAGTCGAAGGGCGACGAACAGTTCTGGTCCGACGGCCTGATCCGCGTCGCCGGCCGCGAATACAACGCGCTGGTGGGTTCGGGCTGCTTCGACCGTGGCGAGATGAGTTGTCTGTCCTGCCACACGCTGCACCAGGCGGCCGACGATCCGCGGCCGCAGAAGGAATGGGCCGACGACCAGCTGCGTCCCGATTCCGGCGACGCGTCGTGCCTGCAATGCCATCCGAAGTTCGCAGCGGATCCCGCCGCACACAGCCACCACGCCGCCGACTCTCCAGGCAGCCGCTGCATGAACTGCCACATGCCGCACACCACCTACGGTTTGCTGAAGGGGGTGCGCACCCACCGCGTGGCCAGTCCGAGCGTGCCCTCGTCGCTGGCGACCGGTCGGCCGAACGCGTGCAACCAGTGCCACCTGGACCGTTCGCTCGGCTGGACCGCAGACGCGCTGCAGCGCTGGTACGGCACACCGGTCCCCGAACTGTCCCGCGAGCAGCGCGACGTCGCTGCGGGGGTCTTGTGGACGCTGCGTGGCGATGCCGCGCAACGGGCCCTGATGGCCTGGAGTTTCGGCTGGGCGCCGGCCCAGCAGGCTGCGGGCACCGACTGGTTCGCGCCGTACGTCGCCGAACTGCTGGTCGATCCCTACGAGGCGGTGCGGGTGATCGCCGAGCGCTCGCTGCGCACCCTGCCCGGTGCGGCGCAGGCGCCCCGTGACCTGCTCGGGGCGGCCGAGGGGCGCGAACGGGCCAAGGCCGAAGTCTTGGCCGGGTTCCGGCCGCAGGGCGTGGCCCGGCCCGAAGTGCTGCTCACCACCACCGGCCTGGATCAGGCGGCATTCGACGCCTTGCTCGCGCGCCGCGATCGGCGACCCGTCCGCTTGTTCGAATAGGAATCACTCATGGATGTCCCGCAACACGATGTCTGGCAGCGGTCGCGGCGCTTCGGTTGGTGGTCGTTGCTGTGCTGGCTCACGCTCGGCATGGCGCTCGAAGCCCTGCACGGCTTCAAGCTCGGCTGGTACCTCGACGTCGGCCAGGAGGCGCGGCGCTTGCAGCTCACGCTGGCACACAGCCATGGCACGCTGCTGGCGCTGGTGAATCTGCTGTTCGCGGCGACGCTGCGGGATCGCGATGCGGCGCGGCTGGCTCGCGCGGGCCTGTGTCTGCGCACCGCCGGGGTGCTGATGCCGCTGGGGTTCTTGGGCGGTGGGTTGTGGCCGCTCGGCAACGATCCCGGGGTGGCGGTGGTCCTGGTGCCGTTCGGCGGGCTGCTGTTGTTCTGCGGCGTGCTGCTGGTGGTGTTGGAGCTGCGCGGTGGGGACCCTACGGGCGCCGCCGGTGGTGGTGCCGCGGCCGGCAAGGGGCAGGCTCGCCGCTGAGCCTGCGGCCGCGCTCCGTCAGCCGTCCAGTTCGTGCTGCAGGCGGTCGATCTCCGCCAGCAGGGCGACGAACTTGCGGCCGAGTCCGGTGAGCGCGTACTCGACCTCGATCGGCGGCTTGTCGCCCTGCACGCTGCGCGCGACCAAGCCGAAGCGCTGGAACTTGCGCAGGCGCTCGTTCATGACTTTGGCGGACAGTCCGCGGCAGCTGCGCAACAAGGCGCTCGGCCGCTGCGGTGCGTCGGCGATCCGACCCAGCAGGCGCAGCGACCACTTGCAGCCGACGATGCTCTCCACCATGGCGGCGACGTTCGGTTGGTCGGGCATGTTCCTTGGTTACCGAAAGGTGCTCTCTTCGTTCGTCGTGGACCTGCGCCCATCTTGCGGGCACGCAGCACGTCGCTGCGCACACACAGGTCCAACATGAAACAGAAAGCAACCTTCTACCACGCCGGCTGCCCGGTGTGCGTCACGGCCGAACAGTCCCTGCTCGGCGCCCTCGATCGCTCGCGCATCGACGTCGAAGTCGTGCATCTCGGTGCCGACCGGCACCGTCTCGCCGAAGCCAAGGCTGCCGGCGTGCAGTCGGTGCCGGCGCTGGTGCTCGGTGGCACGGTGCTGCACGTCAACTTCGGCGCGGCGCTGAGCGCGCTGTGATTGCTGGGCATCGCTCGCCCTGGGCGGGCGGTGCCCCGGTTCTCGTGGGTGGCCAGTGGGCGCGCAGCAATCGACTGCGTTCGGCTGCCTAGCGGGTATGCTCTGCGCACGACTTGGCGGCGATCGCCAGCCAAACGCACCCACGGAGACCACCCATGTCCTACGTCGATGGTTACCTGCTCGTCGTTCCCACCAAGAAGCTCAAGGCCTACAAGAAGCTGGCGCAGTGGGGCGAGCGCACGTGGCGCAAGCACGGCGCGCTGGACTACAAGGAATGCGTGTCCGACGACACCAAGACGCCCTGCGGCATGCCGTTCCCCAAGGTCATGAACGGCAAGCGCGGCGAGACGGTGGTGTTCGCCTACGTGGTGTTCAAGTCGAAGGCGCACCGCGACAAGGTGAACGCGAAGGTGATGCAGGAGATGGCGAAGAGCCCCATGCCGAAGGAAATGCCGTTCGACATGCAGCGCATGGTCTACGGCGGGTTCAAGGTGCTCGTCGGCGGCTGAGAGGCCGAGAAGAAGTCATCATACGGCTTCTCAGATTGCCGATTGGCGGCCGCTTTCGCGGCCGCGCAGAGCCTTCGAGAGGTTTCTCTCTCAGGCTCTGAGCTGCGGCAGCTCGGCGTCGACCTGCGCTTTGCACCTGCCGTCTCAGTACAACTGGATGCTGGTCTTGCCAGGAGCGAGGCGCACGGGATCGAACTGCGCTCCACCGACGCCGGGCACCAGATCGATCGCCGCGTCGGGCGCCAACAGCGGCAGCCGCAGCCAGCCTGCCGAATCGAGCGTGGCGGGGCCGAACCCGCGCTGGTGGAGCCACTGCTGCTTGCGCACCAGGATGCCCTGAAACCAGGGATCGGATCTGCGGCTCGAAGTGCGCATGCCGTACGGCGCCGTGCCGCCGGCCAGGGGCTGGCCGTCAGCGCCCAAGAACTGGATCTCGGCCAGCGCCGGCGGCGCCAGTTCGAGAGTCAGCTCGGCGGCGCCGCCGGGCCGCACTTCGGCGTGCGCGACCGCGGTGGCGTTGGTGGCGAACGCGAGGCATCGTTCGGCGCCAAGTCGCAGTCGCGTCCGCCCGAGTCGGTCGAGCACCAACGGGATCTCTAGGTGGGAGGCGAACAGCGTGAGCACGGCGCGATCCGGTGGCCGGCCGTCGGCTTCTCGCACCGTGATGGTGACCTCGTGGAGCTTGGGCAGGGCATCCTCCTTTGCCGTCAGGTGGGCGTAGCCGACGGGAGCGTCGCCCGTGGCCGGCAGCCGCACCCAGCAGGGCTTTCCCACCGGAATCTCGATGGCGCGATCGACCACCTGTGCGGGCATCGGTGGCGCATAGGCTGGGATCACGGTCGCAACTTCCCCCTCGGCTGCGGGAACCGCTACCCTGCGCGCGCCGGGCAGCTGCAAGGAGAACTGGCATCGCCCCTCGGCGTCCTTGTTCCTGGGGTAAGTGAGCTCGCCGATCTTGACGATCCCTGACTGGATGCCGAACTCGATCGCGCCGAGTCCTGGCGCCGTTGCCAGCAGGTTCCAATTGAGGTCGTCGGTCCAAGCCGGCAGCTCGAACGCACAGCGGCCCTCGCCATCCGTCGCACCCAGTCGGTGCGTGCACGGTGGCGCAGCGACTTCTCGGTAGCCTTCGCCCAAGCCCGAAAACGGTGGCCTGGGCTGCGCCAGACTCAGCAACTGGCGAATCTCTGCCCCCGCGACCGGCTTGCCATCTGGGCCGCGGACCGTGACCACGCCGCGCTGCGGCCGCGGCATCGCCACATCGCGGGTTGCGAGTGCCCCTGGTTTGGGCGGTCCGGCCCACACCACTTGGCCGTCTCGATCGGCGATCACGAACACCCCGATCTCGGGCAGCGGTGGCAGCAGACCGTCGGTGTCGAGCGAGACCGGCAGCACATGCCCTTCGATGGCGACGGCTGTGATGTGCAGGCCGAGGTCGCTCGGCCAGTGTTCTACGCCGGTGAGCCGCGCGCGCTGGCGTGGCCGGGCCGGGCCGAGTCGGAGCTCGGCGGAACTGCCCTGGCGGAGGACTTGGGCAACCTGGGTGACGCGAAAGTCGGTCGTGCCGACAGGGGGCACGACGGCCCACGCCGAGTACTCCAGGTCGGGCAACAGCGGCAATTGCGCGCGGCCCTGCGCGTCGGTCACCGCGACCACGCGGTCTGCGGGCACGGGCTGAGTGGGCAGCCACGGGCTGCCCAGGGCGCAGACCTCGGCATGGGCCACCGGTTGCCCATCGTCGCGCTGTAGGCGAACGAACGCCGGTTGCCGTTCCTGGCCGGGGGAGGCGTTGGCAGCCCACAGCAGCGCCGTGGCGCAACTGCCGATCTGCGGCAGCAGGTAGCGCCAAAGCAGTGGGCCAATGGCTCGCTGGGTCATCGCAGCGAGCGAGAGTACCGGGGCGCGGTCCGCCGCGCGAGCTGGTTCACCGCGGCAGCGGCACGTAGATCCGCGACAGCTGCTGCAGCTTCTTCTGCTGCTCCGGCGTGAGCGGCACCTGACGCTGCAGTTCCTGCAGGATCGTCAGCTGCGCGCGCATCGCGGCTTCGGTGCGACCGGCGCGCAGCATGCGCAAGTTGCTCTCGGTGCTGTCGGCGGGTTCGCTCCACAGCTCGCGCGTGCTGCCCGCGATCGATTCGAACAGGGCGCGGGCGCGGTCGGTGCCGGCCGCGTCGAGGCCCAGTTCTTCACCGAGCCGGCGGCTGGCCTGGCGCGCGAAGTCAGCCGGGTTCTGCGCGTTCAGCGGTTGCGTGTAGGGGCGCGTCATCAGGCCGGTCGAGAACATGCTCAGGCCGTCGTAGCGCGTGCTGCCTTCGGGGTAGAGGCGGGCCAGCTGCTGCGGGGTCAGTTGCGATTGCAGCTCCTGGTAGAGGCGCTGCTTCAAGGTGGTTTCGGCGAGCAGGCGTTCCACGGCGAGCCCCTGCGGCTGGTCGGCGAGGGCCTGGTTCTCGGCGGAGAACGAACGCACCAGATTGGCCAGGGTCGAAGTCTGGTTGCCGTCGAGCGGCAGGCCCGCGGCGGCGAGCGTGCTGGCCAAGCTGTTGCCGACGAACAGCGGGTGCGTGTAGGCGCCGTTCGGGCCGAAACCCGGCAGGCCGGCCTTCAGCAGGGCAGGCAGTTGGTTGACCAGTTGGGCGTTGAGCGCGCCGATCTTGGCCGCCAGCTCCGGCGGCACTTCGCCGTCCTTGGCCATCGCCGCTGCGAGCTCGAGCAGCAGCGGCTGCATCTCGTCGGTGACCTTGCCGACCAGCGCCCAGTCGACCTTGGCCAGGGCTTCGGCGTAGCGCGGGTCGTCGAACAGGACCGCCACGGCGGCGGGCACCGGCGCGGCGGCCACCTCCGGCTTGGCGTCGGCGCTGGGGGCCTGTTCCGGCACCGCGGTGCGCGCCGCGAGCAGCGCTTCCTGGGCCTGCTCCAGGTCGCGGATGCGCTGCAGCAGGCGCGCATTCTCGGCAGCCAGGTCGGGCCCGGGTGCGGGCTGTGCTTCCATGCGCACCACGCCGCCGGTGTGCACCGTGGTGTCGTGGTCGAGCGCGTGCCAGGTGACGACACCAGCGACGACGGCGACGGTGAGAACGGCGCCGGCGATGGCGCCCTGTTTGACGGAGATCTCCATGGTTTCCACTTCGAGTTCGGTGTCGGGACCGGCGGACAGGCGGCCGAAGGCGCCGAACGTCCACTGGGTCGGTTGGCTGCAGCGCAGGCGGTTGCGCGGCCGCGCGGCGAAGTCCCCGCCGTGGCCGGCCTGCCAGAGTTGGTGGCGGGGTGGCGGTCCGGCCAGCTGGTCGGCGGCCAGGGCGCCGGCCGTCACCTGGACCGCGATCTGGACCAGCGGCGGCGGCGGAACCGGGGCGGTGCCGAGCCACCAGGCGGCAACGGCGGCCACACTGGCCAGTGCGGCTGCGGCGGCGAACCACGGGGTGCGGCGGCGGAACGGCCGCGGCGGTGCCAGTTGCGGCAGCGGCCCCGGTGCCGACTCGCGCAGCGCCAGCAGTACGCGCGCGGAGAGGTCGGGGGGCCGTTGGCCGTGCAGCTCCTGCAGGCCCAGGTCGATGGCGCGATCGCTCCAGTCGGTCATGCGAGCCTCCGTTGGCGCTCGATGCAGTCCCGCAGCAGGGCGCGGGTGCGCCGCAGCAGCGACTTCACCCCGTCCTCGCCGATGCCGAGTGCGGCGCCGATCTGCGGGCGGGAACGGCGCAGTTCGTAGTGCAGGTGGATCACTTCGCGGGCGCGGCCGTCGAGCCGTTCGAGGCAGCTGCGCAGGGCTTCCAGGGTGCCGGTTCCCGCGTCGTCACGGGCATACGCAGACCAAGCGGCTTCGAGGGCGTCGAGGTCGGCGTCGGCGAACGGTGGGTGGCGCAGCGATTTCACGTACAAGTTGCGAGCCACGGTGCGCAGCCAAGCTGCCGTCGCCGGGCCGTCCTGTTCGGTGAACGGGCCGCGCAGGAGCTGCAGGAACGCTTCCTGGGTCAGATCGTCGGCCAGTTCGCTCGAGGCCCCGAGGAACCGCAGGTAGCGCCACACCGAGGCTTGGTGCTCGGTGACGAGGCGCGTGACCTGGTCGGGTTCGAGGGTGGTGGGGCGCACGGGGTCTGGAAGCCACGATCTTGGGCGAAGGGTGCAGGAAGTTTGCGATTTCCCGGTTCGGGCGGCCGCCAACCCCCCTTGTTTATGGTCGGCCGCAACGCCGCAGCCGTGTGTGTCGGTGGGGCGGGTTGACTTGCCTGCGTTGCGGTCAATACTTCCCGAGCCTCCCCCCCGGCGCCTGCCTGCCACGACGCCGGGTGTTCTCCCCGACTGCGACCGCTGCCGGTCGCTGGTTGCCAGCCCCGCAAGGTAGTTCCCACATGCGCTTGTCGTTGTCCGCGAGCCTAGCGCTCGCCGCTTCCACCGTTGTCCAGGCCCAAGCGGATGCCACCATCCCCGGCCTCTCTCCCGAGTTCCGCGCCAAGTCGGCGTTCGCCGAATTCACCGCCCGCCAAGGTGGGCAGTGGGTCGCGCAGTGGAACCCGGCCACGATCACGCCGCACACCATCTACGGCACCGGCATCGATTTGCCGGACTGGCGCGAGAACACGCTGCAGGAAGCGCGTCGCCACGCCGTCCAGGCGCTGCGCGACCACGCGGCGATGCTCGGCCTCGGCACGTCCGAGTTCCGCGAGAGCATCGGTGCGCGCATGGGCCGCAGCTGGTCGTTCACGTTCGACCAGTACTTCCAGGGTGTGCCGGTGGTGGGCGGGCGCGCCGACGTGCGCGTCAACATGATCGGGCGCATCGGCATGCTCGGCAGCACGGCATTCCCGATTCCGGCTGGCTTCGACACGACGCCGAAGCTCGGGGTCGAACTGGCGACGGCGTTGGCTTGGCGCGCTCTGGGCAAGGAACCGACCGGGGTGCCGCAGCCGGGGACGCCGGGTGATCCGCGCCTGGTGATCTGGGGTGATGTCGATGCACAGGACCTGGCGCCGTTCGCCTTGGCCTGGGAAGTGCCGATCAGCAACGTCGACCGCAATGGCGATGGGCCCATCGGTCGCTACTACATCGATGCCGGCACGGGTGCCGTGCTGCACTACCGCTCCGACAAGCACGAATGCGGTTTCACGAGCTGTAATGTGGGCCATCCGAAGGCGGCTCAGCCGGTGGTGCCGGCGGCCCCTGCGGTCGCGGCGCTGCCGATCCCGACCACGGTGACGGTGTTGGGCTGGACGCGCACTGGCAACGATGCCTACAGCGCGCTGACCAACGCGCCGCTGCCGGGCCTCGAGATCGCGGTTCCCGGCGTCGGCACCATGGTGACCGACCAGAACGGGCAGTTCACGATCGACATCGCAGCGCCGGTCACCATCACGGTGGGCGCGCTCGACGGCGTGCACCACCGGCCGCTGGTGGGCGCCAACGCGCCGACGGCTTCGGTGACGGTCAGCCCGGGCGTCAACGACACCATCCAGTTGCTGACGTCGGCGGCGACCACCAACGAGGCGGCGCACACCACGACCAGTTACTGGGTCGATCGCACGAACGCGTGGCTGCGCAGCATCGTGGGCAACTCCACGCAGATGGCGACCATCAGCAACATCCTGCCCACGGTCAACATCGCGTCGACCTGCAACGCGTACTACACCAACAACACGATCAACTTCTACCAGGCCGGCGGCGGCTGCGCGAACACCGCGTTCTCGACGGTGATCTCGCACGAGTGGGGCCACGGCATCGACGACCGCTACGGCGGCATCTCCAACAGCACCGGTGACGGCCTGTCGGAAGGTTGGGGTGACATCATCGGCATGTATCTGGTCGACAGCCCGTTGCTGGGCAGCGGCTTCCAGACGGCCAACGTGGCGCTGCGTCGCGGCGACAACACGCTGCTCTACCCGCAGACGGGTGCTGGCGTGCACACCGCCGGCCAGGTGTGGATGGGCTTCGCCTGGCAGTTGCGTCAGCAGCTGCGCACGGCGTTCGGCACCGCCCAGGCGATTGCGATCTCCGACGACATCGTGATCTCTTCGGTCGTCGCCAATGCCACCAACCAGCCGAACGCAGTGACTCAGGTGTTCGTGGCCGACGACGACGACGGCAACCTGCTGAACGGCACGCCGCACTACACGCAGCTGCGTGCAGCGGCGTTGGCCAAGAACCTGCCCTACCCAGAGCAGCAGGTGGTCAGCATCACGCACGCGCCGCTGGCGAACACGTCGCGTCGCCTCGAGCCGCGCATGGTCAACGTGGTGGCTGCCCCGGTGACTGCCGGCGTGGTGACCGACGTGCGCTTGAACTACAGCGTGAACGGCGGTGCCAACCAGGTCCGCAGCATGAAGCCGAACGGCGGCGTGAACGGCTACCGCGCGTTGCTGCCCGGCATCGTCAACGGCAGCACTTCGTACTACATCGAAGCGGTGCACAACGGCACCACCACGGTGCGTCTGCCGGCTACGGGCAGCTACACCTACACCACCAGCTTCCCGCCGACGGGTGCGTTCCAAGGCTTCTGGCTGGAGAACTTCGAGTCGGGTACCAATGGTTGGACCACGGGTACCTACAGCGGCCTCGGCAACGACTGGCAGCTGGGTGTTCCGGCAGGCAAGTCGGGCACGGTCAGCGGTGTGCCGTGGATCGATCCGAGCTCGGCCAACAGCACGGGCAACGTCTACGCCACCGACCTCGGCATCGGCACCAGCAACGGCCGCCATCCGAACAACATCAGCTACTGGCTGCGCTCGCCGGCGATCAACTGCAGCGGCCGCACGGGTTGCTACCTGCGCTTCCGTCGCTGGCTCTCGGTGGAGCAGTCCTTCTATGACCAGGCCGGCATCTACGTGAACGGCACGCTGGTCTGGCAGAACCCGAACTCCAACCTGCTGGACACCAGCTGGCAGACGGTCGAGTACGCGATCCCGATGGCCGACAACAACTCGGCGGTGACGATCGAGTTCCGTCTGACCACCGACGCGGGTCTGAACCTCGGCGGTTGGCAGATCGACAATGTCGAGGTCGGCACGCGCTTCATCCCGCCGCTCGCTGCCGAGCTGCGCATGACTCCGGAGCAGGCGACCCCGGCCACGCAGATCGCCATCGCCGTCCGGACAGAGGGTGCGGTGACGCCGTTCTACCTGGTGATCGGTGACTCTGCCGGTCCGACGCTGTTCCCGGGTGTGCCGCCGATCCTGGTCGGTGGCAGCTACATCGCGTTGCCGGCGGTCAGCGACGCGAACGGGGCCTACGCCTCGACGTTCGGTGCTCCGACGCCGCCGAATGCCCTGGGCATCCTTTGGTACAGCCAGGTCGTGACTCTCGACGCCAGCCTCAACAACATCGTGGTGTCGAACCAGTTCCTGAACCTGTTCACGCAGTGAGGGGTCTCGGCGGGCTGACCTTCGGGTCGCCCGCTGCGCCTTGCAGACGCGGGCCCGTGGACGCCGAAGGGGTGCACGGGGCCGCCGTAGTTGCGCAGCGGCCCCCCCCCTACGGAGCCCGGTAGGTGGGACAACGGGTGGTGGGGGGTTGCCGGTGGGGGCAGCAGGGGGGCGGCCCGGTCAGGGGGC
>JAEUHP010000020.1 GCA_016795295.1 Planctomycetota bacterium | reverse complement strand
GCCAGGGCTTCGGCCAGGGTGGCGCCGCGGCCGATGCGTTCGCCGAACGCGCGGTTGCGGCCGTGGCGCGAGAACGCCGTGACCGCCAGGTCGCCGACGCCGGCGAGCCCATGGAAAGTGCGCAGGTCGGCGCCGAGCGCCTGGCCGTAACGCGCCATTTCGACGATGCCGCGCGCCAGGATCGCCGCCTTGGCGTTGTCACCGTAGCCGAGCCCGTCGGCGATGCCCGCGGCCAGTGCCATCACGTTCTTCAGCGCGCCGCAGAGTTCGAGGCCCAGCACATCGGTGTGCCGGTAGACGCGGAACGTGCGGGTGGTCAGCGCCGCCTGCAGTTGCCGCACCAGAGCCTCCGCCGGACTCGCCACCACCACCGTGGTCGGCAAGTCGCGCGCGATCTCCTCGGCGTGGCTCGGCCCACTCAACGCAGCGACTGGCGCCGCTGGCCCCAGCACTTCGCGGATCACCTCGGTCGGGCGCAGGCCGGTGGCCTGCTCCAGGCCCTTGGCCAGCGACACCATCGGCACCCCGACGGGCAACGCTGCACGCAGGGACTCGAGCACGCGCCGCACGTGCTGGGTCGGCACCGCCACCAGCACCAGTTCGGCCCCGTCGAGTGCAGCCCCGCCCTCCGCCGTGACCAGGACGGAGTCGGGCAACACCACCTCTTCGAGGTAGCGGGGGTTGCGCCGAGTCCGCGCGATCTCTTGCGTGTACAGCGCATCGTGCCCCCACAGCGCCACCCGATGCGCACCCCGGGCCAGCGACACCGCCATCGCGGTGCCGAAGCCACCGTTGCCGAGCACCGCGATGTTCATGCCCGGTGCGCCGCGCGCGCAGCGAAGTGCTTGCGCAAGTTGGATCGATGCGTCCAGAACAGCAGCACCGCGAGGGCACCACACAACACCGTGACCGGCAACCGTTCCGCCAGCGCCTGCTCGGGGTGCCACGCCACCGCCGCCGCTGGCAAGGCGAGGCCCAGCGCCAAACTGCCGAAGAACACTTCGCCCGTGCCGAGGCGCACGGCGAAGAACACCAACAGGGCCGTCACCGTGGCCAGGGGATCGAGCGCGAGCAGCACCCCAGTTGCGGTGGCCACGCCCTTGCCGCCGCGGAACCCGAGCCACGGCGTGAACACGTGGCCGAGCACGCTGGCGGCCCCGACCAGCACCGCATCCCGCAGCGGCACCGCGCTACCCAGGCTCTCCGGCAACCACAGCGTCGGCACGAACCCCTTGCCCGCGTCCAGCAGATAGATGGCCAAGAACGCCGACAGTCGCCCGGAGCGCGTGGTGAACGCCCGGCTGGCATTGGTCGCCCCCACGTTGCCGCTGCCGACCGAGCGCACGTCGACCCCCTTCGTGATGCGCACGAACCACAACGCCCACGGCACCGAGCCGCTCAGGAACCCAACGAGCAACGCCAACACCAAGGCCATCGCGCCTGGAGGTTAGGCGCGGACGGCTCTTGGCGCCACCGAGCAGATGCCTTCCGTTCGGCTCGCTCCGGGAAAACCACACCGAAACTTGACTCCAGGCCGAGTGCGGGCTACCCTTCTTGTGGATTGTTTCGTGGGCTGAAGCGCGCCGAAGGCCGAGAGCGTTCCGAACGCAGCCTTCTCCGGCGGAAACTACGCGGCAATCTCCCGAATCCGCGCCACCCAGGGTCGCGGGCTTGCGTGCCGGTGCGAGATTTCGCCTACGGCGGCTGGCCCACCGACCTCGCGTGCCGGGTCGAGCGCTCCTTGGCAAGTCGAATCGAGACGCAGTCTTGCCTGTCTACAGGCAGGACTCAGTCCACAGGCAGGGCACAGTCCACAGGCAGGGCACACAGCCCCACTGCCTCTACACCTTCCACCTTCGCTCGAGGACCGCAGGCTGCCGCAAGGCAGCTCGGGGTCCCTCGAGCACTTCGCACAGCGCCGGGGGTTGTCCGCAACGGACGTAAAAACTTGACTCTCCTTCTTCCCCTTTTCCCGAAGTTTCACCCCCGGCACCTTTTCTCTTTCTCTGCACGCGGTCCGTCCGCAACCGGCTGACCCGCCGCCCCGCTCTCGATCGACTTGCCCCGCGCTAGACACCTGGATTCAAGGTGCATCTGGCCTCACGGGGCGCTTTGCCTCATGGGGCCCCTCGCCGGGCGCAACCATCAGCGCGGCAGGCTCGCGAACAAATCGCGCGCCGCACGCTGTACCAGTGCCATGTCGAGCAAATGCCAACGACTCGGCAACGCATCGGCCTCGGCCACGCCGCGGGCGACCAACGCCGCCACCAACTGCCGGCCCAACTCGCCGAAACCGCGGTGGTGTGGCGACGCCCCGCCCGACTCGCCTTGGAAGTCGGCGATGTGCGCCAGAACCAGCTCGGGATGCGCGGAGCACGCCAGCGCAGCCAGTTCGGCACGGCGCTCCATCTCGGCCTGGATCGACACCGGGGACGGCCCGAACTGCCACAGCAGGCCCAAACTGCGCCCGAGGTTGGCCTCGATCGGCAAATGCTGGAAGGCATCGACCAGATGCTGGCGCTCGTGGCAGCGGATCATTTCCAGGACCGCGTCGTCCAGGTCTGCGTCGGCCACCGGCGCCTGCAGCGCCAAACGCCACGACACGTCGAACGGATCCATGCCGGCCACCGCCGCCTCGGGCAGCGGATCCTGCAACAGCGCAAGACCATCGGCTCTGGCAACCCGCCGCCGATCGCGCAGCGACCGCGCCCAGTCCCGCACGGCGTCGTGGTCGACGAGGAAGTGGTCCAACAGGGCCAGCCCCGCGACATCCCCGCCCACCACTCCGGTGAGCGCGCGCACATCGCGGTCGAAGCAGACGACCTCGCGGCAGCGCCCGGACAGCGGCAGCTCGGCCGAAGCCGGTAGCTCGGCCAGGGACCAACGCGACAGCAGCATGCCCTCGACGGCGCCGCCGGAACGCTGGCCGATCACGCAGTGGCGGTTGTAGCGGCCGAAATGTTCGGCCAAAGAGCCCTGGAACGGATCGAGCAACTCCCCCACCAACGGCAGCACGAAGCGCGGCGGCACACCGACCACGTCGCGGCGGAAGCAGCGCAGCGACAGCTCGCGCAAGTCGGCCAGCACCGCGTCGAGATCCGGCGCAGGATCGCTGCGGTAGCCGCGGTACAGGATGCGACGCAAGCCACCTTCGAACGCCAACTCGGCGCGGACCTCGTCGCGCAGCGCAGCGAGCCCAGCGGTGGCCGGCCAGCGACGCAGCGCCAGCGCCGTCCACTGCTCGGCCTCGACCAGGTAACCCGTGCGCAGCAGGGCCGCGGCCAAGTCCGCGGCGAGACCTGGTTCGCCCAGCGGGTCCCGCTGGAACCACGGCCCGTCGAGCAACTGCGCCCAGCGGGCGCGCAGCTCGTTCGGTTCGGCTCGCACCACGGCCTCGGGCACCTGACGGCGCAAGGCGGCGAGGAACCCGGGCCCGTCCCCGCTGGCGAGCAGGAGCCGGCGGCGCATGCGCGCGAGGCTCGGACGCTCGTCCAGCTGCGGCACCTGCTCGAGCCAGCCCAGCGCCGCAGCAGGCTGCTGCGCCCGCTGCAGAATCTCCGCCAGCAGGCCAACGCCCTCACCCTGGGCGAACTCGGCGAAGTGCTCCGGTCGCTCGCGCAGCACGTCGAGCCACTCGACCAGCCGCTCGTTGCTGCCGACCACTGGCAGCCACGCCTGCAACGCCCCCTGGACCTGGCCGTCGCCAGGACGCTCGCGGGCCGCCGCGAGCAGCGCCTGCCACGCCGGTTCGTCGCGGCCGAGCCCGAGCAGCGCCTGAGCGCGACCCAGCTGCCCAGCCGCCGTAGCCCTGGGATCGGCGGCCACTTGCTCGGCGACCGCCAGGGCGGCCTCGTGGTCACCGCGCTCGCGCAACAACGACGCGTAGGCGGTGCCGACCAGCGGATGCCCCTGCGAACCGCGCCAAATCTCCCGGTAGATGCGCTGCGCGCGGCCAGGATCGACCCCGCGCAGCGCGTGGGCCAGCCCCAGCCACGGCCACAGGGCCTCGGGATCGAGTTCCGCAGCGCGGCGGAAATCCCGCACGCGAGCTTCTGGGTCGGCACCGATCCGGCCGCGCAGATAATGGGCCAACGCGTCGCCGCGGTCCCGAACGCGCGCTTCGGCCTCCACCCACAAACGGCCACGCCGGCCACGTTCCCGCAGCAGATCCTGGCGCAGGCGCAGTGCGTCCACATGGTCGGACGACTCGGCCAGAACCGCCTCGACCTGCGCCAGGGCCTCGGGCACGGCACCGCGCTCGGCAGCGGCGCGCGCGCGCAAGACGGCCTGATCCGCCGCGGCCGCGCTCCACGGCAGCGCCGAGAACGCCGAAGGAGGCACCGGCGCAGGACCGGCACAGCCACTCCACAGCCAAGCGAGCCAAGCGGCCAGACCCGTTGCAACGCGCATGGCCCTGGGTGATACGCGATTCCTTGGCCCGGGTCGAGGCACCGGGCAAGCGCCGGGCCGTCGAGCTGCGCGGGCTGCCGGGCCCGCACCAGAGCAAAAGGCGATCCCGCGGCGTTGCGAGGCGCCGCGGGGCCCGACCGCCCGCGCCACCCCCATGGCGTCGAGCAGTGCATGCCGGCCGCAGCAGGCTCCCCCGAACCCACCACAGCCGTGCGCAGACCCCCTGATCCCGCACAGTCTGCACCACGGCCGACCACCTCCCCCGAAGTGCTCGACCGCGCAGGCCACTCATCGGCGGGACCGCACAGCGCCTTGACCGAGCCCGTTTGCCGCCGATGGCACCGGGCCTACTGCACCACGAGCTGCAGCACCGGCGCCACACCGGTCTCCACGACTCCGGTGCTGGTCGCGAGCCCTGCGGCCCAGACTCGCACCACGGGTTCGAAGCCGCACACCACCACTTTGCGGCCTTGGCTGGTGACCACGCCGAGCTGGTTGGCGTTGGGCACCAGCGCCGCACCCTGGAACCGGATCCAATAGCCCACCAGCCCGGGATCGTTGGGGATCTGGAACTGGAAGGCCGCGCGGCCATCGCCACCGGCGCTGGCGAACAGCGACGCGGCGAGGTCGATGGCCAGCACGCAGCCCGGCGCGCCGATGCCCCCGAGATCCGCCGGCAGGGTGAACCCCTGCCAGACCCCGCTCTCCTGGGTGCCGAGTGCCAGCGTGGTCAGCGCGAGCGGCGGCGCGCCCTGGATCTCAGCGGCCCACGGCCGCCCCCACATCACCTGGGTGGTCGCGCTCAGAACCTGCAAGGGGCCGGCGCCCGGCACCGGACACGAAGTGGGGCCGATCGCGACCTCTGGACTGTCACAGACGTAGGTGATGTCGAGCGGGTACGCGCCAGGCGGCTGGCCGAAGACCACGAATTCGAGCAGCAACGGGCCACGCGCCGGGTCGTAGACGAACGGCACGGCGAACGGCACCGTAGGCAGGAACGGGTTCGGCACAGCCCCCACGTTCTGCGCCGGCAACGACCAGATCTGCCTCGGCACCACCACGACTTCGTCGACGCCACGGTTGCCGGCGAAGGCCGGGCCGATGCCCAGCAGCGCCACGGCAGCGGTCGACAACCGCAGTTCCGCATCGACCTGTTTCGCCGCAGCACTGCTGCCGCCGTCGAGGCGCAGCGCCATGCCGGTGATCGTCACCGGCTGGGCGAACAGGCGGCGATCGTAGGCACACTGCACGCGCACCGGAGTGCTGCGGCCGAACGGCAGGTTGGTGGTGCCAGTGCCTTCGTGGGCGGCGTGCGAAGCCGGCACCACCTGAAGACCCTGGGCACCCAGGGGGCCGAGCGCGGCCGAGCCGAGCAGCAGTGAACCGAAGACACCTCGCAGCGTGGCAACCATGGCATCGAGGCATCGACCCCGGGGCCATGTGAGCTTGACCCGGTGCCGCCCGCCCGCCGAAAAGCCAGGACCGTGGCCGACTCCCCGCCCCCGCGCATCGAAGTACTGGCGCTGTCCGGCGCTCCGGAGCGTTGTGGGCCACTCGTTTCGGCGCTGCACCGGGCCGGGCTCGGCGTCGACGTGGCCAGCGACCTGTCCAGCGCACGCGCGTTGTTCTTCGGCGCCGGCGGCCATGACTGCCTCGTGATCGGCCACGACGTTCGCCCCGGGGTTGCAGCAGCCGTGGTGCAGGCGCTGCGAGCGGTGGCTCCGGATCTGGCGACGGCGACCTTCGGTCCCAAGCTGGTGGGCGCGGGGTCGGCGCGCCGCCACGCGCGCCTCACCGCGTTCCACCCGACCTCGCGGGCCGGGACCGGCGCACTGCTGCGGTTCTTGCTCGGCCTGCCGGGCCGCACGCCGCCAGAGTGAGACGGGGTGCCCGGAAACGGGGTGCCCAGAAGATGGGGTGCCCGGAAAGTGGGGTGCCCGGAAGATGGGGTGCCCCAAAAGTGGGGTGGCTGACGGGATTTGAACCCGCGACCCCCAGGACCACAACCTGGTGCTCTAACCAACTGAGCTACAGCCACCGTGCCCAGCCGCGCGCGAGGCGCAGCAAGGGGGGCGAACAGTAGACCGCGCCTCGAGGCCGCGGTCAAGCTCCGCAATACTTCCTCTGCCTCTGCAGCCAACGGAGCGCCGGCACTGCAGGCGCAGGGCCGAAACACTGCGCCTGCCGCGATCTCACTCGTCGTCGCTGTCGTCGAAGCGACGGCTGCCGCGGCGGCCGCCGTAGTCTTCGCTCGGGCCCTCGCCACCCGCCCGGCGGCGCGGCGCCTTCTTGGCGTCCTGGCGCTCGTGCTTGGGTCGCGAGTCCGGGCCGAACCGGTTGGCTGGTGGGAACGAGGGCGCCGGACCGGCTGGCCGGCTGGCAGGCGCACCGTAGGGGGGACGTTCGCGGCCCGCGGCCGCACTGGGCCCGGCTGGGCGCGGCCCGCCCCCACCCATCGGGCCACCCGGCCCGCGCCGATCTTCGGCTTCGGTGACGCGCAACTGCCGCGTGCCCAGCATCGAGCCGTCGAGCTCGGCCATCGCCTGCTTCGCCTGCTCCTCGGTGGCGAGATCGACGAACGCGAAGCCGCGGGGCCGCTGCGTTTCCCGATCGAGCACCACATGCACGCGTTCGACCACCCGGCCGTTCTGCGCGAACGCCTCGCGCAGAGTGGCTTCGTCGGTGTCGTAGGGAAGATTGCCGACGTAGAGACGCTTGCCCATGCAGTACTGGCATCCTCGGCGAACGCGATGGTCCCAGGTGCCGGCAGGCGAGGACGCCACCTCTTGGAGGTGTCGAGACAGCCGGCCACCAGCCCCAGGGCAAGGGCCCCAAGGAAGTTGGCAGCATATCCTGCCTGCGCCGGCGCCGGAAAGAAGTGGTCGAAGTTTCCGCACCTGCACCTTGGCGCGCATCTGTGCACCCTGCGCAACGAAGACCTGGAAGCGGAACCCTTCGTGCCGCTCCCTCGTATTGTTCGGCCATGCTGCGCTTCCCCCTCCTGACCGTTTCCTTCTTGCTCCTGGTCGGCTGCACCCGCCCGGCCGCCGAGCCAGCGCCGAGTGCAGCCGCACCACGGCATCCCGCCGACACCACCGTCCCAACGCCCTCCCCCATGGCCCCTCCCCCTCTCGAGCCGTCTGCCACCACCCCTGCCAAGACCGAGATCGCGACCTTCGCCGCTGGCTGCTTCTGGTGCAGTGAGGCGGTGTTGCTGCGCGTCGACGGGGTGCTCGGGGTGGTGTCCGGCTACATGGGCGGCGCCTTGATGAATCCGACGTATGAGCAGGTCTGCAGTGGCATCACGGGCCACGCGGAGGCGGTGCAAGTGACCTACGATCCGGCCCGCGTGTCGTTCGCGCGGCTGTGCGAGCTGTTCTTCGCGCTGCACGACCCGACCACGTTGAACCGCCAGGGCAATGACGTTGGCACCCAATACCGCTCGGCGATCTTCTTCCACGACGCGGGCCAGCGCGAAGCAGCCACGGCGGCCATTGCCGCGGCCCAGCCCCACTTCGACGCGCCGATCGTGACGGAGGTGACGGCCGCGAGCCGGTTCTGGCCGGCGGAAGCCTACCACCAGAACTACTTCGCCAAGAACCCTGACAACCGGTACTGCCGCATCATGATCCCGCCGAAGCTGAAGAAGCTCGGACTCGACGGGCGCTGAGCCGAGCGGGGCGGGGGAACCGGAGCCGGGGGCACGGGAGCGTTGCGGCCGTCGCCCCCCCCGAATGCAGAGACGCCGAATGCAGAGACGCCGAATGCAGAGACGCCGAATGCAGCGACGCCGCATGCAGAGAGGCCGCCACGTCGGGCGGCGTCTTTGCAGAGAGGAGCCTCGCAAAGGAGGCTCCTTCAGGGCTCAGCCCTTCGCGTACTCCGCGAGCACCTTCTCGGCGATGTTCGGCGGCACTGGCTCGTACGACGCCGGCTCCATCGAGTAGGTGCCGCGGCCTTGGGTCAACGACCGCAGCGTCGTCGAGTATTGGAACATCTCGGCGAGCGGCACCTTGCCCGTCACCGCCGAAATGCCACCCGGCTTGCTGATCATTTCTTCGACGAGACCGCGCCGGCTGCTGAGGTCACCGATCACGTCGCCGGTCTTCTCCTCGGGCGCTTCGATCTCGATCTTCATGATCGGCTCGAGCAATTGCGAGTTGCCTTCCGCAGCCAAGCGGAACGCCAACACACCCGCCGCTTCGAACGCCATCGCGCTCGAGTCGACGTCGTGCGACTGGCCGTCGTAGAGCTCGGCGACGATCTTGCAGTACGGGAAACCAACGCGGCCACCGCCCTTGATCGCCGCTTCGATACCCGCTTCGACCGCCGGGATGTACTCACGCGGCACGGAGCCACCCTTGACCGCATCGATGAACTGGAGTTCTTCGACCTCGGGATCGGTGCTGAACTTGACGCGCGCGACGGCGAACTGCCCCGAACCACCCGACTGCTTGATGTGGCGGGCTTCGACCTGCTTCGGCCCCTTCAGCGTCATCTTGTAGGCGACCTTCGGCCGGCCCACGGTGACACCGATCTTGTAGTCGTTCATGATCATGTTGCACTTCACTTCGAGGTGCAACTCGCCCATGCCCGAAATGACCATCTGGCCGGTCTGCTCGTCGGTGCGCGCCTTGAAGGTCGGATCCTCGCGCACCAGCTTGCCGATCACCTCGGACAGCTTGTCGCGGTCGCCGCCCGACTTGGGCTCGATCGCCATGCTGATCACGGTGTCCGGGAAGTTCATCGCCTCGTAGATCACCGGATTCTCACGGGTCGACAGGGTGTCGCCGGTGATCGAGTCCTTGATGCCGACCGCCGCCACGATGTCGCCGGCGCGGGCGATGTCGATCGGCTCGCGCTGGGCCGCGTGCATGCGCACGAGACGCCCGATGCGCTCGAACCGCCGAGTACGCGCGTTGTAGTACTTCTCGCCTTGCTGCATCTCACCGGTGTAGATGCGGATGAAGGTCAGGTCGCCGTTGGGGTCGCTGATGGTCTTGAACACGAGGCCAGCGAACGGCTGGTCGGGCAGCAGCTCGCGCACCACCTTCTCGTCGTTCTCGGGGTTGGTGCCTTCGATCGGCGGCACGTCGAGCGGGCTCGGCAGGAAGTCGACGATCGCGTCGAGCACGTTCTGCACACCCTTGTCCTTGAACGCCGAGCCACAGAACACCGGAGTGATCTTGAGATCCAAGGTGCCCTGGCGGATCGCGACCATGATCTCGGGGATCGTGACCTCTTCGCCTTCGACGAACTTCTCGAGCACCGTGTCGTGGCACTCGGCCACGGCTTCGATCATCTGCTCGCGGCGCTTCTTCGCCTCGTCGAGCAGGTCCGCCGGCACCTCGGACACGGTCATCTCGCGGGCGTCGTCCTCGGACCAGACGCAGGCGCGCATGTTGACCAGGTCGACCACGCCGCGGAAGTCCTTCTCCTTGCCGATCGGCATCACCAACGGCACCGGGTTGGCATTCAACCGCGTGCGCATCGACTGCACGGCCTTGTAGAAGTCGGCGCCCGTGCGGTCCATCTTGTTGACGAACGCGACGCGCGGCACCTTGTAGCGGTTGGCTTGGCGCCACACCGTCTCCGACTGCGGCTGCACACCGGCGACCGCGCAGAACACACCGACCGCGCCGTCGAGCACGCGCAGCGAACGTTCGACTTCGGCGGTGAAGTCGACGTGGCCCGGCGTGTCGATCAGGCTCATGCGGTGCTCGCGCCAATGGCACGTGGTCGCCGCCGACGTGATCGTGATGCCGCGCTTGCGCTCCTCCTCGAGGTAGTCCATGGTCGCCGCACCCTCGTGCACTTCACCGATCTTGTGGCTCTTGCCGGTGATGTAGAGGATGCGCTCGCTGAACGTCGTCTTGCCGGCGTCGATGTGCGCGATGACGCCGAAGTTGCGGAAGGTCTTGATCTGCTGGACGTCCTTCGAGTCCTTCTTGTCAGACATGGCAGGGCGGGTGGGTTGGGTCGGAGAAGTCATGCGAAAGCGCACGCGCGGCACGTGCGGAGCGGCAGCGAACAGCGCGCCGCAGGCCGCCGCAGGGCCGCGGAGTCGCCCCGAACCTGGACCGGCTCGGGGATGGAGGCCGAACAGGGTAGCAACCGCCGCGTTGCCGTCAATGGCCGAACGGCGCCTGGGCAGGTCGAAACCGGCCCGGCAGACCAGCGCCCGCGCACCGGCGCAGGTACCGCTCCGGAACCGGGGATCCCGGACGGAAGGGCTGCCAGAAACGAACCGACCCGGACACCCCACCAAGGGTGCCGGGTCGGCAGAGGTCGAACTGGTGGATCCAGTCCGCCAGGGTCAGACTGGGTAGTGCGCGTTGGTGGCCACGACCACCAGTGCCACGGCGACACCGAGCATCAGGAAGGTCGTCAGCACGATGCCTTCGTCGATGCCGAAGCCCGGCTTTTCGACGACTTCGACCTCGGCGGCCGGCGCGTTGTTCTTCTTGGCCATGATCGTTCTCTTGGTTGAAGGTTGCGTATCAGGTTGGGGACACTGGGTCCGGGGACTGGTCCCCCAGGGATTGGGTCCCCGGGGATTGGGGTCCAGAGACTGGCTCAGGGCCAGCACCGGACCCGTGTGCCCGATCAGGGCGTCTTGGTCGTGGCGGAGTCGCCGACCTTGATGCCACCCTTGCCCACACCCTGCTGCACGCGGCAGGTGAACGCGTTCGCGCTGGCGTCGTAAGCCTGCACGATGGCTTCGGCCTTGTAGCCCGAGGCGTCGTAGATCGCGATCGGGAAGGCGCGCTTCTTGATCTCCTCGGCCAGATCGACGCCCGAGATGTTCTCGGTGACGCTGATCGTGCACAGGCGGCCTTCGGCGGCGACCGCGGTGACCTGGCCGTTCAGGGCCGGGGCGACCAGAGCCGGGACGAAGCCGTTGTTGGTGGCGACGCTGACCAGCATCTGCAGTTCCGCGCGCTCCTTGTGCAGCGAAGCGATGTTGTCGGTGTTGCCCTTGATGGTCGCTTCCAGCGAAGCGATGGTGTTCTTCAGGGTCCGGTTCTCGGCCTGCGTCTCGACGCGCTCCTGCACGGCCTTGTCCTTCTCACGCTGGTCGGCCATCGCCATCTTGTAGGCGGACTCGGCCTGGGTGAAGGCGCCCTGGATCTGCGTGTTGGCCGCCGTCAACTGGCTGTTGATCTGGGCCACGTTGCCTTCCATGGTCGCCAAGCGCTGGCTCAGGAGCTTGTTGTCGTCCGTGAGCTTGCGATTTTCCGTCTCGAGCGCGCCCTTGGCGGTCTCGGCGGCCGTCTTGGCATTCTCGAAGCTGTTGCGCTCCTTGGCCAAGTCGTCGATCGCCTTGTTGTGGCGGGCCGTGGCGTCGTCGAGAGCTGCCTGCAGCTTCTCGGACTTCTCCTTGTAGTTGGCCTGCTTCTGCAGATACGTGCCGGAGAAACCGACGAACGTTCCTGCGAGCAGCAGGTTGAGAACGATGAACACGCGACCGATGGGACTCATGGTGACCAGGTGACTCCTAATTAGCGGACCTGCCGAGGGGAAGTCTCCGCAGGCTGCGGGCCCTGAGAGGGGTGGAACCTGCTAGGGAAGAACGTGCGAGTAGGGTGAAAAACGTCCGGGTAGCCCTCGTGCAGGTCTTGCGACCGAGCACGAAGAGGAGACCGAGCCCGTAGCGAGAGGGGCCAAGGGCGGCGGAATCCTAACTCCATGCCCGGAACCGTCAAGATCCTGTACGTCCGGCCGTTGGTGGTTCGCCACCCGCGGCCGGGACGGCGGCTGCCGTCCGAGCTGCCCGAAGCTTAGCCCATGCCCGGAGCCCGTGCAGGATCAGCAGCCCGAAGCAGGACGCGGCCAGCGGACCGGCGGCGGCTCGCAGCGGTGCCATGGCGCCTACGGCGACCGGAACCACGGGTACCGAACTGCGGAGAATTTGCGCTCCTGGGTCCGCTCCGGTCCGCGGCGGCAGCTCGGCGACCACCCGGCCGTCGGCCCCCACCACCGCCGTCCAGCCATCCGTGGTGCAGCGCACGATCGGCACGCCGAGTTCGACCGCGCGGCACACCGTCATGGCCAGCAGCTGCGTCAGTTCGCCGCCCCCCCGATACCAGGCCTCGTTCGACAGCACGCACAAGAGCCAGGCCCCGTTGGCCACCGCCGCCGCCGCAGGCCCTGGGAAGGCGTTGTCGTAACAGATCATGGCCGCGAACGGCACCCCGGCCGCGGTGCGCAACGGCGGCGCCGGTCGACCCGGGACACAATCGGGCGCGCTGCCCAGAGCCGCAGCGAATTGGCCGTGCACGAATTGGCGCAGCGCTTCGGGCAGCCACCGCACCAGCGGCAAGAACTCGCCACCGGGCACCAGGCACTGCTTCTCGTGGGTCCCGAGCCAGCGGCCGGCGGCCCCCACCTGCAGGGCTGCCGGAGTCGGCCCCTCGGCACGCCTGAGGCTGCCGCCGACCACGAGCTGCGTCTTGGCCGGGACCGCGACGTCGGGCGGCAACAACGGCGGCAGCTCGGCCCCCAGCTCCAGGTCGTACGGCAGGCTGCTCTCCGGCCACAGAATCAGGTCGGGGGGGGTGCCTCGGAGCAGTTCGCGCACCGGCGCGACCAGACGCTCTTCGTAGAGCTCGCGGAAGCGCTGGGCGCGGGCCGCGGGTGCGAGTTCCAGATACGGATCGTACGGGTGCACGTTCGGCTGCACCGCCGCCACGTCCACCACCGTCGCGGGCGCGAGCGGCGCCGCGGGTCGCGCCAACCACCCGAGCCCCGCCAGGGCCCCCCAACAGCCGACCGCGCCGCACAGTGCGCCCCGCGCCAGTGCCGAACCCGGCACCGCCGTGCGCCAGCTGCGGGCCAGCAACACCAGCGCCGCCGCGGTCGCGCCGAGCAGCGCGTTGCCCAACGGCTCGCCACCGAGCCGCAGCGGCGCGAGCAGCCACGGCCACGACCACAGGGCGTGGCACGGTTGGCCATGCGGGTAGTGGATCTCGGGCAGCACACTGCGCAGCCAGCACGAACCCGCCACCGCCACGGCGAAGCCGGGCACGGTCCAGCCAGGGCGCAGGCGCCGCACCGCCACACTGCCGAGCAGGTAGTAGCCGCCGCCGAGCACGACGATGGCCCCGTACGCCGGCCACAGCACGTGGCGCACCGACCAGGAGAACCAGGCCATGTGCACGCAGCCGAGCAGGTAGCTGCTGGCGAGGCCGGCGCGCTGGGCGAGCTGCAGCCAGAGCGCCAAGCCGACGACCACCAGGCACTCGGCCCCTGGGAACCATGCCGGTGGCGTGGCGGCGCCGAGGCAGAGGCCGCCGACCACGGCCGTGCGCACCGCAGCACCGCGCGGCATGCGTTCGCTCACGGCAGCCACACCGGCCGGCTGCCGGAGACGACGCGCAGCGCAGCGAGTTCGCCGCTTGGCACCCGCCCGGGCACCAACGCGTGCACCTGGCCGTGCAGGAGACTGAATGGATCGCCGCTGGGCGCAGGCCGCGCCAACGCCACGCCGAGCCCAGAGCTGGTGGCGCACAGCTGCCCTGGGATCGCCTGCAAGCGCTCGTTCGGCTTCCATGGCGCACCGAGCGGTGGCAACTCGAGGGCCGCCGCCGACGGCGCGCCACCGAGACAACGCAGCAGCAGCGGCCGCACCAGCAGATCGAACACCGTGAACGTCGACGCCGGGTTGCCGGGCAAGCCGAACGCGAATTGCGCACCTGGACCATGGCGCACGCCGAACCACGTCGGCTTGCCGGGTTTGAGTTCGACCCCGTGGAACTGGGGCGCGAAGCCGAGGCTCTGCAGCGCCGGATGCACGAGATCGTGGGTGCCAGCGCTGACCCCGCCGATGGTGAGCAGCACGTCGGCGGCGGCGGCCGCCGCCGCGAGGCAGGCGCGCAGCGGCCCTTCGGCATCGGGCGCAATGCCCGCGCGCACCGGCTCCCCACCGACCTCGCGCACCTGGGCCGCCAACGCCCACGAATTGCTCTCGCGCACCTGGTGCGGCTGCGGCACCTGATCGACTGGGACCACTTCGTCGCCGGTGGCGACGATCGCCACGCGCACCGGTGCGGCGACTGCGACCGTGGTGCGGCCGAGCACCGCCAGGACGCCGATCTCGGCGGCGAACAAGCGGCGGCCCGGCGTCAGCACTTCGGCGCCGGCGGGCAGTTCGCTGCCGGCGCGGCGGATGTGCTGGCCCGGTTGCACCGCCGCCGCCAGCGTCACCTCCGCCCCGGCCAGCCCGGGTTGGCGACCGTACCCAGACGTCTGTTCGACCGGCACCACCGCCGTGGCCCCGGCGGGCACCACGGCACCGGTCATGATGCGGATCGCAGCGCCAGCCGGCAGGACGCCCGAGAACGGATGGCCCGCGAGGCTCTGACCGACCACGGGCAGCACGGCACCGGCGGGCAAGCCACCCGCGGGCGCCGCGAGGGCAAAGCCGTCCATCGCCGAACGGTCCGTGCTCGGCCAAGCCTCCGGACAGACGATCGACTCGGCGAGATGCCTGCCGTGGGCTTGGTCCAGGGGGACCAGCAGCGGCCGAGGTCGCGGCACCGCCACGGACTGGACGATGTGCAGAGCTGCGTCGAAGGGGATCGCTTTCACCATGCCATGGAGGCGCACCGCGCCATCGCGGACAGTGCCCCCGCCGACCGACCGGCGCAAGAGTGCACCCCTGGGCTGGCGGCCACGGCAGCGCCGCTGCCCGCAAGCTCGGCACGTGGTACACTGCCGGCATGCACTTGGTCCGTTCCGTGCTGCTCGGCCTCTGCCTTGGCTCCGCGGCCAAGGCGGACACGTTCTGGCTCAGCGACCCGAAAGTCGCCCTGCCGCCCGGCGCGCTGCCGCGCACCGTGGTCGGCGTCCTGCTGCAGCAGAGCGACGAGGGCTACCATGTGCGCATCGTCGGCGGCGAAGTGCTGCTGCCGCGGCGCGCGGTGTTCCAGATCGACAAGGACAGCCTGTCGCTGGACGACATCCTGCAGCAGGAACGCGCCGCAGCCGAACGCGCACTCGTGCGCGAGCAAGAGCGGCAGGCGGAGCGGCAGGGCCAGCGCGCCGTTCCCGCCGTGGCACCGCGCACCACGAGCGAGCCGGCCGAGGCGAGCAGCGGCCAGGCGCCAACGGCGCCCCCCACTGCGCCACTCGACCCGGCCAACCTCCCACAGCCACGCAGCGGCTACGATCCCGTGGTGCGTCGGCACGTGTCGCTGCCGGGTGAGATGACGCGGACCGAGCTGCGCCGCGAACTCGCGTTCGCCTGGCGCACGACGCGCGATCCGCGCTACCTCGAAGCGCTGCGCCAACTGCGCTGATTTGACAAACGCGGCGCGTTCGGCGACACTGGGGGCGCTGTGTCGATGCGCGGCGTTGTCTCGAGTGTGCTCCGATCTGCGCCCAGCCGCGCCGGACTGGTTTTCGTCCTCACCATCTTGGCGGCCATCGCGGCGTCGCTCGCGCCGCGTTCGCCTGGGACTCCCACCGACGACGCCCGCTGCGGTCGTTCGGCCGGCACTCTGAGCCAGATCGGCACTCTGAGCCAGATCGGCAATCTGAGCCAATCGACCGAGGCGGTCGGCGAGCCGCGCCGCGGGACCGAGCCACCCCAACTGGCCATCGACGGGCCGGGCCAAGAATCCGGCCCCCTGGCGAACGATCCGGTCGAAGACGGTCCGGAGCCCGAGCTGGCGGCGCTCTGGGCGGGCCCCAACGAGTCGCAGCACCCAGCCGCGCGCCGCGGTCGCCGCGGCACGGTTGCGCCGCTGGGCGATTGGGCCCATCGCGCCCCGAGCGGGCGCAGTCCGCCGACCGCGCTCTGAGCCGTCCGGCCCGCGATTGCGGGCGGCACAGCTCGAATCTCGCGGGAGCCGCTGCAACGCGGGGAACGGCTTGGGGCAACACGCACCATCCAGCCCGCTGCAGCGTCTCCCCAGAAGCGGGCGCGGCGCCTGCCGCGCGGCCCAGCCACTGCTGCCACCGGGGCCTTCGCCGGCACGCCACCCGACCTCGGGCGCCGCGCCGCCTTCGCACGCTGCCAACCCCAAGGACGGCACCGTGCCCACTGCCGCCCCGCCACCGCTCGGTCCGCGCCATGTCCACCAACGCTTCCCGCACCTCCCCCCCCTCCAGCATCCTCGCCAACCTCCTGCACGACCTGGCTCCGTCCCTGGTCGTGTTCCTGGTCGCACTGCCTCTGTCCCTCGGCATCGCCGTCGCTTCGGGCGCCACTCCGCAGGCCGGACTGATCGCCGCCACCGTGGGCGGCATCGTGGTCGGCTTGTGCGGCGGCGCACCCATGCAAGTGAGCGGCCCCGCCGCGGGCCTGACGGTGATGGTCTACGGCTATGTGCAGCAGTTCGGCCTCGCCGGCCTCGGCGTCGTGGTGGTGATCGGTGGCGTGCTCCAGATGCTCGGCGGCGCGCTGCGCCTCGCGCGCGCGGCGATGGCGATTTCGCCCGCCGTGCTGCACGCGATGCTGGCCGGCATCGGCATCCTGATCGCGCTCGGCCAGACCCATACGCTGCTCGGTGGCCGGCCCAAGAGCAACGCCCTCGAGAACCTGCGCGCGCTGCCCGACGCCGTGCTGCACGCCAACCCGCACGCGCTGGTGATCGGCGGCGTGACCATGGCCCTGCTGCTGCTGTGGCCGAAGATCGGCAAACGCCTGCCGTTCCTGCCCGGGGCCCTGGTGGCGATCCTGACCGGCACGCTGGTGTCGCTGCTGCTGCCGGACACCTTCGCCAAGGTGGAGATCCAAGGCAGTCTGCTCGACGCCGTGCACCTGCCGCAGTTCGGCGAGCACCACTTCGGCGACTTCGCCGTGGCGGGCCTCGCGTTGTTCGTGGTGGCCAGTGCCGAATCGCTGCTGTGCGCGGTCGCCACCGACCAATTGCACGCCGGACCGCGTGCCAACCTGGACCGCGAACTGTTCGCGCAGGGGCTCGGCAACACGCTGTCCGGCCTGCTCGGCGGCCTGCCGGTGACCGGCGTGATCGTGCGCAGCTCGGCGAACATCGCTTCGGGCGCGCGCAGCCGCTGGTCGGCGGTCCTGCACGGCGTGTGGATGCTGGTGTTCGTGATGTTCTGCAGCGGCCTGCTGCGCTACGTGCCGATGGCGGCACTGGCGGCGCTGCTGGTGCAAGTCGGGGTGAAGCTGGTCAAGGTGAAGGAGATCCGCAAGATCGCCGCCTTCGGCGACCTGCTCGTCTACGTGGTGACCATCGCCGGCGTGGTGGCGATCAACCTGCTGTGGGGCATCGGCCTCGGCTTCCTGGTGGCTCTGGTGCTGCTGCTGAAGCGCAACAGTTCCCTCGAAGTGACGACCCGCGAGCGCGGCGCCGACCTCGAAGTGTGGGTGCGCGGCACGCTGAACTTCCTGGCCGTGCCGACGCTGGTGGCGCGTCTCGGCGAACTGCCGCCGCAGCGCACCCTCTACCTGCAATTCGACCTGCAGGGCCTGGACCACGCCGCCATCGAAGCGTTGCGCGCCTGGCGCGCGGGTTACGAACGCGGCGGTGGCGTGGTGATCAAACACTCGCTCGACACGCTGTGGCGCGAACTGGTGGGCAAGGCCGGGAACGGCTCCGGAGTCACAGATGGCCAACGCTGAGGTCGTACGGAGCTGGGTCGAGGCCTGCCGACCCAAGCTGCCGATCCAGAACCCGCTGTGGGCGTTCGTGCACAACAACGTGCTGCTGCAGTGGGAGGCGCTGCCGTTCCGCGACGCGGTGCGGCAGGCGGCCGCGCTGTACCGCGCGCGGCCGTACGAGACCGAGGCGTTCTTCCGCCGCCAGCTCGCCCGCGGCCGCATCGCCCCGCAAGCACTCGGCGCGGTGCTGCTCGCCGAGTGGCCGGCCGATCGGCCGCGGCCCGCGACCGCGGCCGCGGCGGTGGCGGCGTTCTTGGCCGATCCGAGCTGTGGCGACGACGTGCCGCCCGTGGCCCTGGTGCCCGGTCCGGCCGCCGAACACCTGGTGCGCTACTCGGTGCGCGATCGTCCGCTGCAGGACTGGTTGGTGCCGCTGATCGCGAGTTACCTGGACCAGGGCCTCGCGCCGTGGCCGAATCCGTTCGCCGAGGAGGGGCTGTGGGCGTGCTTCGTCGCCGCGGTCGAACAGACCCCGGCGAGCGCCTTTCCCTGGGCCGCGGCACTGCGCGCGCGCCTGCAGCGCCACCGCGCCGCCGGGCGCGACCTCGATGCAATCGTGCACTGCGAAGTGACCGAGTGGGCGGCCGCTGCCCAGGCGGCCGACTATTGCCTGCAGGCGCTGTTCGTGCTGAAGGGCTGGTCGGGCATGGTGCACAAGCTGGAGACCGAACCCGAGGTGGCCCCCGGCACCGCCCCGCGGCTGTCCCTGCGCGAATGGCTCGGCATCGTCCTGGTGTCGATGCACGCACTCGACGACCGCCTGCGCGCGCAACACCCCCACCATCCGGCCCCCGTGCATGCGCATGGCACCGCGCAGCTCGGCCGCCTGCAGCGCTGGCAGGAGGCCTACGAACGCACGTTCCTGGCCCAGGTGCTGGCGACGCTCGATCGGGATCGGCAGCAGCCGCTGCCGCAGCTCGAGGAGCGCGCCCAAGCCCTGGTGTGCATGGACGACCGCGAAGAATCGCTGCGCCGCGCTCTCGAACGGCCAGGCCGCGGCATCGCCACGTTCGGCACGGTCGGCTTCTTCGGCTTCGACATGAACTTCCTGGCGCTCGGTGCCGGCCGCGCCACGCGGCAGTGCCCACCGGTGGTCGCCCCGTCGCGCACCCTCCGCGAGCTGCCGCGCGATGCCGCGGGCACGCGCTGGGCGCTGCATCGTTCCGCCGATCGGCTGCAGGCGAATCTGGCGATGCTGCTGTACTACCAGTCGCGCTCGCTGCTGCGCGGCGCGCTGGTGTCGGTGGCCGCCGGCCTCGTCAGTTTCCTGCCGCTGCTGTTCCGCCTGTTGTTGCCGGGCCCCGTGCAGCGCTGGCGCGAACGTCTGCAGCGCTGGCTGTTGCCGCGACCGCCGACCCGGATCGACGTCGACGGCGAAGGTGGCTACCGACCGGCCGAGCAGGCCGCGATCCTGGCCGGCATCCTGCGAGCCGCCGGCCTGCGGCAGGGGTTCGCGCCGCTGGTGGCCGTGGTCGGCCACGGTTCGACCACGGTCAACAACCCCCTGCAGAAGGCCTATGGCTGCGGCGCCTGCTCGGGCAACCACGGCGCACCCAACGCGCGCCTGTTCGCCGCCTTGGCCAACCGCCCCGAACTGCGCGCGGCCCTGGCCGTGGAGCACGGCATTGCGGTGCCCAGCGGCACCTGGTTCGTGCCGTTCCTGCACGACACCACCACGGACACCGTGACCCTGCTCGATCCGGACCTGGTGCCCCTCGAACGCGCCACCGCCGTGCTCGACCTGCACCGCGAACTCGCAGCGGCGGCGCGCGAGAGCGCCGTCGAACGCTGCGTGCGCCTGCTGCCCGAAGAACCGCCGCCCGCCTCGCCGGCCGAAGCCCACGAACGCGTCTTGGAACGCGGCCACGATCTGGCCCAGCCGCGCCCCGAGTACGGCCACAACCGGGTCGCGCTGTGCATCGTCGGCCGCCGCGCGCTGACCTGCCGCAGCCACCTCGACCGACGCAGCTTCCTGGTCTCCTACGACCCGACCCAGGACCCGAGCGGGCAGGTGCTGCGCGAAGCCGTGCTGGGCACCGTGCCGGTCGCGGTCAACATCGCGATGGACTACTACTTCTCGCGCGTCGACAACGACGGTTTCGGCTGCGGTTCGAAGCTGCCACTGAACGTGGCCGGCCTGCTCGGCGTGATCACGGGCAGCAAGAGCGACCTGCGCATCGGCTTGGCCCGCCAACAGGTCGAGCTGCACGAACCGATGCGGGTGGCCGTGCTGCTGGAGGCCAGTGCCGAGCACGTGCGCCAGCTGGTCTGGGGTCATGCCCGCCTGCAACGGCTGGTCGAAGGCGGCTGGATGCGGCTTCTGCGCGTCGATCCCGACCACGGCGGCATCGAGTTGTGGACCGGTGCGGCGTTCGTGCCGTGGCGGCAGGCGTGGCCCGAAGCGGCGCCGCTCGCCCCGGGCGCCGTGGCGCCGGTCCTCGACCCCACCCACGACGAAGTGCTGGAGGCGTCATGGTGATCGACCTGGACACCTGGGTGGTGCCACTGCTGTTGGCGATCGCCGCCGGACCCGCCCTGCAAGGCCTGCTGCTGCTCACGTGGGCGAAGCCCGGCACCGCCACGCGGGCGCGCCTGGCGGTCTGGCACTCGGCGCTGGTGTGCCTCGCGTCGTGGGCCGTGTTGGCGGCGTTCCTCGGCCATCCCGAAGCGGCGTGGGAACACAGCTTGCCGACTTGGCTGCACCTGCGCGAGGAACACTGGCAACCGCGGCTCCTGGTCGACCGGCTCAGCGTGCTCTACCTGCTGCTGGTCGGCCTCGTCTACCCGGTGGTGGTGCGCTTCTCGCTGCCGTCGTTCCACCGCGAACCGGGTGCCGACCGCTACTGGTTCCTGGTCTCGCTGTTGGCCAGTGCGCTGTGGCTGTTGTGCCTCGCCGGCAACCTGGAGACGCTGTTCGTGGCCTGGGAACTGGTCGGCGTGGCGTCGGTGCTGCTGATCGGCTTCTTCCACCGCCAGGTGCGCGCCGCCCAGAACAGCCTGCGGGCCCTGGTCTACTACCGCCTCGGCGACTTCCTGATCCTGGTGGCCGCGGTACTGATCCACCACACCTTCCGCGACCACCGGTTCCGCCACTACGAAGCCGACCTCGCGACCCCTCACGCGGTGCTGATCGGCATGGCGCTGCTCGGCGGCAGCCTGGCGAAGTCGGCGCAGTTGCCGATGTCGCCCTGGTTGCACCGGGCGATGGAAGGGCCGGCGGCGTCGAGTGCGATCTTCTACGGCGCGCTGTCGGTGCACCTCGGACCGTTCCTGCTGCTGCGCACCAGCGACCTGTGGCTGCACGAACCGGCGGTGCGCTGGACCATGGCCGGCATCGGCTTCGCGACGGCGGGGTTCGCCACCCTGGTCGGCCGCACCCGCGCCGATGCCAAGACCGCGCTCGCCTACGCGACCATGGCGCAGATCGGCATCATGTACTGCGAACTCGCCGCTGGCTGGCAGGTCCTGGTCGCCGTGCACCTGTTCGCCCACGCCGGCCTGCGCACCTGGCAGTTCCTGCGCTCGTCCTCGCTGATCCAGGACTTCCAGGACAACCCGGTCTACGCCGGCGGCCTGCTGCTGCGGCGCAAGCTGTTCGTCGAGCACCTGCTGCCCGAACGGCTGCAGCGGCGGCTGTACCTGGCCGCGGTGCGCATGTTCTGGATCGACGGGCTGCAGTGGCACTGGCTCGCCGCTCCGGTGCTCGGCGTCGCCACCGCTCTGGTGCGCGCCGAACGCTGGTTGCTGCGCCGGTCGCCTCGCGACGGAGGCTCGGCATGAACGCGTCCCGCGCTCCGTTCGCCTGGTTGGCCCGCGCCCTGGCCCTCGGCGGGGCCCTCACCATGTGGACCTGCCGGGCCCACCCCTGGTTCGTCGCCGGCCTGCTGGCCGTGTTGCTGGCGCCACTGCTGCCGGCCCGCACCGCACGCGGACGGTTCTCGCGCCTGGCACTCGCACTGCCTTGGTTGCCGGTCGCCGCCGCGGCGGCGCACGGTCTCTGGCCGCACTCGGTGGCAGCTGGCGTGGTCGCGCTGTTCGTGGTCGGCGGCGCCTTCCCTGCCCACCTGTGGCTGGCCGCGCTGCGCGACCGCCTGCCGACCGACCGGTTCCTGCTGCTGGTGCTGGCGCAGCCGGGCCTGGCGCTCGCCGTGCACGTGCTCGATCCACAGACGGTGACCTTGAGCCGCGAACAGCACCATCTGCTCACCACCTGCTTCCTGGCCACGGCGCTGCTGCGCACCAGCTTCGGCCTGGTGCGCTTCACCCCGCTGGCGGTGCTCCACGAACTGATCGGTTCGCAAGCGGCGATGCTGGTCGCCGGCGCACTCGCCAGCGACCACGGCTTCGCCGCCGAATACTTGATGCTGGCCGGCACCAACCTGGGCGGGGCCGTGCTCGGCATGCTGCTCGCCGACCTGAGTCGCCGTCACGCGCTGGACCGGTTGCGACCCGACCACGGCCTGGCCAGCGTCGAACCGCGCTCGTGCCGGCTGTTCGTGGTGGCGGGTTTCCTGTTCGCCGGCCTGCCCGGGGGCATCGTGTTCTTCGCCGAGGATCTGCTGTTCCACGCCCTGGTGCAGCACTCGGCGTGGCATGCAACCGCCATGGTGCTGGCGGCCGCACTCAACGCCGTCGGCTTCTACCGCCTCCACCTCGGGGTGTTCGCCGGGCACCTGCGGCCAGGGGTCGGCGCGAGCGAACCGCCGCCGCGCGGCCTGCTCGCCGTGGCCACCCTGCTGGTGGCGGCCACCCTGCTGTTCGGTTGCTGGCCCCAATTGCTGCTCGGCCTCGGCTGATCGGCGCAGCGCGGCATCGCCCGCCGCAGCCCGCCAGCAGCCGCGGGCCACTCGGCCCATGGCAACGGGGTCGACCCGGCACTAGTGTCGCGTCGGAGGTCGAACCATGCCCACCGCTCTGCGCCTGCTCGCCGAACTCGAACGCCTGCTGCCGCAGTTCGGCAGCGGCCACGCAGACCGCAAGTTCGCGCTGCTGCACGCGCTCGAAGACCGCAAGTTGCCCACCGCCGAAGCGGTGCAACGCCTGCACGAGGCGCTGTGTTTCCTGCGCGCCTACCCGGACGACCAGGCCCTGCTCGACAAGGTGGTGGTCATGCTCGACCGCTTCGACCTGCGGCCGGACCTGGTGCGCCACCAACGGCGCCTCGCCGACACCGGCATCGCCGGCACGGCTCTGCACTACTCGTTCTACGCCGACACCGCGCGCTGGCTCTGCCGCCGCTTCCCGGGCGCTCTCGCGGTCGACTGGCGCGACTACCGCAACGAAGCGCTGCTGCTGCAGCGTCTGCCGCTGTTCGCCCACTGGGCCGAGACGCCTGCGCTCGACGAACTCGACTGGTCGGCGGCCGACTGGGTGCGGCGCCTCGCCGGCGACCACAGCGACGCGGACTTCCTGATCCGCGGGGCCGCCGCATTGCCGGGCAGCGACGCCATGCGCGAGACGTTCTTCGAGGAACTGGAACTCGACTTCGTGCTGCGGCCGGTGCCGGGCGTCCCGTCGCGCTCGCGCGCGGTGCTGCCCGGCCGGCCGGTGCACTTCGTCACCGCGCCGCTGCGCCGCGCACGGCCCGACCTGCGGCAAGCCGTGCGTTACACCGCCGCCGAACAGCCGGTCGACGCGGCTCTCGCCGAGCAACTGGTGACCTTGGCACGCGAAGCCATGGTGCTGCGCCACCGCGACCTCGACGCCTTCGCCTACGCCGACCCGCGCGACGTGCGTCTGTTCGACGCCGGAGACGGCCTCGAGTTCGCGGTGTTCGGCATGCAGCCCGAGCGGCGCCTGCTGCTCGAGTCCGTCTACGCGTTCCTGACCTTGAAGAACGGCGTGCCGATCGGCTACGTGCTGGTCAGTGCCCTGTTCGGCAGTTCGGAAGTCGCCTACAACGTGTTCGAGCCGTGGCGCGGCGGCGAAGCGGGCCACGTCTACGGCCGGGTGCTGGCGCTGACCCGGCAACTGTTCGGCAGCGACACGTTCACCGTCTATCCCTACCAGCTCGGCGGCGACGGCAACGACGAAGGCCTCGCGTCGGGCGCGTACTGGTTCTACGCCAAACTCGGCTTCGCCGCGCGCGACCCGGAGCAGCAGCGCCTGCACCGGGCCGAAGTGGCGCAGCTGCGGCGCTCGCCGACCCACCGCTCGTCGAAGCGCGTGCTCGCGGCCCTGGCCGCGCACAACGTCTACTGGTCGCTCGGCGAACCGCGCGACGACGTGATCGGCGTGTTCCCGCTGGCCCAGATCGGCCTCGCGGTCACCGACCTGCTCGCCCAGCGCTTCGGTGCCGACCGCAGCGCGGCCGAAGCCGCCTGCGCCGCAGCCGCCGCGTCACGCTGTGGGGTCCGCGACTGGCAGAAGTGGGACGAAGGCGAACGGCTCGCGTTCGTGCGTTGGGCGCCGCTCTTGCTGGCCCTGCCCGGCCTCGAGCGCTGGTCGCCCGCGGACCGCCGGGCGGCGGCCGAGGTGGCGCGAGCCAAGGGCGGCCGCCGCGAGAGCGACTACGTGCCAGCTCTCGACCGGCATCGCCCGTTGCGGCGGGCCCTGGTGGCCCTCGCCAAAGCCGCGCGCTGACGCGCCGCGCGACCGCCCTCAGCCGCGGCCGGCCACCGTGCGGCAGCGAAACGCTTCGCTCTGCACCACCACCAGGATCAGGTCGGCGAGCGTCACCGGGCCGCGCCCGAGCAAGGCGTCGACGGCGAGCAACAGCCGCAGCTGGTCGACCGGCCGCGGCTCGCGACCGAGCGCATAGGTGAACAACTTGCGCGCGACCAAGTGCACGAACTGCGGATCGTCGCGCAGCACGGCGACCACGCCGGCCAGTCCGACCAGCGGCCGGCCGTCCGGCAGTTCGCCGGAGCAGTCGATCGGCCCAGCGGCATCCGTGGCGCGGTGGCGGCCGAGCACGTCGTAGCGTTCGAGCGCGAAACCGAGCGCATCCATGCGCTGGTGGCAGACGGCACACGCCTTGGCCTCGCGGTGCTGCGCCAGCTGCTCGCGCAGCGACCGGCTGCTGTCGATGGTGCGTTCGCCGACCAAGGTGTCGTTGCCCGGCGGCGGCGGCGGCGGCGGCTGGCCGAGCAGGTTGTCCAGGATCCAGCGGCCGCGCTTCACCGGCGAAGTGCGTGTGGGGTTCGACGTGATCGCCAGGATGCTGCCGTGGCCGAGCACGCCGCCGCGTTCGCGCTGCTCGGCCGGCAGCGGCACCCGCTGCCACCCGCCGGCCGCGGGCTCGGGCCAGCCGTAGTGCTGGGCCAGGCGCGCATCGACGTGCGTGAAGTCGGCAGTGAGCAGGGTGCGCACGTCGAGTCCGTCGCGCAGCACGCACAGGAACAACAGTTCGGTCTCGCGGCGCAGCGAGGCGCGCAGGGCGTCGTCGAAGCCGGGAAACCGCGCTGGATCGGGCGTGCGCTCCCACAGCAGCTTCAGTTCGAACCACTGCGCGGCGAAGTCGGTGGCCAGAGCCTCGGCGCGCGGATCGAGCAGCATCCGGGCGACCTGCGCCGCCAGGACCGCGGGGTCGCCGAGGCGCCCGCGCCGGCCGAGTTCGAGCAGTTCTTCGTCTGGCGCGCTGGCCCACAAGAAGAACGACAGGCGCGAGGCGAGCTGTACCGGTGGCAGCGGCACCACCGCGCCCGGCTTGCTGCCGGGCACCGCACCGGTGGCTCCTGGCTCGAGCCGAAACAGGAAGTGCGGTGACGCGAGTGCCGCCTGCAAAACGCGCTGCAGCGCCAGCGCCAGCGACCCGCCACCCCGCAGCACGGCACCGCCCAGTTGCTGCAACCGCACCACTTCCTCGCGGCTCGCCGGCCTCCGCCACAGCCGGCCGAGCGCCTCGGTCACGAACCCGCGGAGCCGCGCCGCCTCGTCGCCGCGCTGGCCCACGGCTTCGTGCAGCCAGCGCTGGGCCTCCGGCAGCACCCGTGGGTCGAGCGGCCCGACCACTTCGAGCCAGTCGAGGCTCAGGTTGCGATCACGCCGGCTCGGGTCGGGGTGCTTGGGGTCGTAGTGGTCGTTGGTGAAGGCGAGCGCGATGCGGTGCCGGCCGCGCGGCAGCGCCAACACGTGCTCGAACACCTGCGGAGCGCGCTCGGGCACCTCGAACTCGTGCGGCGCGGCATCGTCGACGCGCAGCGCGAGCTTGGCCGGCTGGTCCCCGGCCGGCGTCGACGCGGCACACACCCGCAGGCGGTAACGGCCCTCGCGCGGCAGGTCCACCGTCTGTTCGAGCGTCGCGTTGGTGTAGAGCACCGCCACTTCGCCGTCCTGATGCGCGCCAGGGCCGGCGACCACCGCCATCGCTTCGGCTTCGCAGCGCCGCGCCGCGGGCCGCGTCGGATGCTCGTCGGGGAACACCTCCGCGGCGACCGCCCCGGCGGCGGCCAGGTACTTCTCGAGGTGCAGCGTGGAGAAGCTGAGCGCATCACCCACCGTGTCGAACCCGTAGCCGAGGTCGTCCGCGGGAAACTGGGCCGTGTCGGCCACCACCCCGCACAGGTCGCGCACACAGTTCGCCCATTGGGTGCGCGACAACCGCCGCACCGTGACGCGGCCCGGATCACTCGGCAGGCGCGGCACCGCCGCAGCCAGTTCGGCGGCCACCTCGGCCGCGAACTGGCCGCGCGCCGCGGCCGACGGCGGCGTCTCACCCGGCGGCGGCATCTCGGCCGCGGCCACGCGCAGGCGCAAGCGGTGCAGGCGCCACAGCCGTGCGGCCTCGGTCGCCGGTGGTGCGGTGAGGTCGAGCCCGCCCTTCTGCGTGTCGCGATCGTGGCAGCCGACGCAGTGCTCCGCCGTGAACGCCGCGCCGACCGCCGCCGCATCCTGTGCGTGGGCCAGCGCGGCCCCGCACCAACACCCGAGGGCGAACTGCACGAACCGAAGCTGCCGCATGGGCCCAAAGGCTAACCCACCGCACGCTTCGATCGTGGGACCAAGAGCGTAGACGGCAATGACGGTGCGGTGACACACAGCCCCTGGCCTGGTCCTACAACGCCGGCCATCGAACTGCTGCGGCCGCTGCCGCAGCCCACCGACCATGACCCACTTCCCCGTCGTCCTGTGCCTCGCCGCCCTCGGCGCGGCCGTTCCCGCCCAGAGTTTCCTCAGCCTGCCGGCCACCGCGAATCCGGCCAGCGAACTGCCGAACTACACGCTGCTGCCGCTGATGCAGGTCAACTGCCGAGTGCAGTTCTTCTACACGGCGGCCGAAGTCGGCATGGCCCAGTTCCAGGCCGACCAGCTCGAATGGCGTTATGACGGCCCGATCCCGCAAGTGGGCTACCCGGGGCCGTTCCAGATCCAGCGGCTGCGCATCGACATCGGCACCACCACCAACCCGATGCCCGGCCCGCGCTTCGCCGACAACCTCAGCCAGCCGCTGCAGCCGGTGTTCGACGGGCCGTGGACGTTCATGCCGGATCCGGGTTCGGCGTTCCCGCACCCGTGGGGTGGGCCGAACGGCAGCCTGGCCTTCCCGTTCCAGGCCCCCGCGGCCATCGACATCCCCGCCGGCGGTTGGCTGGTGGTCGACGTGCGCATGGAGGGCAACAACATCGCCAACTTCGGCTACTCCCACGCGATCCTCGACGGGGCACCGACCAGCGGTGGTGTGGTCGACGGCAACCTGCAGCTCTACGGCCAGGGCTGCCCCGTGGCCCCGGGCCGGCCCGCGGCGAGTCTGTCGGTCAGCGGCACGCGCGCCCCGGGTGCGGCTTACTTCCTGTCCGGCCAGAACCTCGGCGCGTTCGCGCCGGTGTTCACGGTGTTCGGCCTGTCGAACTCCCACAGCGGCTTCGGCGCGCTGCCGTTCCCCATTCCGGGCAGCACCTGTTCGATCCTGACCAGCATCGACTACTACGGCGTCGCCACCGCCGATGCCGCGGGGTTCCTGTCCGCCAACCAGCCCGGCAGCGCCATGGCCGTGCCGGCCAACCCGGCGTTCGCCGGGGTGCAGATCTACTCGCAGCTCGCGACCCTGGCGCCGTCGGCCAGCGCGTTCGGGGTCGCCGTCAGCAACGCCGCGGCGGTCACGCTCGGCAGTTTCCAACCGCTTGGCCGTGGCACCTACTTGGTCGGCAACGGCGACAGCGCCCTGGCACCGGTGGCGACCGAGGTTCGGGCCTTCGGTTGTGCGATGCGGTTGCGTACGCTGTGAGCCCGTGCTGCGTTCGTCGAGTTTTCTGCTGTATCTGCTGACGCTGGTCCTGGCGCTGCTGCTGGTCGCCTGGTGGACCACGTTCCAGGTCGCCGCCAGCCGCGACCTGGCGGCGGCCGGCACGCATCTGTTGCGCGGCGACGCCGACGCCGTGGCGCGCGCGCTCGGCGCGCCGGCCGCGGCGCAACTGACCGAACTCGCCGACCGCCGCGTGGTGATGTTCGCCAGCGAAGGCGCGACCTTTGCCGCGATCCTGCTGCTGGCCGGCTGGCTGTATCTGCGCAGCGAACGCCGCGAGCAGGCATTGCAGCAGGCCCAGGACCGGTTCCTAGCCGCGGCGACGCACGAACTCAAGACGCCGCTGGCGACCCTCGTGCTGTTGCTCGAGTCGTTGCGCGACGGCCGGATTCCGGCCGACAAACAAATGCGCTACCTGGCGAACGGCCTCGGCGAAGCCGAACGGCTCGAACGCGGTCTGACCAACGTGCTGGTCGCCGCCGGGCTGCGCACCACCGCCGCCCAGTTCCACCGCGAGGTCGGCGACTTGGTCGCCGACGTGCGCACGGCCATGGCCGCGGTGCAGCCGCGCGCCCAGGCCACCGGCGTGGTGCTGTCGGCGCGGTTGCCCGAACGGCTGGATCTGCCCCGCGACCCGCGGGCCGTGCAGCTGGTGCTGCGCAACCTGCTCGACAACGCGGTCAAGTTCTCCGCCGCCGGCACGCAAGTCACCGTGACCCTGGCCGAGGACGGCGAGTTTGCGCGGATCACCGTGCACGACCAGGGCCGCGGCCTGGACACCGCGGAGCTGCAGGGTGCGTTCCGCCCGTTCTGGCGCGGCAGCGATCCGAGCAGCGGCGGCACTGGCCTCGGCCTGCATCTGGTGCGCGAACTGGTGCTGGCGCACGGCGGCAGCGTGACCGCGCACAGCGACGGCCGCGGGCGCGGCGCCGAGTTCCGCGTGCGCCTGCCGCGCAAAGGAGCCCCGAAATGAGCCGCTGGATCCTGGTCGCCGAAGACGAACCCGCCCTCGGCGAGATGCTGTGCGACAATCTCGCGCTGGAGTCCTACCACGCCGAACACGTGCTGACCGGACCGCAAGCGCTCGAACGCATGGCGCGGGGCGGCATCGATCTGCTGATCCTCGACGTGATGCTGCCGGGCTGCGACGGCTTCGAGGTGCTGCGGCAACTGCGCGGCCGCGGCGACCACACGCCGGTGCTGATCCTCAGCGCCCGCAGTGCCGACCGCGATCGCATCCGCGGCCTCGAGTTGCAGGCCGACGACTACCTGCCCAAACCCTTCAACCTGCGCGAACTGCTGCTGCGGGTCGACAACCTGCTGCGCCGCAGTGCGCCGCCAGGCCCCGGCACCGACCTGCTGGATTTCGGCGGCAACCGGGTGGATTTCCGCACCATGCGCGCCCGCACCCGGACCGGGGAGGACGTGGAACTGACCGCCACCGAGACCAAACTGCTCAAGTTGCTGGCCGCCCACCGCGGCACCGTGGTGTCACGCAAGATCGTGGTGGAACACCTGTTCGGCAGCCAGGCGGCCCTGACCGTGCGCACCTTGGACAACGTGGTGTTGCGGCTGCGCAAACTGTTCGAACCCGACCCAACGGCCCCCCGGCACCTGCTGACGGTCCGCGGCCTGGGTTTGCGGTTCGACGGGTGACCGTGCGCAGGGGGGGGGCCGGTTGCCGCACCGAGCCTTTCCCCCATTCGTTCTGGGGCAGCCGTGACGTATTGTGGGGGTTTTCGGCCACTACCCCAGAATCATGAAGACGACCCTCCGCCACTTCCCGTCCCTGTTGCTGCTCGCCGCCGCCGCCCCGCTGTGCGCGCAAGACCACGACCTGCGCGTCGCCACCAAGAAGGGGGCATCGGTGTGGCTGCAGCAGGAAACCAAGATGGAGCAGGCCATCGACATGGGCGGCCAGCAGATGGACATGGGCAACGCCACCACCACCACCATCCAGGCGACCGTGGTCGACGTCGACGCCAAGGGCGTGGCGACGGTCGAGATGAAGGTGGCACGCATCCAGGGCTCGATGACCCTGCCGATGATGGGCGACGTCGAGTTCGACTCGCTGAACCCGGCCCCCGAGGCCGGCGACGGCGGCGCGGACGACTTCGGCATGCCCAACCTCGATGCGATCGGCGCGGCCATGGCCTCGCTGGCCGGCAACACGTTCGTGGTCAAGATCGATGCCCGCGGCGAAGTGGTGTCGATGGACGGCGTCGAGAAGGTGCTCGACGCGGCGCGCAAGAAGGCCGGCCGCATGGGCAGCCAGATGCTGGGCGGCCAGCTCAACGAGGGCAATGTGCGGCGCTTGGCCGAGAGCCTGTTCGGCGAACGGCCGGAGCAGGCTGTGGCCGTGGGCGGCGCTTGGGAGACCAGCGAGAAGGACAAGGCCGGCCGCAACATGCAGGTCGTGCAGAAGCTCAAGTCGACGCTGGCCAAGGCCAGTGCGGAGGCGTTCGAAGTCACCGTCGCCGGCACGGTCGAGAAGCCGGCCGGCACCGAACCGGGCAAGGCCGCTGGCGACGAGTCCGAAGAGAGCGCGATGGCGCGCGAGATGATGAGCAAGATGGAGATGAAGAACGGCAAGATCACCGGCTCGGCGAAGTACTCGCGCACCGACGGCTTCGTGGTCGAATCGGCCAGCACCATGAGCATGTCGATCACCGCGCCGAGCCCGATGGGCGGCGACATGGCGATCGACATGACCAACCGCACCACCGTGAAGCGTGTCACCGAGGCGGCCGCGCAGAAGGCCGAACCGGCGAAGGACGCCCCCGCCAAGGAAGGCGAGGCCAAGGACGGCGCGGCGAAGGGCCAGGACGTGAAGGCCGGCGACAAGAAGTGACCGCGCCGTCGGTGCGCTGAGCACCGGCAGGAACGCCGGCACCCCCTGTTGGTGCCCGCCCCTTGGAGCTACGGTCGCGGCATGCGCATCGTTGCCGCGACCCTGCTCTCCCTCGCCGTCCTGGGCTCGAGCTGCCGAGACGGGGCAGCCCCGCCGACGCCCTCTCCGGCGGCCACGCCACCGACCGCAGCGGCTGGCCAGCCGCAGGGTGTGGCCCCGTCACCGGCCACCGCCCCGACGGCCGACCAACTCGCCGCCCTGCAGATCAAGAACCTCGCGGTGCCGACGCCCGGCTTGATCACGGCCGGCCAGCCGACCGAAGCGCAGTTCGAAGCACTCGCCAAGCTCGGCGTGAAGCGCTACGTGTGCCTGCGGCCCGACGGCGAAGCCGGCACCGGCTTCGAAGCCGAGAAGGCCAAGGCGCTGGGCGTCGAATTCGTGCGCCTGCCGGTCGCCGGCGCCGACGACCTGACGGCCGACCAGGCACGCGCCCTGGCGCAGGCCCTCACCGGCGCAGGGCCCGCCGTGGTGGCCTGTGGCAGCAGCAACCGCGTCGGCGCCTTGCTCGCGCTGAAGGCGTTCTTCGTCGACGGCAAGTCGGCCGACGAGGCGCTGCAGTTCGGCAAGGCCGCCGGGCTGAAAGCACTCGAACCCGAAGTGCAGAAGCGGCTGGTGAAGTGACGCGCGGCGGGCTGGTGTCAGCCGGCGCCGCCCGCCGCCCCGCTGCGCATGCCCCGATTCCCCAGCAGCCAGCTCACCAGCGGAAGCCGACCGACAAGAACACCCCCGAGAACCGGAACCGCGTCTCGGGGAACACGAACCCGTCGGTGGCGTCGGTCTCGCCGTAGGTCGTGTGGGTGTATTGGTAGCCGCCGGCGACCATCAGCTTGCCGATCTCCCAACGCAGCCCGCCCTCGACACCCCAATGCGACGAGGTGGTGTCGTAATCGCGGTCGTCGGTGGCCGTGTCGGCGCTGACCTGGCCGAACGCACCGCCGAGCCGACCGCGTCCATAGATCGACAGGCTCTGGCCGCCACCGCGCGGAATCAGGTCGAACTCGGGCTCCAGCTCGACACGAGCACCCGCTCCGTACCAGTGCACCGTGTCGTCGTCGGTGCCGTCGTCGACGTTGACCGCGCTCCACTGCACCACTGGGCCCAAGCGGATCGGCAGGCGAAAGCGCTTGCCGTTCGGGCGGATCGTGAAGTGCGGGAACAGGTCGATCCCAGCCGTGCTCGAATCGACGGCGCTGCCTTGCTCGTAGAGGTCGTCGTCGCTGGCCAACACTTCGAACGACACACCACCGCCGAAGGTCCGCCCGGTGGCCTCGAAGTCCAGGCCCAGCATGGAAGCGTTGGCGTTGCCGCGGGTGCCATCCTCGGCAGCCACCCTGGTACGACCGACGGCCAACCGCGCGGCGACCAAGCCATTCGGAATGGCATCGTCGGCGGCAGGGGCAGCCGCTGGGGCACCAGCACCCGCCGACGCCGCCGGCACTGCGCCCGTGCTCGGCAAAGGCAGGGCCAGCGTACGGGTCGCATCCGGCAGGCCCGTGGCGCAACCGGCGAGCAGCGACGAGGAGGCGAACAAGGTCCAACGCAGAGTCGGGTTCATGGCATGGCTCCGAGAAGAGTGGCTGCAGCCCGCAGGCCGCAGCGCGGACCATAACGCAGCTTCCCCCGCCCACCAAATCGCGCTTCGGCCCCCCATGGATTCCCCCGACTGCGCCTCTGCACCTGGGCCGGCGGCGGTTAGCCTGCCGCGCCATGACCGGCAAACTGCGCTGGCTGACCGCCGCCCTGTTCGTGCTGCTCTACGTGGCGATCCCCTCGCCCCTGGACAGCCCGAACGGCCGCCCCTACCTGACGCAGCTGCAGGTGCGGGAATGGCTGCTCGACGAAACCGCCTCGCCGTTGGCCGCGTTCGTGCGCGAGGGCACCTTGCCGCCCCTCAGCGTCGACCTGCGCACCAGCCCACCGATCGTCGACCCAACCGAACGAGCTCGCGCCGCGGCCCAGTACGAAGCCTGCGCGCGTGAGTGGGTCGCCGCGCGCAATGCCGCCGCCACCCCGTTCCGCTACGGCGACAGCGGTCCCGAGATCCGCCCACCGCTACGCCTGGACGAACGCGCGCCTCCGCTGCCGATGGTGGTCTGGGTCGGCGACACGGGTGCCAAGGCCCAGCTGCCGCCCGACCCTGCGGGCCAGCCACTCGAACACCAGGCGGTGTTCTACTCGCGGCTGTCGCTGCTGCCCGCGTTCTTGGCGATCCTGATCGCCGTGCTGACCCAGCGCGTGCTGCCAGCCCTGGTCACCGGCGGCATCGCCGGCGCCATCGCCTACGTCGCCACGCTCGGCCCGGCCGCCAGCGAACTCGGCGTGTTCGGCGCCGCCGTCGACGGCCTGCGCCACTTCGCCGTGGGCACGCTGTGGGACCGCGTGCTGTGGGACGACTTCAATCTGCGCGTCTCCGGCTTCGTGGTCTGCCTGTTCATGGCGATCGGCGTGATGACGCGCAGCGGTGGCATCCAGGGCATGGTCGACTGGATCCGCCGCTACGCCAAGGGCCCGGTGTCGAGCCAGTTGTGCAGCTACCTGATCGGACTGGCGATCTTCTTCGACGACTACAGCAACTGCATCATCGCCGGCACCACCATGCAGCCGGTCACCGACCGCGCCCGGGTGGCCCGCGAGAAACTCGCCTACATCGTCGACTCGACCGCCGCACCGATCGCCGGGCTGTCGATCTTCTCCACCTGGATCGCCTACGAAGTGTCGCAGTACCGCGCGCCGCTGACGATGGTCACCAAAGCCGACGGCACCCCGTACCTGGCCAGCGACGCGTTCGCGGTGTTCGTCGAAACGGTGCCCTACCGCTTCTACTGCATCCTGACCCTGGTCATGGTGCTGCTGGTGATCCTGATGCGCCGCGACTTCGGGCCGATGCTGGCCGCCGAACGGCGGGCGCGGCTCGAAGGCAAACCGATCGCCGACGATGCCCGGCCGATGGTCAGCCACAGCATGGCCAGCACCCAGCCGAAACCCGAGACCCCGCTGCGCGGCTGGAACGCACTGCTCCCGCTGCTGGTGCTGGTGCTCGGCACCATCGGCATCATGTTCTACCAGGGCGCCAGCACCGACGCGCCGAAGCCGGCCGACGTGCAGGGCTTCGCCGGAGAGATCCGCTGGCTGTTGGCCAACGCCAAGAGCGAATGGGCACTGCTGCTCGCCTCCGCAGGGGCTCTGGTGGTCGCTGCGGCCTTGGCGCTGGGCCAGCGGCTCATGTCGTTGGGCGAAGTGCTGCGCTGCGCGCTGCAGTCTCTGCGGGCCCTCGGCTTCGCGCTGCTGATCCTGCTGCTCGCCTGGTCGTTGGGCAAGGTGTGCAAGGACCTCGGCACCAGCTTCTTCCTGACCGGTGCCTGCCGGGACCTGATGAGCGCCCAGGTGCTGCCGCTCGTGCTGTTCTTCACTTCGGCGCTGATCGCGTTCGCCACCGGCACGTCCTACGGCACCATGGCGATCCTGCTGCCGAACGTGGTGGTCTTGGCGCACCAGATCGGCAGCGACGCGGCGTTCGGCGGCAGCGCCGCGAGCGGCGGGCCCTTGCTGATGGTGCTCACCATCGGCGCGGTGCTCGAAGGCTCGATCTTCGGCGACCATTGTTCGCCGATCAGCGACACCACGGTGCTGAGTTCGCTCGGCTCGCGCTGCGACCACCTGGCGCACGTGGCGACGCAAATGCCCTATGCACTGTTGGTGATGGTCACATCGGCCCTGTTCGGCTACCTGCCGATGGTGCTGTTCGGGCCACAATGGTGGCCACTGGCGCTGGTCGCCAGCACGTTGGTGCTGGCGGGCTTCTTGTGGTTCGTCGGCAAGGACCCGAACCGGCCGGCTGCCTGAGCGGGGCGGCGCGCGGCGCGCCACCGGCCATTGCCTACAGATCGCCGCAGACCACGCGCAGCGCGTTCGACGACACCGCGCCGAGCGGGGTCAGCGCCGCCGCCGGGTCGTAGTTGAACGACTGCAGCACCAGCGGCAGCCCGACCAGGTTGGGCACCACGATCGTGGTGACCGCCGAATTCTGGCCCAGCGGCAGGTAGAGCAGGGAGGTCAGGACATCGCCGTACTGGAAACACCCGGTCATGCCCAGGTTGGTCAAGTCGACGGGCGGGACGGCCACGTTGAGCCCCAAGGTCACGGCGCCGAACGGCGTCGTCGGCGTGATGTTGCCGGTGGTGGCCGAGAACAGCGAGTTCACCAGCGGCCGCTGCCCGGTGGCGAGCATCAGCGGCGCGGCCGCCGTGCAGCCCACGCCGAACGGCGACGCCGTGGCATAGACCGAACCGGCGGGCAGTTCGCGGATCTGCAACGCGGTCAGGTGCGGCCGCAGCACCTGGATCGAGTCCGGATGGGTACCGCGCACCAACAGCCAGATCGGGTCGGTGCCGTTGACCCTGGTGAACGTGCCGGTGCAGTGCGAGCCGAACAGCACGTCCGTCGGGCCGATCGCTGGGCTGTCGTCCGGGTCGGCCTCGAGCGGCCCGGACAGCGGGCCCTGCACCAGGGTGCCGAGGTTTTGCACTTCGCCGCCCGACAGGGTAGCCGCCCCCACCGCCGAACTCAGGGTCATGACGCGGTCGTACAGCGTGTTGGTGGCGGTGCCCAGACGCTGGTCGGTGAACCAGCATTGGATCAGGTAGTTGCGGCCGACGGTCAGGGTGACCAGGTTGTCGATGCGGATCGCACCCCAGCCGGTGGGATTGGCCGCGGCGCCGAAGCTGGTGGCCCGGGCGGCGCTCAGCAGTTGGTCATAACCGGCGTCGCCGGTGGTCGAGGCGAACAGGGCATTGGTCGAAGCATTGGTCCAACCACTCGGGGCGAAGGCGCCGGTGAACAGCACGCCGTTCACGGTGGGCGACACCGTGCCGCCCGCGGCGTGCAGGTTGCGAGCCACGACCAGGGTACCGGTCAGGTCGACGTCGGTCGGGCCGAGGGTTGGCTGCACGGGGCCCCAGGCAATCGTCTGGGCGATGGATGGCAGGGCGAGCAGGAGTGGCAGGGCGAATCGAGTGGTGCGCATGGCGAGTGGGTACATCTTAGATGTTGGCGCCACTTCGCCCAGCGGCAGCCGGACGGGACAGAATTGCGACGTCGGCTCAATGCCAGTCTCCGTCGGCTCGAAGCGGCACTGCAGGCCGCGGAACGCACGGCAGTGCTCCAGCACCTGGCTCGCCTCCAGCCCTCGGGCGTCCCGCGCTGCCTAGCCACCGCAGGGGCGCAGCGCTCAGCAGCCTCCGCCCCCCCCACCCCATCCGCCAGCGCGCTATGCTGTCGCCATGCGCTGGCTCCTGCTCCCCTTCCTGTCCGCGGTTGCCCCCGCTCAGACGGTTTGGACCGTGCCGGGTATGTTCCGCCAGATCCATCAGGCGCTGGCCGTGGCCCAACCCGGCGACGTGATCGAGGTCGCGAACGGCAACTACCAGCCGTTCGCCGTGACCCAGGGCGTGACCATCCGTGGCACCGGCACGGCCGTCTCGGTTGCCCTCGGCAGCCCGGTGACCTTCGACGTGCCCGCGGGACAACAGGCCTACGCGTTCCAGATCCAGCTTTACAGCGGCGCCCAAGTGCTGCGCGGCAGCGCGGCGTTCGAACGCTGCCGCTTCGACGGCCCGACCGCGGCCCTCGAGGTCGACACGGCGGGCCAAGCCGTGCTGGTGCAGAGCTTCGCCACCGCATCCCTCGGCCGTCAGCACGGCGCCCTGGTGCGCGGCCACCTGGCGGCGGTGAACAGCACGTTCGATGGCAGCCTGAGCTGGGTCGCGCAAGGCGGCCACGGCCTCGTCGTCGATGGCGGCAGCGTGCAACTCGCCCAGTGCCGCCTGCGCGGCGGCGGCGCGGTGCTGCCCGCGCATCCGGCGAGCGACGGGCTCTTGGTGCTCGCGGGCCATGCCTGGCTCAGCGACTGCGACGTCCAGGGCGGCACCTCGCAGGTGTCCGCCAGCGGGGTCGGGGTGCACAACCAGACCACCACGCCGGTGCTCGCGACGCGCACCAACGTGTCCGGCGGCAGCGGCACACCGCCCGGGTCTGCCGTGCTGGGACCGTACTCCGGCACCGCACCCTTGCTCGGCATCTGGCCGCTGGGGAACGGGCTCGCCCGCGGCACCAATGCGGCCCTCGGCCCGCGCGGCCCGGTGGGCATGCCGGTGTTCGCCTACTTCGGCCTGCGCGCCGAAGTCGTGAGCCATCCAGCGCTCGCCGCCCCGGCCTGGCTCGACAGCACGCTGCACCTGCTCGACGCGGGCGTGCTGGACGCGACCGGCAACGCGCTGTTCCCCATCGCCATTCCCAACCTGCCCTGGGTGCGCGATGTGCGCCTGTTCTTCCAGGTCTACGGCGTCGACGTGCAGGGACAGGTGCAGGCGACGCCGCCGATCGCAAGCCTCGTGCAGTGAGCCGGCGGCCACAGCCCCCAAACGGGCGCAGCCAACGCACGGCGCCACACCCACCGCCACCTATACTGAGTGCGTGGCCCACAGAACGACTGCACTGCGCTCCGCTCTCACCGCCCTGCTGCTGCTGACCCAGGTCCCGGGCCAGGACCCCACCACGCCACTCGCGGCGGTGCCGTTCCCGCAGGTGGTCGTGCGCGATGCGTTCTTCGCCCCGCGCCGCGCCACCAACACCCGCGTCACCCTCGCGCACGCGCTCGACCAACTCGAACAGACCGGCACCCTCGCCAACTTCGACCGCGCCGCCGCTGGCGCGAAGCAGGGCTACCAGGGCTTCGTCTTCCAAGACAGCGATGCCTACAAAGCCCTCGAAGCCGTGGCCTACGCGCTCGCCGATCAGCGCAACCCGGCCCTCGAACGCCGCCTCGACGCGGTGATCCATCGCGTCGCCGCGGCCCAGCAGCCGGACGGCTATCTGAACACCAGCTACACCGTGGAGGCCCGCGGCGCCCGTTTCCACAACCTGCGCGACGACCACGAACTCTACTGCGCCGGCCATCTGTTCGAGGCCGCCGTCGCCCACTTCCGCGCCACCGGCAAACGCACCCTGCTCGACGTCGCCTGCCGCTACGCCGACCTGCTGGTGCGCACCTTCGGTCCCGGAGACGGCCAGCACCGCGGCTACTGCGGCCATCCCGAAGTCGAACTGGCGCTGGTGGCCCTATGGCGCGTCACCCACGACGACAACTACCTCGACCTGGCGCAGCACTTCGTCACCAGCCGCGGCCAGGGCTATTTCGCCACCGAACACCAGACGCCGAAGGACCGCTACGACGGCAGCTACTGGCTCGACCACCAACCGGTCCTGGCGATGCGCCGCAGCCAAGGCCACGCCGTGCGCGCCGCCTACCTGATGTGCGGCGCCGTCGACATCGCCGCGGCGAAGCAGGACCGTGCCCTGCTCGACGCCGTGCGCACCGTCTATCGCAACACCGTCGGCAAGAACCAGTTCGTCACCGGCGGGATCGGCCCCTCGGCGCACAATGAAGGCTTCACCACCGACTACGACCTGCCCACCGAATCGGCCTACCAGGAATCGTGCGCGTCGATCGCCCTGGTGATGTGGGCCCACCGCCTGCTGCTGGTGACCCGCGACCCGACCTACGCCGACGCCATGGAACGCGCGCTCTACAACGCGATCCCGGCCGGCGTGCAACTCGACGGCACGAAGTTCTTCTATGTGAATCCGCTCGCCAGCCGCGGCGGCCACCACCGCAAAGGCTGGTTCGGTTGCGCCTGCTGCCCGCCGAACTTGGCGCGCACCTTCGCCGCCGTCGGTGGCTACGCCTATGCCCACAGCGACGCTGCGCTCTACGTGAATCTCTACATACAGGGCGAAGTGCAGGTGCCGCTGGAACGCGGGCGCATTGCCCTCGCCGTGGACACCGACTATCCGTGGCACGGCGACGTCCAACTGCGCGTACTCGCGGCGCCGGCCGAGCCGTTCGCCCTGGTGCTGCGCGTGCCCGGTTGGAGCGATGGAGCCACCGTTGCCGTGGGCGCTGCGCCCCCAACGCCCGCCGCGCCCGGTTACACGTCGCTGCGCCGGGTCTGGCAACGCGGCGACACCGTCCACCTGCGCCTGCCGATGCCGGTGCAACGCTTGGGCGCCGATCCGCGCGCCGAAGCGCTGCGCGGCCGGGTGGCGTTCCAGCGCGGTCCGATCGTCTATTGCGCCGAACAGGTGGACCAGGCGGTGCCACTCGACACGCTGGTGGCCGCGCCGGGGGCTGCGTTCACGCCCGAACACCGCAAGGATTGGCTTGGCGGGGTCACGGTGCTGCGCGGCACCTTGCCCAGCCTCGCCGTGCCGTCATGGCGGCCTGGGGCTCTGTATCGGCCCGAGGCCACGGCCCAGACGGCGGAGGTCACACTGGTGCCCTATGCCGTCTGGGACAACCGCAGCGCCGGGCCGATGTCGGTGTGGTTGCCCACCGCAGCAGCCACGCCGCGGCTGCTCGGGCCCGAACACGGGGCTGAGATCGAGATCTCGTACCGCAACACGAACTGCTTCCCCGAGGCGATCCGCGACGGGTTGGAACCCAAGCGCAGCGGCGACACGCCGCGGCACAACTGCCATTTCTGGGACCATCGCGGCGGCACCGAGTGGGTGCAGTACACGTGGCCGGCGCCGCAACGGCTCGCGGGGTGCCGGATCTACTGGTTCGACGACACGGGCCACGGCGCGTGCCGGCTGCCGAAGGGGGCGCGGCTGCTCTACCGCAGCGGCGACAGCTGGCAGCCGGTTGCCCTGGAGGGCGCGGCGGCGGTGCCGGTGGCGGTGGATCGCTGGTGCGAGGTGCGGTTCGCGCCGGTCGCCACGACCGCGCTGCGGCTCGAGGTCGAGCAGCAGGAGGGTTGGTCGAGCGGGGTGCTGGAGTGGCGGTTGGTGGATGCCGACGATTGAGTTCGCGGTCTCCCGATTCAGTTC
>JAEUHP010000002.1 GCA_016795295.1 Planctomycetota bacterium | reverse complement strand
TGCCACGCCGCTCGGGCGGACGTTCGGGCAGGAGCAGCGGCCGTTGGTGACGCTGCCGGTGACGCGGCGGCGGCTCTGCGCCGGCAATTGCCTCGTCTATGCGAGTCTCTACCGCCGCGAACTGTTCGATCGGGTCGGTGGTTATGCGACCGGGCTGCGGCCGCTCGGTTACGAGGACTGGGACTTCTGGCTCGCGGCGCTCGCAGCCGGGGCGAAGTTCGTGCACGTGAAGGAGGAGCTGTTCGGCTACCGGCGCCACGGCGCGAGCATGCTGTCGGCGGCCGATGCCGAGGCGCCTGCGCTGCGCGCGGCGATTGCGCTCCGGCACCCGGGGCTGTTTCCGCGCTGGCGGCGGGGTCTGGCGCGCTTGGTGCTCGGCGCCGACTCGGTGGCCGGCGCCGCAGTAGGCATGAGGGCGCGGCGCTGGTGGGGCTTGCTGTCGCTGCTGGTCGACCGCCGACTCGGGTTGTTCTGGCGGCAGCTCCGTGGCACGGGGCGTGTTGCGGCGCGCACCTGAGGTGCTGTGAGGGCCTGGCATGCGCCACGCGGTCGTCTCGCGCCATGATGCGGGGCGGGACGTGTTCGCCCAGCCAAGGGACCGGCCGGATCGTCTACGCCGACGCTGGCAGTTCGTGCGCCGACAGCAGCCCGCGGCGGCGCCAGCCGATCGTGAGCAGCCAAGTGCGCGGCGCGGCCACCGGAGGTGGCAGCGCCGCGATGCCGCGCACGGTGATGGGTTCGACGAAGCCGTCGAACCACGGCGCGGAGGTGTAGACGTCGATGGCCTGCGGCACGGTCACGGCGCGGCCCTCCGCGGCGTGCTTCTTGCCGTTCGCGAGCACGTAGCAGAGGGCATTGCGCACCGCGCGCGGTGTGGTCAGGGCCCGGTCGTGGTAGCGGTCGGCGAACAGGCTGCCGTGGCGCTGCCAGAGTTTGTTGAGCGCGCGCGCGACACGGATCAGGAGCCCCTGCACGGCGCGCGCCAGCGCCTCTCGGTCTTGGGCTTCGACGATCAGGTGCAGATGGTCGTTCAGGATCGCGAAGTGGGTGAGGCGGAACGCCTTGCCGGTGCGCCCAGCGCGCTGCTTGGCCCTGGCGAATGTCGCCAGCAGCGCGGCGCGTTCGTGGGGCTGCCGCAGCTTGGGCAGGCCTTGGCGCAACTTCACGGTGACGTGCACTGGATGGCGAGCGGGCAGGGCTGCGCGCCGCGTGTGCGCCACCAGCGGCTGCAGGCCCTTGGGCTTTCTGCCCGCGCCTCGACGGGCGCCGCCGTGGCCGGTGCCGAACGGCAGATCGGCTTGCGGGGGGCGTGGTGTTCGGGTGCGGCGGCGGGTCATCGTGCTACTTGCACTTGAATTAGCAGAAATCGCTGTTAAGCCAAGTAGGGGGCCAGGAATCGATCCACTGTTTCTCTGCGGCGCGCACGGATGCGGCTGCCTGGCGCTCCGAAGCACGTCGGCGCCGGGTCCTGGCGGGCTGGTGGCACGGTTCGGGATGGGGACCACCCGCTTGCGAACCCGACGGGGCGAGCGCCTACCATGCCCCGATGCGCCGCCATGCTCTGGCCCTGTTCCCCATGCTGCTGCTCGCCAGCCACGCGCCGGCCCAGGCGCCGAGCGATCTGCGCGACCGGATCGAAGCGTTCGCCGCCGATCTCGCCGATCTGGGCCGCCGTTACGACGTGCCGATGTCGCCTGAGCGGCGCGCGCGCCTGCGCGAGCGTTACACCGACGAACAGCAGGCGCTCGCTGCGCTCGACTTCGCCGCGTTGCCGCGCGATGCCCGCGTCGACTGGCTCCTGCTCGACAACCATGTGCGCCGCGAGATCGAACGGCTCGCCGAGGAGGTGCGCCGCGACGCCGAGCTGACCTTGCTGGAGTCGTTCGCGCCGGCCCTGGTGGCGCTCGGCGAAGCGCAGCGCCGCCTGGAACCGGTCGATGGCCGGGCCGCCGCCGACACGCTCACCGCGGTGCAACGGGGCATTGCCACCGAGCGCGCTCGCCACCTGCGGGACGTGCTCCCGGCCAACCTGGGCAAGCCGCAGTTGCTGCGCGCCGCCGAACGGCTCGCCGCGCTGCGTCGCATGCTGGCGAGCTGGTTCCAGTTCCACGACGGCTACGACCCGCAGTTCTCCTGGTGGGTGCGCCGGCCATACTCCGAGGTGGTCGAGGCGCTGGAAGGCTACGAGCGCGACCTGCGCAACCTGGTGCGCGGCGGCGGGGACGGTTCGCTGGTCGGCGATCCGATCGGTGCCGAGGCGCTGCAGCGCGAACTGGCCTTCGAGTGGATTCCCTATACGCCGGACGAACTGGTCTCGATCGCCGAACGCGAGTTCGCCACCTGTGCCGCCGAAGCGCTGGCGGCGGCCCGGGCGATGGGTTGCGCCTCCTACGCCGAAGCCCTCGAACGGGTGAAGCAGCGCCACCGGCCGCCCGGCAGCCAGCCGGCACTGATCGCCGAGCTGGCGCGCGAGGCGATCGACTTCTTGCAGCAGCGGGATTTGGTGACGATCCCGTCGCTGGCGAAGGAGTGCTGGCGCATGAGCATGATGTCGCCGGAGGCGCAGCGGGTGAGTCCGTTCTTCCTGGGTGGTGAGACGATCCAGGTGTCGTTTCCCACGGACGCGATGTCGCACGCGGAGAAGCTGCAGAGTCTGCGTTCGAACAACGAGCACTTCTGCCGCGCCACGGTGCATCACGAGTTGATCCCGGGGCACTGGCTGCAGCAGTATTCCCAGGCCCGTTGGCGGCGCTACCGGTCGATGTTCCGCACGCCGTTCTGGATGGAGGGTTGGGCGCTGTATTGGGAGATGCGGTTGTACGACGATCTGGAGTTCCCGCGCGGTCCCGAGGACCGCATCGGCATGCTGTATTGGCGCAAACACCGCTGCGCGAGGATCGTGTTCTCCCTCAATTTCCACCTGGGCAAGTGGACCGGGGCACAGTGCGTCGACTACCTGGTCGAGCAGGTAGGGCACGAACGGGCGGCCGCCGAAGGGGAGGTGCGGCGGTCGGTGGGGGGCGGGTATGGGCCGTTGTACCAGGCGGCGTACATGCTGGGGGGGTTGCAGCTGCGGGCGCTGCATCGCGAATTGGTGCGGCCGGGTTCGGCGTGGACCGAGAAGCGGTTCCACGACGCAGTGCTGCAGCAGAACTCGATCCCGATCGCGGCGGTGCGGGCGGCGCTGGGGGAGGCTCTGCCGGGCAAGGAGTTGGGGGGGTGGCGGTTCGCGGCGCGGTGACGGAATCTGCGTCTCGCACGCTGGAGAGCAGCCGACTACTTTGGGACCGTGCTTCGTTTTCCCCTCTGTTTCTGGTTTGCGGTCGTGACCGGCACCCTCGCCACGGCCCAGAACGCCGCGCCGGAGCGGCCGCCGAACGTGGTGTTCGTGATGGCCGACGACCTCGGCTACCGCGAACTCGGCTGTTTCGGCCAGCAGCGCATCGCCACGCCCCACATCGACGCTCTGGCGGCCCAGGGCATGCGCCTCACCCGCCACTACTCCGGGGCGCCGGTGTGCGCGCCGTCGCGGTGTGTCCTGATGACGGGCAAGCATCCGGGCCACGCCGCAGTGCGGGACAACAAGGAGGCGCAGCCCGAAGGTCAATGGCCGCTGCCGGCCGGGGAAGTGCTGTGGCCGGCGCTGCTGCAGGGGGCCGGTTATGCGACGGGCGCCTTCGGCAAGTGGGGCCTTGGCATGTTCGGCACCAGCGGCGATCCCCTGCGGCGCGGCTTCGACCACTTCTACGGCTACAACTGCCAGCGCCACGCCCACAGCTACTGGCCCGCCTACCTGTGGGACGACGACCAGCGCGTGCCGTTGCGCAACGAGCCGCCGGTGCCGGGGCGCGGTCGGCTCCGGGATGGCCAGGATGCCGGCGATCCGAAGAGTTATGCCCAGTTCTTCGGCAGCGACTATGCGCCGGATCGCATCCTCGCCGCGGCCGTGGCGTTCGTGGCAGCCCATCGTGAGCGGCCGTTCTGTTTGTACTACCCGTCCGTGCTCCCGCATCTGGCGTTGCAGGTGCCGGAAACCGAGGTGGCGGTCTATGCGGGCAAGTTCGCGGAGACGCCTTACCTGGGCCAGAACGGCTACACGCCGCATCGGACGCCGCGCGCCGCTTATGCGGCGATGGTCTCGCGTTTCGACGCCGAAGTGGGGACGCTGGTTGCTGCGCTGGAGCAGGCTGGGATCGCTGGGCGCACGCTGGTGGTGGTCACTTCCGACAATGGTGCGACGCACAGCCCAGTGGGCGGCACGGATGTCGACTTCTTTGCTTCGTGCGGGGAACTGCGGGGGCGCAAAGGGTCGCTCTACGAAGGCGGCGTGCGGGTGCCGACAGTGGTGCGCTGGCCGGGTGTGGTGCCCGCGGGCAGCGAGAGCGAGTTCTTGAGCGGCTTCGAGGATTGGCTGCCGACCCTGGCTGCGTTGTGTGGAGCGCGGGTGCCCGAGGGATGTGATGGGATCAGCCTGCTGCCGACGCTGCGCGGCGAACGGCAGGAACCGCGGCGCTTTCTGTATCGCGAGTTCGCTGGCTATGGCGGCTGGCAGGCGGTGTGGATGGGTGACCACAAGCTGGTGCGGCGCAACCTGCAGGAGCCGAGCAAGGCTTTGCGTGAGCTGTACGATCTGCGCACGGATCCCGGGGAGACGCGAGATCTCGCGACGGAGCAAGCCGAACGTCTGGCCGCGTTCGAGGTGGTGCTCGCGGCAGAACACCAGCCGTCGGCCACGTTCCCACTGCGAGCCGTGGACGAGGTGCCACCGCCGCGGGAGCCGATCCGAGTCGGCCGAGCCGGGCTCGAGGTCGAGTTCACCCAGTCGCCGGCGTTCGCCTGGACCAGCCTGCGCCACGAGGGTCGCGAACTGCTGCGGGCGGTGCGGCCGTGTGCCCAGTTGGTGCTGGACGGCAGAGCCGTGGCGCTGGGTGGATTGCTCGGTCAGCGCAACCACGCCTTCCTCAGCGCGGCCGAACGCGACCAGTTGCGCGCGGACCCGGGTGCATTGGTCTGTACTGGCGTCACCGAGACACCGATCGCCGAACGCATGCGCTGGGCACGCACGCGGCCCGCGGCACCCGACGCCGTCTGGCCACCGCTCGGGACCTGCCTCACGGCGACGTTCGCGGCGCCGCCCACGCGCCCAGAGCTGCAAGGCTTGGTGGTGCGTTGGCACTGTGAAGTCCACGACGCACTGCCGCTGCTCGGCGTTCGCCTCGAGATCGAGAACCGTACCGGGCGCAGCATCGAACTGGACCGTCTCACCACCGTGGAACTGGCCTGCGTCGAAGGCGAGTCGCGGGTCGATCCGGCGCACACTGCGTGGCGCCTGCCGCCGCTGCACGTCGAGACGGACTTCGCCTTCGGCGGGATGACGGCCGGCGACGCCAACCACCATGTCGTGCACTGGGTCGCCGACCCGGACTATGCCACGCAGGTGCACTACGAACGGCAGACGCCGTGTCTGTTGCAGGTGCGTCCGGAACTCGGCCCAGCGCAGACACTCGCCCCCGGGGCGGTGTTCCGCAGTTGGCACAGTTGGCTTCTGTGCCTCGATCCGCGCGATCGCGAGCGGCAGGACCTCGCCGTGAAGCAGATGTACCGCGTGCTGGCGCCGTGGGTCACCGAGAACCCGCTGATGATGCATGTGCGCAACTCGGACCCTGCCGCGGTGCGCCTGGCGATCGAGCAGTGCGCCGAAGTGGGGTTCGAGATGGCGATCTTGACCTTCGGCAGCGGCTTCGACGTCGAGGACCGAAGCGAAGCGAACTTGGCGCGTTGGCGCGAATTGGCCGACCACGCGCACCGGCGTGGTGTGCAGCTCGGTGGGTATTCCCTGCTCAGCAGCCGGCGCATCGAGCCCGATGGCGACAACTGCCTCGATTTGGCCACCGGCAAACCGGGCGGACAGCGCTTCGGCTACGCGCCGGCTCTGGCCTCGGCCTGGGGGCAGGCGTATTTCGCGCAACTGTACCGCTTCTTCGAGCAGACGGGCTTCGATCTGCTCGAACACGACGGCAGTTATCCGGGGGACTTCGACGCCGCGGCGCGGCCGCCGCTGCAGAGGGGGCACGCCGACTCGCAGTGGGTGCAGTACGGGGTGATCCGCGACTACTATCGATGGTGCCGCGAGCGTGGCATCTATCTGAACGTGCCCGATTACTACTATCTGGCCGGGGCCAACAAGTGCGGCATGGGCTACCGCGAGACCAATTGGTCCTTGCCGCGCGCCGAGCAGGTGCTGCACACGCGGCAGAATCTGTTCGACGGCACGCGGCAGAAGACGCCGTCGATGGGGTGGATGTTCGTGCCGTTGACGGAGTATCAGGGCGGTGGCGCGGCGGCGACGGTCGAGCCGCTCGATGCACATCGGGAGCATTACCAGCGCATGCTGATCGCCAACCTGGCCTATGGCGCGCAGGCGTGTTACCGTGGGCCGCGGTTGTACGACACCGAAGCGACCAAGCAGGTGGTGGTGGACGCGGTGCAGTGGTTCAAGGCGCACCGGGTGGTGTTGGAGAGCGATGTGGTGCACACCAATTCCCGGCGCCCGGACGGCCGCGACCTGGATTGGGTGTTCCATGCCGCACCTGGGCAGCGGGAATGCGGGATGCTGGTGGTTTGGAATCCGCTCGAGCAGGAGCGCTCCGCCACGATCGCTCTGGATCTGTCGTTCTGTGGGCTGGCCGAGCGGGTGCGTGTGGTGGCGCAGGGTGCGGCGGCGCGGAACTGCGAACTCGACCGACG
>JAEUHP010000288.1 GCA_016795295.1 Planctomycetota bacterium | reverse complement strand
TCGCCGGCAGCCGGAACTCCACACCGCCGTCGCACACGGCGAGGCTGCCACGCACCTGGCGACCCGCACCGTCGATGCCGAGCACGCCGGCGATCGACACGCCGCCGACACCGGGCAACGACCACGTCATGGCATCCCCTGCCGCCGCACCGGGCTGCAGATCGGTGGTCACTGCACCGCGCACCACGAGATCCCCGCCGCCCTGCGGCAGCGTGTGGAAGACGAAGCTCTGCTTCACCCCCTCCGGCCGCACCTCGTAGGTCTCGACCAGATTCCCGCGGCGATAGGACACGGTCTTCTCGGCATGGGCACGGCTCGCGGCCGCCACCGGCAGCAGCTCGCCACCGCGACCGACCACGGTCGTCGTGAACGCGAGTGGCAGATCGTGCGCCGCCTGCTTGCCGAGTGCCGGTGTGAACGAGATGCCCTCGCGGCCGAACCAAGCGTTGTAGTCCGGGCCGACGCCCAGCAACCGGTCACCCTCGACGAGCTGCAGCCCACAGCCCTGCCGCAGCGATGCCGCGGTGCCGATCCTGGCATCGGTGGCGTGGTCGCGTTCGCGTTCGACCGCATGCTGTGCCGTGAGGGATGCCGCGAAGGCCCACAGCCCCGCTGTGGCGAACAGAACGAATGAGTGGTGTCTTGCCATGTGCTCCTGCTGGTCCCGGTTCAGTCGCAGGCGACCGGCAACCGCACACCGCAAGCCCTCATTCCTCGTTCGTCGCCGTCAGGAGCCGCGCACCCGAGCCCCCCCCCAACGTCGCTGCCGTTCGACACCGCCTGGGGCTTGCGCGGTGCGGACCGGCGCCACCCGCAGCCCCAGGGCCTGCTTCAGTCCTTGGCGGCGTCGCGCCGGGCTTCGCGATCGTCGTCGGCGCGCAGCTGGCAATCGGCGATGTCGATCAGCAAGTGCACCAAGTGGTAGCCGAGCAGGATGGCGCAGACCTGCAGGCCTGCAGCGCCCAAGACGATCAGGACGCCGAGGAAGCCCGCCCCGCGCGTGGCCCCCAAGCCCACCAGCACGGTCACACCCAGGACCACGAACGCCACGGTGGCGAACAGGCGCACCAGGCTGCGCAGGGTCGGGTAACGGCTCGCAGCCCGCAGTTCTTCGATCCGCGAACTTCGCGCCGACACCTCCTCCGCCTTGCGACGCGGCCGCTTGGCCATCGGCTCGGGCAGGCCGAGCAGACGCCAAACCGGCTGCCAGCCCTGTTCGTCCAGCACTTCGCTGGCGGCTCCGGGCACGGCGAGCCTGGCTTCGTGGGTGGCCCCGAAGATGCCGCCGGCGACCTTCTCGCGCAGGTGCTCGATGGTCATCGGGCCGAAGTAACCCGAACCGCCGGGTTTGCGAATCCAATAGGCTTCCGTCATGGCCGCAAGATAACCGCCGTAGAGGACCTTCGCACCGTGGACCGCGGCCGCGCCCAGACCATTGCCTCGGCGCCGGCGCATTACCAACGCCGGCAGCTTCGCCGCGACAGCTCCAGACCGCACCTCTTGCCGACGCTCGGCGCGTCGATCAAACGACACCGCGCCGCAGCGCCTCGACTTGCGTCGCCAGCCGGCCCACCGCGCGCGAGAAGCGCATGCGGGCAGTGTTCTCTGGAACGCCCAGGCGCTGGCCGATCTCGCCGAACGACTCGCCACGCCATTCGCGGCACACGATCACGTCGCGATCGTCGGGATCGAGCAAGTCCATCGCCAGCCGCAGCCAAGCCTCCTCTTCGTGGCGAGCCGCATGCTGACTGGGCGTGGTGTCCGTGCGCTGCCGCGCATCCAGTTCGAGCACACAGTCCGAATCGGCGATCCGCGCCCGGTCGCGGCGCATGCGTGCATAGAACTCGGCCTGCCCGCGCAGGGTGTTCTCCACGATTCGAGTCACCATTCTGCGGAAGACCTCCCGATCGTTGGCTATGAACCGAGGGGTCCAAGCCAAGATGTCGAGCACTGCTTCGTGCAGGAAGTCGTCCGTGTCGCCGTGCTGGCGGAGCCCCTCACCGAGCCGCTGGCGGACGCGCGCCCGAATCCACGGCAGGTCGCGCTGCACCAGCTCGTGCAAAGCCTCACGATCTCCGGCATGCCAACGGCGTAGCAATGCGGCCGTGTCGTCGGGCGACGCCGGTGTCGAATCGGTAGTGCGGTCGGGCTCGGTCATCGACGAATGGCGCCGTTCGACTGGCGGAACGGGGCTCACGGTAGGCGGCGAGCAACGTGCGGTCAACCTGGCCCTCGCCACCCCTTGGATCCCCGCGGTGCCTGCACGGTCGGCGACCGGCTCGCTGCGGCAGCGAACCCTCGATGCCGTCGCGCCATCGGTCAAAGCTCGATGGCACGCACTGCCCGCAGGCCGGTGTCGACCTGGGCTTGGTCGGGACTGACCGCGTCGCGCCGGGCAGCTGCCCGCAGGAACAACAAAGGGCTGCGGAACGAGCCGCCCCGCACGAGGCACATGCGATCGTCGTAACGCTGCTGCCTCGAGTCGAAACCTGGAATCGGCGTGGTCAATCGACCGCTGAGACGGCCGTCGACCAGCTCGGTCAGGTTGCCCGTCATGTCGTGCAGGCCAAACGCGTTGGGCAGGAACGAGCCGACCGGCGCGACCCGCGCGTAGCCGTCCTCGAGGTCGGTGTCCGGAGTGGGCAGGCCCGTGCTTCCGGCAAGCCGATCGGCGAAGTTGGCGAACTTGGTGGCGTTCTCCCGCGCCCCGAACGGCCAAGGAGTCGCAGTCCCGGCACGGCAGGCATATTCCCACTGGGACTCGTTGGGCAGGGTGAGGCCGTGGTCGGCGAGCACAGAAAGCGCGCGGACCTGGCTCACGGAAGCGACGGGAGCCCACGGCACGGGGCTCTCTTTGGCCGGCGCAGGAGGAGTCGCGGCCTCGCCGTCCTCCGAACTGCTGCTCACCAGACGCGCCCATTGCTCGACGGTCGTCTCGTACTTGCCACAGAAGAACGGCTCCAGTCTCACAGTCTTCACCGGTCCTTCGTCTTTGCTCGCGGCAGAGTCGTGGTGAGGAGCGCTGGGGTCGTCTCTCTGAGCGCCGATCGTGCACACCCCTCCCGGCAGCAGCACGAACAGGATGCCCATGCCGGCATCCGGGCGCAGCCGACCGTTCGCCTGCCGTGTCGGAATCTCCGCACCCGTGGCGCCGCTGCGCAGATGCACGAATTCCCACAAGCCGCTGTGCGGGTCTTTGGCCAATGGCAGCAGATCGCTCTGCGGCCGTAGTCGTAGGCCCGCGAAGCGCGGGTCGGCGAACACGTCTTCGGCCACCTGCGCCCAGAGATCCGCTGCGGCGACCGCCGTCCGTTGGTGGCTCACCGCGGCCCACTCGATCTGCGCAGTCACGCGGGCGAACGGGGCACCAGGACCGTCGAGAAACGTGCGCAGCCGAGCCAGGAGCAACGCGACCTGATCGTGCAGGTACTGCCGCTCGGCGGTGTGGAAGCGCCAAACCCTGACCTCGTCCAGCAGCCGCTGCTGTTCGAGTCGCGCCTGCACCACCAGCGGCCTTCGCTGCAAGGACGGCGGATGCCCAGGCTGCCGAGCCAGCTTGCCGTCGAGAAAAGCCAGCTCCTCGTCGATCCTGGCCAACACGGCGACCGCAGGATGGTCGGCGACGGCGGCAGCATGTTCCTCGGGGCCGTACGGCAGCGCTTCACTGCGCAGCTGCGCGAGCAACGCTTCGAGCCCCGGCAGCTCTGCCCGCAACGGTTCGCCGTGGTCTGCCAACCAACGGCGCATGGCGGGAACGTCTGCCACGCGCGCCACGCGGAAAGCGTTCGCGGCGGCGATCGCCGTGTCGAGCCGGACACCAATGGTCAGGCGGTGAACCTCCCCGAGCGCCGCCGTCGCCGCCGCGACCTCGGTCTGCACCTGCCGCCGGCCGCGATGGTCGACGACCACCAGCAAACCAACGGCCAGGACCACCAGCAGCAACGTCGCCACACGCCACGGCCGCCGCCGCGCACGCCGCCACAGCGCTTCCAGCGCGCCGAGGCGGCGCGCCCGAACCGGTTGCCCGGCCAAGATCGCTTGCAGATCCAGCGCCAGGTCGCCCATGGACTGGTAGCGCGCGGCCGGATCGGGCGCGAGCGCAGTGTCCAGCACCGCCATCAAGTCGCGTCCGATCCCTTGGACGAGGCGATCGGCGGGAATCGGCGCGACGTCGATCTTCGCCAGGCGCTCCGCCACCGTCCGCCCGGGGAACGGAGGTTGCAGGGTCAGCGCCTCGTAGAGCACGGCACCCAACGCGAAGCCATCGGTACGATGGTCGGTCACTTGGCCGCGCAACTGCTCCGGAGCCATGTAGGCAGGGGTGCCAGCCAGCTCACCGGTCGCAGTCAGCACCGATGCACCGTCGTGGTGTGCGATCCCGAAGTCGGCGAGACGCACCGCACCATCCCAGCGGATCAGAAGGTTGCTCGGCTTGACATCCCGATGCACCACGCCGGCAGCGTGGGCGCTGGCCAGCGCCACGGCGGCCTCGGCGACGATCATGACCATCGCCTGGATCGGATCCGCCGGGAGACCCCAGCGCTTGGCTGGCGACAGGGCGGCATCGACTTCCTGGGCACGTCGCTGCACCAGTTGCGCAATCGTTGCCCCAGAGGATCGCCCACGCGCCTGCGCAGACAAGCCGCGGATCACTTCGGCGAGCGACGCGCCGGCAACCAGTTCCATCGTGAAGAACGGCTGGCCGGCCACCATGCCGGTTTCGATCACTTTGACGATGCCTGGATGGTCGAGCCTGGCCAGCAGCTTGGCCTCGCGCTGGAATCGCCACAGCGCTCGTTCGGTCACCAACTTGGCGGCCAGAACCTTCAACGCAACCGCCCGCTGCAAGGAACGTTGGATTGCCACGTACACGGTGCCCATGCCACCGCGGCCGAGCTCGCCCAGCAGGCGATAGGCCCCGAAATCGCGGTCACTCGTGGACCCGCTCATCGGGTCACCGACCGCGCGGCACGCAGTCCGCCGCTGGGCATGACGGCGGTCGCCCGCACGTAAGCGCGACGCGATGCGCGACAGTCCACCAACCGCGAATGGTTGGAGCCACCGCGCTTCACGATCCGAGCCTCGTCGAACGGCGCCTGCCCCGTGCTGCGTCCATCGTCCCGGCGCAAGGCGAGGTGCCCGAGACGGTCGGACGTGAGCTCGTCGACGTTGCCATGCATGTCGTGCAAGCCAAAGGCATTCGGCTCGAACGTACCTGGATCAACCAGGTGGCGGTGGCCGTCGTCGTCGACGTCGGCATCGCGCGGCGCCCCTGGTGGGGCCGACTTGCCTGCGAAGTTCGCGTACTGGCTGGCGCGCGCGCGCGTGCCGAAGTGCCAAGGCGAGTCGGTCCCGGCACGGCATGCGTACTCCCACTGCGCCTCCGAGGGCAATTCCAGCCCAACCGTGGCCAGCACCGCCAAGGCCCGCTGCTGGGTCACGCCCTCGGCGGGAGCCAACCCCGGTGGTTTCGCATGGGTCGGAATCACCAGCGACTCCCCGTCCGTGAGGCACGCCCACTGCGAACGCGTCAGCTCGAACTTGGACATGAAGAACGGTGCCAGGGTCACGGTCGCAACCGGACCCTCGATGGGTTCGGCCGCAGGATCGAAGTTGGGCTGGTCCGACGCATTCGCCTGCGCCCCCATCACGAACGTCCCACCGGGCAGCAGCACGAAGACGATGCCGTTGCCGTCGCCGAGCCGCAGCGAACCGTCGGCGCCGCGCTGCGGCAGCTCCTGGCCGCGCTGGGCGGAAGGCAGATGCACGAACTCCCACAGCCCAGAACGCGGATCCTTGCCGACCGGCAGCAAATCGCGCTGCGGCGAGAGCTGCCATCCGGCGAAGCGCGGCTCGGCGGCCAGCTCCGCTGCGACCGCGTGCCAGGTGCTCGCGGCCTCCTCGATGCAGCGGCGGTGGCTCTCGGCTGCCCAGGCGGCGCGGTTCGCGAGCTGCGCAGCCAAACCGGTGGGCGCGAGGAAGGCACGCAACCGGTCGACGGTACGCGCCACTTCGTCGTGGAGGAACTGCCGGTCCGCAGCGGCGAATCGCCAGGACCGACCGGCCTCGATGCTCGCCTGCAGCGCCAGGCGGTCGTGGAGCAGTTGTTCCCGCCGTGTGGTGACCGCCTCGCTGCGTTGGTCTGCGGGTATCGCCTCGATCGCCGCCAGCTCGTCCATCAATCGCGTCAGAACTGCCGTTGCGGGATGCTTCTCGCGATCCGCCATTGCCTCGTCAGAACCGTATGGCAGTGCTTCGTGCCGCAGCCGCTCCAGCATGGCCACCATCGGCTCCAGCTCGGCCTGCAACCGATCCCGGTGCTCGCGCTGCCAGGCTTCGAGGGCCGGGATGGCCGCCAAGTCGGGCCAGCGGAACGCCCGCGCTGCTTCGACGGCCCGATCCAGACGGACGGCGATCGAGAGCCGATGCGCTTCGGCCAGCGCCTCCTGCTTGCGCCGACTCTCTGCGCGCAAGTCCGCCGCCAGTCCTTGATCGACGGCAACCGCAGCCACGAGCGTGGCGATGCCCACGACGCTGGCCATGGCCCGCCACGGGTCACGACGCACGAAGCGGCCGAGCTTCTCCAACGGCCCTGGCAAGCGGGCCTGCACCCGCTGCCCGGCCAAGACGGCGCGCAGCTCCCCGGCGAGTGCACGGGCAGACTGGTAACGATGCTCCGGGTCCTTGGTGAGGGCTCGATGCAACACGGCGGCAAGATCCTTGCCGACCGAGGGGTCGACCAGCCGCGGATCCACGAGGTCGGCTTGCAACACCTGCTGGACGACGCGAGCTTGGTTGTCACCAACGAACGGCAAGCGCATCGTCAACATCTCGTAGAGCGTGGCGCCGAGCGCCCAAACGTCGGTACGCCGGTCGACAACGCCTCCCTGCAGCTGCTCTGGCGCCATGTAACTCGGCGTGCCGACCAAGTCCCCGGTCGCCGTTCGCATGGCCCCGTCGTCGGCTCGCGCCACACCGAAGTCGACCAGCATCGCCTTGCCGTCCTGCCGGACCAGGATGTTGCTCGGCTTCACATCGCGATGCACCACACCGTGCTCGTGCGCGTGGTCAAGGGCCTCTGCGACCTCCGCGGCGAACGCAACCACGGTCGTCACGTAGTCGCCGGGCAGCGGACTGCAGTCCGGTTCGCCATCCTCGCCCTGCCTGGCGACTGCGCCGAGCAGTGCGGCACGCAACGTCGCGATGCGGTCCACCACGGCGCCGGCCCGCCGCACGGCGGCCAGCAGTTCGGCCAACGAGGCGCCGCGGATCCAGTCCATGGCGAAGAACGGGACCCCGTCCTGCACCCCAGCATCCACCACCCGCACGATGTTCGGATGATCCAGGGTGGCAAGGAGCCGCGCCTCTCGCTGGAAGCGCAGCAGCGTCCGTTCGCTGACCAACACCGAAGGGGCGGTCACCACCTTGACCGCCAGGCGGCGATCCAAGCCTGGCTGGCTGGCGAGGTACACGGCCCCCATGCCGCCGCGGCCGAGTTCGCGCTGGAGCAAGTAGGGGCCGAAGTGGCGCCCCGGGCTCGACGTGCCGGGGCCCGCGTCGCTGGCGAGCGTCTCGGGCCCGGCGGCCTCGTCCTGGCCATCCCCGCACACGATCGGCTCCAGCAGTTCGCGAAGCGATTCGTGCTCGCGGAGGAAAGCCTCGACATCGGTGCGTCCCGAATCACGAAACTGCAGGCCGAGCTGAATCGCCCGGGCAAGCCGACTCGGATCGTTTTGGGGCACGTGCATGAGGATCTCGAGTCGGCAGGGTGGTGTCCGGCACCACGCCGGCATGGTCGGGAGCCGGCCAAACCGGGCCGACTGCTGCCATAGTAGTGGCCAGGCCAGAATCGCACACGAGAACGCGCACAGGCTGCGGGAGGGCCGCAAACCTACACACCGCCCGCGCAATCCTACAAGCCGCCCCACCACCCTCCAGGCGATCCTCTCCCGCATGCGCCGCCTCCGCGTCCCACTTCCCGCCACCGCGTTCGCCAGCGCCGCGCTCCCGTTCCTGCTGCAGCCCCTCGTGGCCCAGGCTGCCACGTCCCCCCAGCCAGCCACCCAGGCCGCCACCGCCCGCCGCCTCCAGGTCCTGTTCCTCGGCGCCCCCACCCAGAACGGCCCGCACCACGACCCCATCACCCGCTACGCGGCCCTGAAACGCGGCCTGGGCACGGCCGGCATCGACCTCACCTACAGCGAAGACCCGACCCAGGCCTTCACCCCCACCACCCTGCAGGCCTTCGACGCCGTGCTGCTCTACGGCAACTGGCAACAGCAGGGCACCCTGCCCGAACCCCAACTGCGCGCCTTGCTCGACTACGTCGAACGCGGCGGTGGCTTCGTGCCCGTGCACTGCGCTTCGGCGTGCTGGGGCCGTTCGCCGCAGTTCGTGCGCTTGGTCGGCGGCCGGTTCCAGAACCACGACGGCGAAGAGTTCGAAGTCGCAAACCTACAACCCGAACACCCCGCGCTGCGGGGCGTACCGGGCTTCCGCGCCTGGGACGAGACCTATGTGCACGACAGCCATGGCGAGGACCGCACCGTGCTGCAAGTCCGCGCCGGCGAGCCGTGGACGTGGGTGCGCAGCCAGGGCCAGGGCCGCGTCTTCTACACCGCGGCGGGCCACGACCACCGCGTGTGGGATCGCCCCGAATACCAACAATTGCTGCGGCAGGGCATCGTCTGGGCCGCGGGCGAGACCGCGGCGCAGGCGCTCGCAGCACTCGAACTGCCGGTGCTGGAGACCGAGGCGGTCACTCTGCCCGGGTATCGGCAACGGCGCGCCATCGTGCAGGCACAGAAGCCGCTGCCGGCCGAAGCGTCGCGCAAGCTGATCCAGGTGCCGGTGGGCTTCGAGGTGGCGCTGTTCGCCAGCGAGCCCGAGATCGTCAATCCGATCGCAGTCGCCTGGGACGCGCGCGGCCGCGCCTACGTGGTCGAGACCGTCGACTACCCGAACAACCTGCAGCGCGGTGATCTCGGCCACGACCGCATCACCCTGTGCGAGGACCGCGACGGCGACGGCCGCGCCGATCGCTTCGTGCGCTTCGCCGAAGGCCTGTCGATTCCGACCTCGGCGGTCTGCGTCGACGGCGGGGTGCTGTGCACCAACGGCCCCGAGGTGCTGTATCTGGCCGACACCGACGGTGACGACCGCGCCGACGTGCGGCGGGTGCTGTTCTCCGGCTTCTCGATGGGCGACACCCACGCCGGCGTGTCGAACCTGCGCCTGGGCCTGGACGGCTGGATCTGGGCGACCATTGGCTATTCGGGCTTCCGCGGCAGCGTGGGCGGCACCCAGCACGAATTCGCGCAGGGCGTGCTGCGCTTCCGCAGCGACGGCAGCGCCTTGGAGTTCGTGCAGCACACCACCAACAACACCTGGGGCCTCGGCTTCACGGCGGCCGGGGACGTGGTGGGCTCGACGGCGAACGGCAATCCGAGCTGGTATGCGACCTTCGCCGAACGGGCCTATCGGGCGGTGGGCCTCGAGGCGCCGAGCACGCCACGCGCCGACCGCGACCCCAAGTTCTTCCCGATCTCGACCGACATCCGCCAGGTGGACTTCTTCGACCGGTTCACCGCGGCGGCCGGCCATGCCATCGCCACCGGCGGTTGTTTGCCGGCTGCGTGGCACGATCGCGTGGCGTTCGTCTGCGAGCCGACCGGCAAGCTGGTGGCGCACTTCGACTTCGAACGGCGGGGTGCTGGCTTCGCCGCCGAGCAGTCGCCGAACAACCTGTTCGCCTCGGCCGACGCGTGGACCAGTCCCGTGTGCGCCGAGATCGGACCAGATGGCGCAGTGTGGATCTGCGACTGGTACAACCTGATCGTGCAGCACAATCCGACGCCGACGCGGGGTTCTGCAGGCGTCGACGCGCACACCGGCCGCGGCAATGCCTACGAGACGCCCCTGCGCGACACCCGCCATGGCCGCATCTGGCGGGTGTTTCCGCGCGGCTCGAAGCACGACGTGATGCCGCCGCTCGGCGCGGTCGCCGAACGGGTCGCGGCACTCGACCACGCCAATCAGGCTTGGCGACTGCACGCGCAGTGGCTGCTCACCGGCGACCGCGCGGCGCTGGCGCGCGATGCCGCGGCACTCGCGGCACTGCGGCGTGCGGCGGCTGCGGCAGGACGCGCCGCCCCGCATGCGCTCGAAGTACTCGCCAGCGTGGACGGCCTCGACGCCGAACTGCTGCGCACCTGCCTCGCGAGCGGCGACCTCGGCACCGCGCGCGCCGCCTTGCGCCACGCGGGGGTCGACCTGGTGAAGCAAGTGTTCGTGCGTGAAGGGCGCATCGCGGCCGAAGGGCGCCTGCTCGCCGAAGTGCTGGTGGCCCTGTCCGGGAGTGCGGCCGATGCCGAGATCGGGGCCGCGGTGTTCGCCGCTGGGCAGCCGGAGGCGGTGGTGTTCGGCGAACGCGCCCTGCGCGATGCCTGGACCATCGCCGCGCGCCGCCACGCCGGCACCGTGCTGGCGGCGGCCGCCGCCGCCGGTGCGTTGCAGAAAGAACCGGAGGCGCCGCGCAATCTGCTGCCGAACGCGACCTTCGAGCAGGTGGCGGGTGATGCACCCGCGGGCTGGCGCGACCTACGCGTCTACGGCGGCGCCCGCGCGCCGAACGTGCAGGTGGCCCACGACCTGGCCGGGCACCGCGGCCCTGGGGCTCTGCGCATCCAGAGCGACCGGCCCTCGGACTGCGGGGTGGCCGCCGTCGTGCCGGTGCAGAAGGCCACCCGCTACCGCCTGAGCGGCTGGATCCGCACCGCGGACGTGAAGCCGCAGCGCGGCAGCGACGGGGCGATGCTCAACGTCCACGGCGGCGCGCGCACCAAGGGCGTGCAGGGCACCAGCGACTGGACGCAAGTCGCGGTGGAGTTCGACAGCGGCGACCAGACCGAACTGGTGGTGCACTGCCTGTTCGGCGGTTACGGCGGCGCCACCGGCACGGCCTGGTTCGACGACGTGGCCCTCGAACCGCTGGGCAGCGGCGCCACGCTGCAGGGCGCGCTGCAGGCCCTGGCGGCCTACCACGGCACACCGGTGGCTGCCCCAGCGGCGCCGGCGCAGCGCCAGTTCGCGGTCGATGCCGCCGTGCACGAACGGGGCGCCGCCGTCTACAACCGCACCTGCGTCGCCTGCCACGGTCTCGACGGCAAGGGCCTCGCCCCGGTGTTTCCGCCGCTCGACGGCTCGGCGTGGCTCACCGGCCGCGAGACGCGGCCGATCGACATCGTGCTGCACGGCCTGCAGGGGCCGATCCAGGTGGGCGAAACACGCTTCGACAGCCTGATGGCGCCACTCGGCACGACGCTGAACGACGCCGAGATCGCCGACGCACTCACCTATGCGCGCCAGCGCTGGAGCAACGACGCTGCACCGATCACCGCGGCGCAGGTCGCAGCCCGCCGCGCCCTGCACCGCGAACGCACCCGGCCTTGGACGGCCGCCGAACTCGACCGCTGACTGCCAACCCCAACCCACGGAACCACCATGCGCAAACCACGCGCCGCCATCATCGGCCTCGGCTTCGGCGCCGAGTTCATCCCGATCTACCAGAACCACCCGGACGTCGAGATGTACGCGGTCTGCCAGCGCGACCAGAAGCGCCTCGATGCCATCGGCAAGGCGTTCGGCATCGCCAAACGCTACACGCGCTACGAAGACGTGCTGCGCGACCCCGACGTGGACTTCGTGCACATCAACACGCCGATCCCCGACCACGCGGCGATGACGCTGGCGGCGCTCGCAGCCGGCAAACACGTCGCCTGCACCGTGCCGATGGCGACCAGCGTCGACGACTGCCAGCGCATCGTCGAACTGGCCGCGCGCACCGGCAAGAAGTACATGATGATGGAGACGGTCGTGTACTCACGCGAGTTCCTGTTCCTGCAGCAACTGCTGCGGGCCGGCGACCTCGGCAAGCTGCAGTTCTTGCAGGCCAGCCACCAGCAGGACATGGACGGGTGGCCCGGTTACTGGCCTGGCCTGCCACCGATGCACTACGCGACCCACTGTGTCGGGCCGGTGCTCGGCCTGCCGCGCAAGGACGCGGAGTACGTGTCCTGCTTCGGCTCCGGCACCATCCGCGAAGAGATGATCGGCCGCTACGGCTCGCCGTTCGCGGTGGAAACCGCCCACGTCAAGATGAAGGACAGCGACCTGTCGGCGCGCATCGTGCGCTCGCTGTTCGACGTGGCCCGTCAGTATCGCGAGAGCATCGACGTCTACGGGACCAAGCAGGCGTTCGAGTGGCCGCTGGTCGAAGGGGAGCCGGCGATCCTGCACACGGCCAAGCGGCCGGAGCCGGAGATCCCGCAACGCGTCGAAGTGCCCGACTTCGCCCACCTGCTGCCCGAGGGCATCCGCAAGTTCACGCAGAAGGGCGTCTACGATCTGGCCGGCAACGAACACTTGTCGTTCACCCAAGGCGGCGGGCACGGCGGCAGCCACCCCCACCTGGCCCACGAGTTCGTGCGCGCCCTGATCGAAGACCGCCAGCCCTGGCCGAACGCCGTGCAGAGCGCCAACTGGACCTGCGTCGGCATCCTGGCCCACGAATCGGCCATGCAAGGCGGGGTGCGCAAGAACTTGCCGAGCTGGACCCTGAGCAGCTGATTGCGATGCCCCAACTGCGCCTCGGCTTCAGTTTCCTCTACTTCGGGCCCACGCTCGGCGCCGAGCTGCACCCTTGGTTCGAGCGCCTCGCCGCGCACGGCTATCAGGGTGCGGAGCTGCCGATCGTCGACGCCTCCGCCGGTGACGTGAAAGCTGCCCGTGCCGCCCTGGCGGCCGCCGGGCTCGCCGCCACCGCGGTCGGCTTCGCCACGGCGGCGGCCAATCCCGTGTCGCCCGATGCCGCGGTGCGCCGTGCGGCGGTCGAGCACCTCGGGCGCCTCGCCGAGCGCGCAGCGCAACTCGGGGCTGCGGTGCTCGCCGGGCCGATGCACTCGGCCTATGGCGTGTTCACCGAGCAGCCGCCGACGGCGGACGAGTTCGCGCGCTGCGTCGAAGTGCTGCGCGCTGCGGGCGAACGGGCTGCGGCCTGCGGCGTGCGGCTCGCGATCGAACCACTGAACCGCTTCGAGAGCTACTTCCTCAACACCGCCGCGCAGTGCGACGCGCTGGTGCGCGCCGTCGACCATCCGGCGGTGCGGGGCGCACTCGACACGCACCACGCACACATCGAAGAGGCGAACGTCGCCGCGGCGATCCGCGCCAGCGGCAGTTCGCTGTGCCACGTGCAGTTGTCGGAGAACCACCGCGGCACGCCTGGCCACGGCCAAGTCGATTTCGCCGCGGTCGGTCAGGCTCTGGAGCAAATCGACTACACGGGCTGGTTGGTGGTCGAGGCGTTCTCCCGCACCACGCCGGCGTTCGGCAGTGCGCTGCGCATCTGGCGGCAACTCGATGCCGGCCCCGAGGCCGTGCTGGCGGCCGGCCGCGCGCTCCTGCAGCGACACTTCGGGTGAGCTGCTGCAGACGCCAAGCCGGCGGCAGCGGCGGCGCAGCCGCACGCATCCGGTCAGGGTTGGATCTCGCGCAGGAGCTTGACGATCTCTTCCTGATGGCTGACCAAGAACAACCGATCCTTGGGTCGGTTTGCCGAGTGCTTTGCGGCAACGATGTCGACCAAGGAAGCCACCGGAATCTCCACCCCATCGCTGCGGAACAACGTTCGCCGCCGTGAGCTCCCGACACAAGTTCGCGAAGGGATCCGTCACACGGGCTCCGCGTCGCGGAAGTGCGTGCGGCAATAGGCGTAGGCTGCCCACACCCAACTCTTGTCCGATCCTTCGCAGTTGAGAGGCAGGCGCTCCACCCGCTTCAGGTTCGCCAGGTAGGAACTGGGCAACTCCTCCGGCGCAAGCCGCGCTGGCGAAGCCTCCACGCGATCCTCTGACTGCCCGGGATCGTGAACACCGCCAATCCTGCTGGCATCCAGGCGGCCAGGACCGGCCTGCGGATCGCGAGCAACGCCCATGGCCTGCAGCAGGTCCACCAAGTGCTCTCGGGCGTCGCTGCTCATGTCCTTCCTCCGTTCCTCAGCACACGAACCGTGATCGCGACCATGCAGTGTAGTGTTGCTCGGAGCGGCATGCTGTCAACAGCCTCCCCCGCCAGCACCCAGCCAACAGCTCAGCGCGAAGGTCGCGCAGACAGAGCCTCGCCGCCCCTCCGCCAGGCCGTGGCGCCCCACCACCACCGTCGCTACCGTGCCGCGATGAGCGATCCGAATCTGGCGAAGCGCGCCGCCGCCTACGCTGCCGCCGACCTGGTGGCCTCGGGCATGCGCATCGGCCTCGGCAGCGGCTCGACGTTCGCGTTCGTGGTCGAGCGTTTGGGCCAGCGCGTCAAAGACGGCCTGCGCGTCGCCGGGGTGGCGACCAGCAACACCACCGCCGAGCTGGCCCAACGCGCGGGCGTGCCGCTGCTCGAACTCGACGCCGTGGACGGCCTGGATCTGGCGATCGACGGCGCCGACGAGATCGACCCACAGAAGCACCTGATCAAGGGCGGCGGCGGCGCCCATGTCCGCGAACGCCTGGTCGCCGCAGCGGCGCGTGAAATGGTGGTGGTGGTCGACGCGTCGAAGCTGGTGCCGGTGCTCGGCGCGAAGTTCTTGCTGCCGGTCGAAGTGCTGCCGCTCGGCTGGACGCACACCGCGCGCCGGATCGCCGCCACCGGGTGCACGCCCGTGCGCCGGGAACGCGCGGGCACACCGTTCGTCACCGACAACGGCAACTTCGTGCTGGATTGCCGCTACCCCGGCATTCCGGACCCCGCGGGCCTGCAGCGCTGGCTGGACGGCATCGTGGGCGTGGTCGACCACGGCTTGTTCGTCGGCATGGCGGGGCGGGTGGTGGTGGCGGATGCGCAGGGTCGAGTGCAAGTGATGCCGTGAGCCGAACCCGCTCGCTGCGCCAACCCAGCCGCCCGCCAACGCTCGCACAACCACTCCACACCATCGCATGCGCCTTCCGGTCACCAGTCTCCTCGCTCTGACTCTGCTCGGCTGCAAGAGTGCCCCCGGCCCGATCCCCGGCACGCAAGCCGACCCCGCCGCCCACGAAGCGATCCTGGCGACCATCGACCGCTTGTTCGTGGCCATGGCAGCGCGCGATCAGGCCGCCTTCGCCGCGTGCCTGCTCGACCAGACCATGATCCACAGCTTGCGGCAGCGCAACCAACAGTGGCAGTTGCGCAGCAAGACGGCGGGAGCGAGCGCTGCCGACCTGGGTGTGGGCGACCAGCGCTTGCTCGAGACCTACTGGCAGCCCACCGTGCTGCAGCGCGGGCCGATCGCCGTGGTCTGGGCGCCGTACCGCTTCCAGATCGACGGCCGCGATTCGCACTACGGTGTCGACGTTTTCGATCTGGTGCAAGTCGACGGCACCTGGCGGATCGCCAACCTCGTCTACACCGTCGAAGCCCCGCCGGCCTTGGACTTGGCACCTGGCGCCGGCGCGGTGGTTCGCCCCCGGCAGTGAGCCTGAGCCCAGGTCCTGGTGCTCGCGGGAGAGCTTCGGCAGCGCGGACGCGGGAGCCAGCCGGTCACGAGCCCATCGGCCGGTAGGCGAACACCGTCTGCCGCGACCCGTCGAGCTGGCTGATCGTGCCCACCAGATCGCGCCCGCGCCGTTCGTAGCGAATGCGCTGCGGATGGTCGTTCTGGTCGTTCTCGAACACCAGCACCCCGGGCTGCTCCAAGACACAGCGGAACGGCGTCGCCGCCCGGCCGCGCGGCAGCGCGTAGAAGGTCAGCACGCCGCCCTGCCGCTCCAGGCGCAGGAACTCGAAGAACCGGGTCGATTCGCCCTGGTAGGTCTGCGAGAAGCCGAACATGGCGCCGCCTCGCCATGGCCGCCAGTGTTCCTCGGTCGTGCCGTTGCCGTCTTCGAGCACCCAGGAGCCGGCGAGCCAGTCCAAGGGTGCCGCGACGGGGTCGGGAGCCACCGTGCAGACCGGCGGCGCCTCGACCGGGGTGGCACACGCCGACACGAGCGCGAGACCGACGAACAGCAGGAATGGGCACTTCACGATCTGCGGAGGATAGCCCGGAGCTGCCGACGAAGTGTCCCCAGCCGCGGCCCCGGGCGATGTTCCTTGACCCACCCGCCCCCGGGCCGCACCCTTGCCCGACCTCTCCATGGCCAAGGCCAAGGGCACTCCGCTCCGCTCGTTCGCGATCTTCCTGCTCGCAGCTCTGGTCGGCATCGCCGGCGGGCTGCTCGGCTCGGGGTTCCTGCGCGGCCTGCACTGGTTGCAGGCCGCACTGACCGGCATGGAGGACACGCCGAACGGCCCGCAGAAGCTCTCGGACGCGGTGCGCAACCACTTCGATTGGTGGCAGACGTTGCTGCTGCCGACCGCAGGCGGCGCCGCGGCCGGCACCATCCTGCTGCTGCTGCGCGGCAAGAAGCCACCATTCGGCATCGCCGACCTGGTGGTGCTGGTGCAACTGCGCAAACGCACCATCCGCTTGCGCGAGAGCCTGGTGCAGATCCTGTCGTCGGCGTGCACCATCGCCTCGGGCGGCAGCATCGGCCGCGAAGGCGCGAACTCGCAGATCGCCGCGACGGTGGCATCCCTGGTGGCGCGCGCCGCGCGTCTGCCGTCGCGAGCGCGCGCGGTGCTGATCGGCTGTGGCGTCGCGGCCGGCATGGCCACGTCGTACAACGCTCCGATCACCGGCGCCGTGTTCGTGATGGAGGTGGTGCTCGGCAACTTCGCGATGGACGTGTTCGCGCCGGTGGTGCTCGCCTCGGTGCTCGCCACGCTGCTGCGCGAACCCCTGCTCGGCACCGAAGCGATCTACCGCGGCATCGCCGCGCGCATGGAGGAGCTGCCGTGGACACTGAGCCTCACCGCGCTGCTGCTGGGCGTGCTGTGCGGCATCGGTGGCATCTTCTTCCGCACCGCACTCGCGACCGGCCGACGCACGTTCACGCGCCTGCGCCTGCCGCCGCCGGTGGCCATGGCTCTGGGCGGGCTGTTGGTCGGCGCCATCGGCCTGTTCATGCCGGAGACCTGGGGCAACGGCTTCGAAGTGCTCGAGACCATCGCCGGCGGCACCCCGGCGGTGGGCGTGATCCTGACCCTGTTCGTGTGGAAGCAGCTGGCCACCTGTGCAACGGTGGGCAGCGGCGGCCTCGGCGGCGTGTTCACGCCCAACCTGGTCATCGGCGCCGCGTTCGGCGGCATGTTCGCCTACGGCTTGAACCTGCTCGACGCCATCACACCCGGCGAGCGCATCGCGTTCGCGTTCGTCGGCATGGCCGGCCTGTGCTCCGCGACCATGCACGCGCCGGTGACCGCGGTGATGCTGGTGTTCGAGCTGACCGGCCACTACGAACTGACGATTCCGGTGATGCTGTGCAGCATCGTCGCCAGCATCACCGCCAGCCTGCTCGACGAAGACAGTTACTACACCGCGGCGATCCGCGCCCAGGGCGAGACACTGCCGAGCGGCATCGAGGATCTGGCGATCCGCTCGACCTACGTGCGCGAAGTGCTGCGCCGCGATTGCGTGACGGTGCGCCACAGCGCTTCGTTCGACGAAGTGATGCAGGTCCTGGCCGGCCACCGCGGCGACACCATCTACGTGCTCGACGACCAGGGCGCCCTGGTCGGCCGCATCGACCTGCAGGACGTCAAGAACTTCATCAACGACCCGACCCTGGGTTCGGTGGTGATCGCCGGCGACCTGACCCGGCCGGTGCGCACTGCGCATCCCGACGAGTCGATCGCCGCGGTGATGCACCACTTCGACGACCCAGAGCTGCGCGAACTGGCCGTGGTGCCGGCGACCGGCCCGCAGCAACTGCTGGGGCGCGTGCGCCAACAGGACGTGATCGCCACGCTCGGCAGTGAGGTGCTGCGGCCGCAGCGGCGCAACACCCGGGTTTCGATCAGCGCCAGCGACGGCCAGGTGGTCGCCCTGCCCGACGACCACGAACTCGCAACCCTGCCGGTGCCCGACGCCTGGCTCGGCCACGCCATCGACGCACTGCCCACCGACCGCCGCGGGTTGGTGGTGCTGATGGCGATCCAGCGCGAACAGGGCCGCGACGTGGCTCTGCCCGCCACTCCCGAACTGGTCCTGCAGGCCGGTTGGCAGGTGGTGGTGATGGGCACGCCGGAAGCGATCGCCAGGCTGCGTGGCGACGCCGCCGCGGACGCCGACTAGACTGTCGCCCCACTGCGGCCCACGGCCGCCACCCCCGACTGGAGACCCCATGCCCATCGCTCGCGCCACCGCGCTCTCGACTTCGCTGTTCTTGGCCATCGCGGTGCCCGAACGCAGCGCCGCGGCTCAGGACGCGGCCCCACCCGCAGCCACACTGCAACTCGACACCCACCTGCCGTGGCGCACCGACGGTGCCGACTTCCACGAACGGGTCCGCCCCGCCAAGGCCCCCGAAGTCGACCGCGGCGCGTTGGTCGACGCGGCGTGCGCCGAGGCCAAGCGCGACGGCAAGCTGGTGCTCTGGTACGTGCACCGCATCCAGGAACGGCAACTCGGCGGCCGCCAGATGTACCGAGCCCCGGTGCTGGACGTGTACATGCGACAGGTGCTGTTCGCCGACCCCGACGTCGCCGAACTGATCGCCGCAGCGTTCGTGCCGTTGCGCTGCGTCATGGACGAAGGCCTGAGCACGCGCTTCGGTCTGCGGCCGCTGCAGTTCGTCGAGCCGGCGGTGGTGTTCCTCGACGGCGACGGCAAGGTCGTGCACCACGTCGAACGCATCCGCACCTGCCACGGCCAGTGGTTCGCCGACCTGTGCCGGCGCCTGTTGGAGCGCGCCGGCATCACCCGCCCCGGTACCACCGTCGACGAACTGCGCGCTGCCGGCCGCTGGTCCGAAGCCCTGGCGACTGCCGCGCGCAGCGAAACGAAGGACGCCAGCACCTGGCTGCAGATCGCCCGCCTGCAGCGCCTGCTGCACCAACCCGAACAGGCGCTCGACAGCGTCGCCAAGGCTCTGGCGCTGGCCACGCCGGCCGGCGACGGCGCGACGGGCAACCGCGGCCGCAATGCCGACCCGAAACTCGCCGCCCTGCGTGGCGACGCCTGGTGCGAACAAGGCCTGCTGCTGGCCATGCAGGGCCGCCTGCTGGACGCGCAGCCACTGCTCGAACAAGCGTGGCGCAGCCCGAGCACCCGCGCCGCGGAGGCCGGCTACTGGCACGCACTCGGGGCCCTGCGCCTCGGTGACGAGATCGGCGCGATGCGTCGCTTCACTCTGGTCGCGCAGAAGTTCCCGGACACCTTGTTCGGCAAGCGCGCGCGAGCCAACGCCACGCTGGGCCCCGACGACCGCCCTCTGGGTGCCGCGTTCACCGGCTTCGAGAGCGTGCAGTATCTCCCGGCAGCGGCCTACGTGGCCATGCCGAACGACACCACTTGGCAAGGCGACCGCCTGACCCCGGCCGCCATGGCGCGCGGCGGCGTCGAGTTCCTGTTGGCCCAACAGCGCGACGACGGCGGCTTCACCGATGCGCGGTACGCCTACTGGCCGAACAGCGAGATCACGCCGAACGTCTGGGTGGCGATCACCGCGATCGCCCTGACCGCCCTCTGGGAACACCGCGCCGGACATCCCGACCTGCAGGGCCGCATCGACACGGCTCTGCAGCGCGGCGAGGCGTTCTTGCTCGACCCCAAGCGCCTCAACCGCGGCGCCAACGAAGACTGCTATTCGGATGCGTACCGGCTCATGTATCTGGCCCGGCGCACCACCGGCGCGGCAGACGGTGAGCGGCAGCGGCTGGTGCAACGCATGAACGAAATCGTGCAGGCGGCTGCCGCCCGGCAGAAGGCCAGCGGCTTCTGGGCCCACGAGTACGAGAACGCCTTCGCCACCGGCGCCGTGTTGCAGGAAGTGCTCGCCGCGCGTGCCGCCGGCGCCACCGTGCCGATCGAAGTGGTCGACCGGGCCGCAGCCGCCCTGATCTCCGCGCGCGGCAAGAACGGCGCCTACAGCTACGGCGGCAGCGCCGGCGAACGGACCACCGGCCTCAAGGACAGCGCCGGGCGCATGCCGGTCTGCGAAGGCACCCTGTTGCAGGTCGGCCGCAGCGACCCGGACAAGGTGCGGTTCGCGCTCGACAACTTCTGGGCGCACATGGCCAACCTCGAGGGCGTCCGGCGCAACGACTTCCACAGCGATGGCGAGCTGGGCGGCTTCTTCTTCTTCCACTCGGTGTTCCACGCCAGCGAAGTGGTCAAGCTGCTGCCCGAGGAGGAGCGCTCGGCCCATTGGCAACGGTTCTTGGAGCTGCTCCAGCAGATTCCGGAGATCGACGGCAGCTTCCTGGACAGCCACGAACTGGGCCGCAGCTATGGCACGGCGATGGCCCTGCTGACGCTGCACAACTGCGCACGCTGAAGCCGGCCCGTCGCCGCCACGGACGACCCGCAGCGTAGGGGAAACCACTATACGCCGAGTGGCGGGCGCGGCCGATAAGGCGGGAAGCAATGAGCGCCCAGAATCGAGCCACGACGTCTCCAAGGATCCATCGTTCCATTGCCGGGAAACTGGCAATGGTCTGCGGCATCGCCCTCGCCGGAGCGGTGGTCGTCGGCGGGATCGGGGTGCTGGCGAGCCGCAACATGCACCTCCAGATCGCCGACCTCGCCACGGTGCAACTGCCCGCCACGCGGGCGGTGATGCAGATCGACATGGACCACGACGGCCTGATGGGCTGCGCCTACCGCGCCCTGGTCGTCGCGGACTCGGGCACTGGCGAACAGAAGCGCGCCGTCGCGGCGAGCGCCGAGGAGTACCGCAAGGACTTCGCCGAGCAGCTGGTCGAGCTGCAGAGTCTCCAACTGCAGTCCGCCACGAGTGCAGCGATCGAAGCCGCGCGGCCGGCGATCGAGAACTATGTGCAGCAAGGTCTGGCGATCGTCACCACGGCTCTGGACCAAGGCCCAGCCGCAGCCAGACCCCTGCTGCCAGCCTTCCAGAGCGCTTTCGATGCCCTCGAGACGGCGAACGCCGAACTCGGCGATCGCATCGAAGCCGACGCCAAGGCCACCGGTGCAGCGACCATGGCCACCGCCCGCAGCACGCAATGGTGGATCCTGGCCACCGCGGTCGGCGTGATCCTGGCGGCTGGCTGCGGCGCATGGGTGCTCGCGAGCGCGCTCAGCCGGCGCATGCAAGCTCTGGTGGCGGCAGCGCAGCGGGCCGCCGGCGGCGACTTCTCGGTGGTCGTGCCCGAATCCGGCAGCGACGAAATCGGCAGCCTCGCCGTGGCGCTCGGCGCGATGACCAGGGAACTGCGCACCACCCTCGGCGGCGTCAAGCAGAGCGCCAGCAGCGGCCTCGGCACCGCCAGCAAGGTCGCCGCGGCGAGCCGGTCGATGGCCGCCCGCTCCAGCCAGCAAGCCTCCGGGCTCGAAGAGATCGCCGCCTCGATGCGCGAGATCGCCGCCGCCTCGGCGCAGAACAAGAAGGTGCTGAGCGAAGTCAACGACATCGCCCAGCAGTCGAGCCGCCGCACCACCGACGGGCGCCAGCAGATGGCCAGCCTCGGCGATGCGATGCGACAGGTGACTTCCGCCAGCAACGAAGTGGCCAAGGTGATCAAGGTGATCGACGACATCGCCTTCCAGACCAACCTGCTGGCCCTGAACGCGGCGGTCGAAGCCGCGCGCGCCGGAGAAGCTGGCAAGGGCTTCGCCGTGGTCGCCGACGAAGTGCGCAACCTCGCACAGCGCGCCGCCGAAGCCGCCCGCGGCACCGCCCAGATGATCGAGGAGAGCCGGCGCTGCGCCGACAATGGCGCCAGTGTCGCACAGCGGGCCAACGACGCGTTCCTGGCGATCGACCAGGACACCCAGCGGGTCTCCCAACTGCTGCAGCAGATGGCCCAGGGCACCACCGAAATCGCCACGCAGACCGGGGCCATGGAATCCGGCCTGCAATCGATCGCTCAGGGCACCCAGGACGCGGCCAGGGACGCCGACGAACTCGCCCAGCTCGCGGTGTCGAGCGAAACCGGAGTGAAGCAGCTGGCCGACTGCGTGGCCAACTACCAGACCTGACCGCCACGACGACCCGCGGATTTCTGCGAGCGGTCCGGCCATGCCACGGCTAGCCTGCTCTCCCCGACGATGAGCCGCCGCAGCGCCGCCGCCCTGTTGATCACCCGTGGCGAAGGCGCCGAGCGCACGGTGTTCCTGTGCGAACGGTCCCCCGAACTGCGCTTCTTCGGCGGCTATTGGGCGTTGCCGGGCGGTACGGTCGGCGACGAAGACCAAGCGACCGGCGACGCCGCCAGCGCGCTGCAGGCGTGCGCGCACCGGGAACTGTTCGAGGAGACCGGCCTGCTCCGCCACCAGTTGCCGCCCGCACGCACGCGCGGCGAACACCTGCAGAAGGTGCGCGAAGGCATGCTGGCGCGAGAACGAGCCGATGCGAAGGTGCCGCCGCCGCCATCGCCATGGCCCGGACTGCTCGCCGGCACCGTGCCCCCCCTGCCGCTGCGCGAGCTGTGCCGCATCGAAACACCACCGTTCGCCCCGGTGCGCTACGACACGGTGTTCTACCATGTGCCCCTCGAAGGCTGCGTCGCGGGCACCGGCGGCCTGCGCCCCGAGGTGTGGCGAGGCGAACTGCTGCAAGGGCGCTTCTGGTATCCCCAGCAGGCCCTCGCGTCATGGCGCAACGGCGACCTGCTGCTGGTGCCGCCAGTGGTGATCCTGCTCGAACACCTGGCACGCGCTGCCGACTTCGAACATTTCACGCGCGAGCTCGCCGCCACCGCCGCCGGCTACGCCGCGGGCCGGCTGCACCAGGTGCGTTTCTCGCCGGGGATCGTGTTGGCACCGCTGCGCACCCCGACCCTGCCGCCAGCGACCACCACCAACTGTTACCTCGTCGGCCACGACCGGCTGTGGGTCGTCGACCCCGGTTCGCCCCACGCCGACGAACAGCAACGCCTGCTCGATCTGTTGGGCGAACTGCAGAGCCGCGGCGCCGTGGTCGAAGGCATCCTGGCCACCCACCATCACCCGGACCACGTCGGGGGCATCGCCGCACTGAGCCAGGCGCTCGACCTGCCGGTGCGCGGCCACCCGCTGACGCTGGAGCGTCTGCCGCCGGGCAGCCGCCATGGGGCACCGCTCGGCGACGGGGATCGCATCCCGCTCGGCAACGCGCCGGACGGCAACCGAGGTTGGGAACTGCAGGCGATCCACACGCCCGGGCACGACCGCGGCCATCTGTGCTTCCGGGAGTCGCGCTACGGCACGATGCTGGTGGGCGACATGCTGTCGACGGTCAGCACCATCATCGTCGACCCGCCCGAAGGCCACCTCGCCACCTACCTGCAGAGCCTGGAACGGCTCGCCGGCATGCCGATGACCACCCTGTATCCAGCGCACGGACCGGCGCTGCGCGACGGCCAGCGCCTGGTGAAGCAGTACCTGCGCCACCGGCGGCAACGCGAAACCGCGCTCGTCCAGGCGCTGCAACAAGGCGGTGGCACGGTCGAGCAACTGCTGCCGAAGGTCTACTGGGACGCCGATCCCAAGCTGTTCGGGTTCGCCGCGCGCTCCTTGCTCGCCGGGCTGGAGAAGCTGTGCGAAGAAGGCCGCGCCGTCGAACGGCAAGGCCACTGGACCGCGGCGGGCGCCTGAGGCAGCCAGAACCGCAACAGCATGAACGGGAGCCAGGACTCACCGCCGCGGTTCGTCTGGCTGGGCCTGGTCACGTTCCTGTTGATGCTGCCGGAGACGCTGCCGGTGCCGGTGCTGCGGCCCCTGGTACTCGAGCGCTTCGGCGTCTCAGACGCACTGACCACGCTGTTCATGTCGGCGAACCAACTCGGAGCCCTGCTCGCGGCCCCCGGGTTGGCGTTCTGGGTGCAGCGCTCCGGCCGCCGCCGCTGGCCGGCCCTGCTGGCACTGTGCGGCGACGCGGTGCTGATGCAGGCACTGGCCCACCCCCACGACTACGCGACGTTCCTGCTGTTGCGCACCCTCGAAGGTGCCCTGCACATCGCCGCCTTGACGCTGGTGATGAGCCTCGTCACCGACGCCGCCGGCCCCCATCGGGGGCGCGCCTTGGGTGCACTCGGCGCGGGCCTGACCCTCGGCGTGGCCCTCGGTGCCGCGATCGGCGGGCGGATCGGCCGCGACCAACCCCTGTTGGTGCTGCACGTCGCGAGCGGGGTGTTGGTGGTGGCGGCGGCCCTTGCCGCGCTGGTGCTGCCCGCCGACAGTCCCGCCGGCGCGCGGCCGCGGCTCCGCGAACTGCTCGCTGCCGTGCACGACACTCCCGGATTGCGGGCGCCGCTGTTGCTGGCGTTCGTCGATCGGTTCACGGTCGGCTTCTTCACCGCCGGTTTCCCGCTGCTGATGGCCGGCGTGCACGGCGCGCCGCGCGAGCAGGTGGGCATGCTGCTCGCAGCCTTCCTGCTGCCGTTCGCCCTGCTCTCCTATCCCGCCGGGCGCCTGGCCGAACGCTGGGCGCGGCAGCCGATGGTGTTCTGGGGCAGTCTGGTCTATGGCCTCGGCGTCCTGTGTGTCGGCAGCGTGCCGGCCTCGGCGCTGTGGCTGCTGATGCCGCTGCTGGGCATCGCCAGTGCGGTGATGTTCGTGCCGACGCTGTTGTGGTTGCTCGAACGGGCACCGGCCCTGCCGCGCACCACGATCATGGCAGCCTTCCACGGCGCCGGAGCCCTGGGTTTCCTGCTCGGCCCGCTGTGCTGCGGGGCTCTGGTGCACCTCGCCAGCGATCCCGGCAGCGGCTACGTGCTGGCGTTTGCGGTGGCCGGCCTGGCCGAGATCCTCGGCGCTTGGCTGTGCGTGGGACTGCCCTTACGGCGGCGGCCCGGCTGATCCGGGCCCACCGGAATCCGTCCCAGCCCCGGCAAAACCCGGCCAAAAGCCGTTCCAGGCTTGCCCGGCGCGCCTTCGGCGCCATCATCCTGGTGTGGGGCCGACGGCCGCCCGCCACGCGGCGACGGCTGGATTGGCTCCCCCCACAACCTCCTCACCATTCGACCTCGATGGCTACCACCAAGAAGTCTGCCAAGAAGCCCAACCCCGCCCTGATGAAGCCGGTCCAGCCCGACGACGTGCTGGGCGCGATCGTCGGCACCAAGCCGATGCCGCGCAGCGAGATCACCAAGAAGCTGTGGGACTACATCAAGAAGAACGGCCTGCAGGACACCAAGAACAAGCGCAACATCAACGCCGACGAGAAGCTGAAGCCGGTGTTCGGCGGCAAGGCGGTGGTGTCGATGTTCGAGATGACCAAGCTCGTGTCGGCGCACATGAAGGCCTGAGGCGACCTGCGCGCCGCAGCGCGACGCAGTCTCCGCATTCGGGGTGCTCTGGTCTTGGGCAAGGGTGGATTCAGGCGTACTCTGCGCGCCTCATGGCCAAGATCACCTTCAAGGGCAATCCCGTCGCCACCGTTGGCGAACTCCCCAAAGTCGGCGCCGCGGCGCCCGGCTTCGCGCTCACCAAGAGCGACCTCAGCCCGGTGACCAACCGGGATCTCGCCGGCAAGAACGTCGTGCTCAACATCTTCCCGAGCATCGACACCGGCGTGTGCGCCACCTCGGTGCGCAAGTTCAACACCGAAGCCGCCAAGCTGCCGAACACGGTGGTGCTGTGTGTGTCGAAGGACCTGCCGTTCGCGCAGAAGCGCTTCTGCGGCGCCGAAGGCATCGACAAGGTGACGACCGCGAGCTGGTTCCGCGGCCCGGACTTCGGCAAGGACTACGGCGTGACCATGGTCGACGGCCCGCTGGCGGGCCTGTTCGCGCGCGCCGTGGTGGTGCTGGACGGCAGCGGCAAGGTGGTGCACACCGAGCTGGTGCCGGAGATCGCACAAGAGCCGAACTACGCCGCGGCGATCGCCGCCGTGCGCTGAAGCGCAGCCCCGCGCACGGCGCGCGGCACGCGCGTCGCCAGCACCCCGCTCACTTCGCCGCGAACGCCGCGTTGAGCTGGTCCGCGGTGCGGTAGGCCGCCTTGGCCGCCTGCTGCACCGCGAGGCGTTCGGCGCTCTCGACATAGCCCTTGGGCAGCACCTTCGGCCGCTCCTTGCTGTCGCCGGAGCCCGGCGTCGGCCGCAGTTCGCCGTCGAGATAGACGTGCTTGCGGCACAAGGCGTGGCTCTCCTGCGCCCAGGCCGCCGGGTCGAGCTCCGCCAACGCCGCCCCGAACGCCCGCCGCGCCAGGTCGTCGCGCTGGGCCAGGCCCGCCGCCATGCTCACGTCGATCTCCGCGGACTGGTACTGCCCGAGCAGCGAGTCCCAGACGAAGTGCAGGTTGAAGCGGGTGTTGTCGTAACGCGCATCCTTCTGCACGTGGCAATCGTTGCCGCCCTTGTCGCCGCCGGGCAACGCCGCCGAATACATCGTGCAAGCGTGCAGCGGCTGGTGCAAATCGCCGGACAGATGCAGCACCCAACACAGCGCCACCGCGCGGTCGGCCGTCGACAACCTGCCGTCGACCAGATCGGCGCGGCTCTTGCGGATCGCCTCGACCACGTCGCGCGGCCCCTCACCCTTGGCCACGACCACCTCCGCCTTCACGCCATCCATCTCGAACGGCAGATCGATGTAGTGCCAACGCGGCTGGTTGTGCGTCTTGCGCATGGGATGCGCCACGTCGCGCACCGTGTCGGGCCACACCGCCGCCTGCAAGAACGCATGCCGCGCTGCGGTCGCAGCCGAACTGCCTTCGGGCAAGCCGGCGAGCAGGTCCTGCTGGTAGCGAGGGTGCGCCTGCAGCAGTTCGGTGACTCTGCCGCGGGTGGCCGGTGTCAGTTCGGCCCAGGTCCAGGCGGCGATGATCCGGTGCCCGGAGTCGATCCAGGGCAGCGGCGCGGATGGCCGGCCCGTGCCCAGCACGGCGGCGAACAGGATGGCAAGCGAACGGATCGTCATGGTGGCTCCTCGCCGCGGACGGCAGCCGCGCATGCTACCGCGGCCCCCGAGCCCGGCGCGGGCTTGCGGCGAGGCTTCGGTGCGGATCGACTCGCAGGCAGCGCGGGTTTCACCAACGCGCGGTGCGGAGCCGATGGGCCGACCATGGCACGGTGGGCACCTCGCTTGGCGGTTGCGACTTGGCTCTTGCTGTGCAGCGCCGGCTACGGCCTGCTGATGGTGCACGGGGTGACCCCAGGTGCCGTGGGACCGACGCTCGAGACCCTGCCCAAAGAGCTGCAGGAGCGCCTGCGGGCCACCGCTGGCCCCACCTTGGTGCTCCTGTGCGCCCACCCACAGTGCCCCTGCCTGCCGAGCTCCCTCGGCGAACTGCGCGCGGCCCTCACCAGCCGCCCCGACGCCCAGGTGCGCCTATTGGTCTACACCCCCACCAACCCCACTGCGAACTGGTCCACAGCCGCCGCCGCGGCGCTGCGCGACGCGCTGCCGAACGCGCAAGTCGTCGCGGACCCGGACGGCACCATGGCATGGGCGCTCGGCGCACGCACCTCCGGCCACGTGTTCGTCTACGACCGCGGCCACCTGCGCTTCTCCGGCGGCGTGACCGGGGGCCGCGGCCACCACGGCGACAACGCCGGCCGGCGCAGCCTGGCCCGGGTACTGGAAAACCCCGAAGCAGAATCCGCGACTCCGGCTGTATTCGGCTGCCCACTGCGAGCCGATGAGCCGGCCGAAGATGAACCAGCCAGCTGCTGCTCGGATCACTCCGCCCGAGACTGAATTCACGCCGTCCATCCGCGAGATGATGGACATCGACCTGCGCCAACTCTGCGCGCAGATCGACTTCGGCATGGCCATCCTGCTCGGCATCGAAGCGGTGGTCGCCATCGCCCTGGCGCTGTGGTGGTCGCCCCTGGCTTGGGCCGGCACCGACACCAGCCCGCACGTGCACCTGCTCGCGGCCCTGCTGCTCGGCGGCGGCTCGGCGGCGACGGTGGCCTGTCTGGTACGGGCCCACCGCGGCGAACTGCTGACGCGCCTCGTGGTCGGTGTCTCGGTGATGGCGATGAGTGCCCTGTTCATCCATCTCGCCGGCGGCCGCATCGAAGTGCACTTCAGCGTGTTCGTGTCGCTGGCGTTCCTGGTCGCCTACCGCGACTGGCGAGTGCTGCTGGCCGGCACCGTGACGATCGCGCTCGACCACGTGGCGCGTGGGCTGTTCCTGCCGCGCTCGGTGTTCGGCACCGACAGCGTCGACCTGCTGCGCGTCGTGGAGCACGCCCTCTACGTGGTGCTCGAAGTGTCGGTGCTGGCACTGATCTGCCGTCTGTCCCAGGCCGAGATGCGCCGCACCGCCGAACAGATGCTGTTGACGCGCAACGCGCAGCGCGCGGTGGAAGCCTCGCAAGCCGAACTGGCCGAACGGGTCGCCCAGGCCAAGATCGAAGCCGACCAGCGGGTGCGCAACATCGTCGCCGGCTTCCAGAGCATCGGCGAAGGCATCGGCACCAATGCCGAACGCACCCGCGCGCTCGACTCGATCGGCCGGCAGAACCACGAACTCGCCCAGCAGGGCAGCGCCGTGCTGCAGCAGACCGTGCACCAGTTCCAGACCCTGGCGCAGACGGTCAAGGCCAGCGAACAGACGCTGCAGGGCTTGGTCGACGCCGGCGCGCAGATCGCCCAGATCACCACTTCGATCTCGGCGGTGGCGTTCCAGACCAACCTGCTGGCCCTCAACGCGGCGGTCGAAGCCGCGCGCGCCGGCGAACACGGCCGCGGCTTCGCCGTGGTTGCCGAAGAAGTGCGCAGCCTCTCCGGACGTTCGCGCGAGGCCGCGCGCCAGATCGAAGAGTTCGCCAACCGCGTGCAACAGCGCGCCGCCGAACTGGCCGAGGTCACGCACAAGACCAGCGCCGCCGCCGCCCACGGCCTCACGCTGGTGGACGGCGCGGAAGCGTCGATCCGGGCCATCCAGGAGAGCGCCGAAGCGCTCGGCACCGCAGTCGGCTCGGCGCTCGAAGCCAACTCCGAGCTGCTGGTGGCGAAAGACCAGTTGCAGGCGCAGGTGCAGTCGCTGCTGGTCTGAGGGGCTGGCCCCCGCACCGCTCGCCCGGCGGCGCTCAGGCGCGCGGCGGCCGGCCCGCCGCGCGTTCGGCCGCGGCACGCCGCTCCGGCAGCTGCGCCCACACCGCCCGCCGCGCCGCCGCGTCCAGCGCGAGCCAAGCCGTGATCTCACCGACGGTCCGCCAACAACCGGTGCAGAACCGCCGCGCCGCGTCGAGCTGGCACACGCCGACGCACGGCGACGGCACTTCGTCGCCGCGGCCGTTCACCGCACGCTCCGCCGCTGAGCGTCGGTGACCGGCCACACCCGCTCCTTCTGCAGCAGCGCCACCAGGGTGTCCTGGTGCGTCTGCCGCGCGAATTCGACCTCGGCGTCGGTGGCGCCGACCAGCCAGAACAAGTCGACGCGCCCCGAGGGCAGGTCGAACGACTGGGCCATGCCCTCGGGCTGGCCGATCAACAGCCAGCGGATCGCCGAGTCGAAGTTGGGCGTGATCGACGCCCGCAGCGGCACGCGGTTGCCGTACTCGAACAGTTCGGCGCCTTCGTAGGTGCCCACCGCCACCAGCAGTTCGTAGGCCATCAGGTTGTGCAACAGCGGCACCGCCCAATCGGCGGCCTCGGGCGTGGCGATCACCAGCTCGAAGCCGAGGCCGGAGAAGCCCGACGGGTCGCGGCCGGGCTGGTCCAGGTTCCACGGGTTGCTGAGTCCCGAGGTGACGTAGAGCCAGTGGCGGCGCTCGCCGTGCGGCGGGCAGGCGAACACGCCGTGGTTGAGCCAGCCTGGGTGGGGCTGCTTGCCGTAACGTTCGTAGACGCGTGGGCCGGCGCTGTAGACGCCGCCACCGAGGTCGCCGAAGAGGCTGCGGTAGACGCGGTCCTCGCGGTCGGACCAGACCTGCTCGAACCACTGGGCGAACGGGGCATCAGGCATCGCAACCACCGTAACCCAGGGGCTGGGCCCGGCACCATGCAGGAGTGCCTGCGGGACTTTCCCGAGCGGGAGATTCCTGTGCGAACGGGCTGGAGTGGTGGCGGGCACTTTCCCGATCGGGAAAGCAGGCCCTTGCGCCGCCCGAACTCGCACCCAGATCCCGATCGGCCATGGCAACGCGCACGGCAAGCAGTGCTGGCGACGATCGATGCCCACTGCGCGCGAGCACTGGCCGGGTAGGTCTGCTCGAGGCATCGCGCCCGGCCCATTGGCGTTCTATCCTCCCACCATGCTCCGCGCGGCCAAGGTCCAACGCATCCATGCGATCCTGGACGAGCACTTCCCGGCGCCGCCGATCCCGCTGGCCCACGACGATGCGTTCACGCTGCTGGTCGCGGTGGTGCTGTCGGCGCAGTGCACCGACGCACGCGTCAACCAGGTGACGCCGCAGCTGTTCGCCCTGGCGCGCACGCCCGCGGCCCTGGCGCGCCTGCCGGTGGCCACGGTCCAGGCGGTGGTGCGGCCCTGCGGGCTGGCCCCGCAGAAGGCGAAGGCGCTGGTCGGACTGGCGCAGCAACTGGCAGCCGAGCACGGCGGCGTGGTGCCGCGGGATCTCGCGGCCCTCGAACGGCTGCCCGGGGTCGGGCACAAAACTGCCAGTGTGGTGCTGGCACAGGCGTTCGGGGTACCGACGTTCCCGGTGGACACGCACATCCACCGGCTGGCCTGGCGGTGGGGGCTGAGTTCGGGGCGCAGTGTCGAGCAGACCGAACGGGATCTGCAGCGCTGCTTCCCGCGCGAGCACTGGAACCGGCTGCATCTGCAGTTCATCTACTTCGGGCGCGCGTTCTGTCCGGCGCGTGGGCATTGCGTTGCGGAGTGTCCGGTGTGCAGTTGGGCGATGAGCCAAGCGCGGCAGCGGGTGGAAGGTGGCATCGGAAAGGGCCGGGCCGGAAGACGTTCCGGAGGTCGTGCGCGTCAGGAGTGAAGTGCTGCTCGCCACGGGGAGCGCTCGGCGCCGGACTCTCGGTCAGCCTCCCGTCGCTCGCCGAGGCCCGAAAGTGGGGCACCTCCGTCTGGTTCTCGCCGTCTTCCCCGCGTCTACGAGAGCGAACGCACCGCACCAGTGGTGCGCCCCCACTCACCCACCTCACTGCGGAGACGCGGGGCACTTGGCACACGAGCCATGGAACTTGACCTCGGCGATCAGAGATCCCAGGTAGCAAACCGGCATCTGGAGGGACTCGTCGAAGCAATTGTTGAAGAACCTCACAGTCGTCCATGTCAACGAATTGCAGGCCGCAAGCCAAGGAGCCGACGACTCTCGTAGACTTGTCAGGTAGTTGTCATCGCCTGGGTCTCCACCACCCACTTCACGCTTTGAGAAGTGACATCCAGCAAATGGCCAATTCGGCTGATCGTCACGAAATGGACCATTGGTTCCATCGTCGTAGACAGTGTAGTTGGCCTGGAACCTGCAGTTCTGGTCCGGCACGCATTCCGCTTCAATTCCCGCGCAGGAGCCATGAGTCCACCCTACGCTTGCCTGAATGGTCAGCCCAGGAGATGTGGATATCACCTCGATACCATCGTGGACATTCTGGGCTGGATCATGGAATCCAGATGCACTACACCCTTCACACTCCTCTGCGACATTCGGGCACGCGATCACCCGGCATCCGGACGCCGTTCCAATCCATGCCGGAGGACGCCGCGAAGAAGCATGACCAAGTAGCCAACCATAGACTCGTATTCCTCATCGTTGTTTCTCCATTTCCAGTCTGGTTAAGCGAAACACCTCATCGACAAGTTCTTGATGGGCACCAAGGCACGCCTTGTTTTCTTTGCCAGTCACGAAAACAGTCACCGCCCAGTTTGGCATATGGAAGGTGAACCTCAAATCCCTGTAACTGACATTCTTGTGGAATGATACCTGCCCCCGATGCAGACAACCAGGCTTGCGATTGGCCCGGTGCACATCGATCGCGACACATTTATTGGCGATCAAGCCTGGGAGGTCGGGCCACATCGCAAAGAAGACGTCCCGCTCGGCCGATTGCGAGTCGGGTGCCGATCCCATCCGCCGACGACTATTGTGGAGTTGGTATAGACCGGAAGCTGCGTCGACCATCTCGAGAGCCACCTCCTCGGACAGGTGGGCCACCAAGAAGGCGCTGGCTTCGAATCGCATTGGCACTTCTGCCTGCATCAGCGCGGACGCCAGAGTCGCAGGAGGCGTCATCAGGCCCACGGCGCCGTCTTCGCTGTCGGCCACCTGGACGCGCTGCGCATTCTCATCTGCAGGCGCAACAGAAGCAGTCTCCTGACGTGTGAGCCCCGTCGGATGATACCAGCGAGGCTTGGCTACAGGGATGGTCGCCGAATCGGACACGTCCCCGGGCATCGGCGACGCATCGCCCCAACTCGAGCAGACGAAGC
>JAEUHP010000286.1 GCA_016795295.1 Planctomycetota bacterium | reverse complement strand
GCCGCCCGCAACCGCGGGCGGGACAGCTCAGAGCCGGCGCGTCAACACGTAACCCGCGAGCTGGTGCAACGCGTCACGCGCCGGTCCTGCCGGCAACAGCGACAGCGAAGCCTGGGCCTTCTTGATGCGCCGCCCGGCCTCTTCCATCGCGTAGGCGACTGCATGCTCGAGCGGGAACTCACTGCGCAAGCGGCGCAGCGCCTCGCCCTCGCTCTTGCCGAGCACGGCGCGCAATCGTTCGGCGGCGTCGGGACCCTGCTGCATCAGGTAGAGCATCGGCAAGGTGATCTTGCCCTTGCTGAGGTCGGTGCCCAGCGACTTGCCGACCACGCGCTCGTCGCCGTCGAGGTCCAGGCAGTCGTCGACGATCTGGAAGGCGATGCCGAGTTCGAGGCCGTATTCCTCGAGCGCCCGCAGGCGCGCCTCGGCGGTGCCGGAGGCAGCACCACCGGCGATGCTGTAGTGTGCGCCGAGCCGGCACGCCGCGGCGTAGAGGCTGGCGGTTTTCTCGGCGATCACCGTGAAGTACCGCGGCTCGGTCCAGGCGAAGTCGAAGCGGTGCAGCACCTGGGTGATCTCACCCTGGCAGATCACGCGCACGGTCTCCGCCAGCCAACGTGCGGCCGTGGGATCCGGCAGCTGCACGGCCATGTGGAAGGCCTTGGCGTAGATGTAGTCGCCGAGCAACACCGCGACCTCGACCCCGGCCATGGTGTTCACGGTCGGAATGCGGCGGCGCACCGAGGCGCTGTCGAGCACGTCGTCGTGCACCAAGGTCGCGGTGTGCAGCAACTCGACCACCTTGGCCACCGTGACCACGTCGTCGCCGAGGCCACCGCCATGGCTGGCCCCGCGCACCGCGACACCGGACAGGAACGTCAACACCGGACGCAACTGCTTGCCGCGGAAGCCACCGACGTGCTCCACCAGCGGCAGCATCTCCTTGTGCCCCGGGGCGAGGTCCTGGATCAGCTCGCGGTTGAGGCGCTCGAGCTGCGGCCGAACGAGCGCCGTGAGATCGTGCAGGGGAAGGGTCTCGGTCACCGGATGGTCCTGGGCAGGTGGTGCAGCCGGAAGCAGCGTGCGAGCGAAGCGGGCCGGATCAGCTCTTGGCCGGCGGCACACCGCCATCGGCAGGTGGCTTGCCGTCGCGCTCCGCCCCGTCCTTGAGTCCTTTCTTGAACTCGCTGATGCCCGAACCGAGCGAGCGGGCCATCGACGGCAGGCGATGGCCGAACAGGAGCAGGACCACCAACAGGATGATGATCCACTCCCAGCCGTTGGGGATGCCGAACGCGATCATGGAGCTACCTCGCTGCGATCATGGCCGGTGCCCGGAGCGGGCGCCAGTGCCGGTTGCCAACTTCGCGACCTGGGGGCGAATTGCCAGGTTCCGGCGCCGCCACGTTGCTGCGCCGCCACGCCCCTGGGGCGCCGGGCGCCCGCATCACGTGCGCTCCTGCTCGGCCAGCCAGGCCTGCCAGGCCACGGGGTCGGCACCGAGGTCGCGGCCAGCGAGCCGGGTCAGGTTGTGCTGGCTGGTGCGCCGGATCTGCGGATCCGCCGATCCCAACGCCGCGACCAGGAGCCGCGCCGCTTCGAGCCGCGCCGCTGGGTTCGGGGTCCGGGCCGCCCCGGAGTCGGTCCGGCCGTGCTCGCGGAACGCCGCCAGCACACCCGTCAGGATGCCGTGCAAACGCAACGATTCTCCCCACAACAGGAGGGTGTAGAGGCCGAGCCCGCACAGGCAGGCGCGCAGCACCACCGTCTCCCCGAAGGTCGCGCGCAACCAAGCCCCACCGGGCAACCACGGCTCCAGCAAGGCCGCCGCGACGATGCCGAGCAGCACCAGCGGCGTCACCTGCCGAAACAATGCGTCGATGCCGCCGGGGATGCGCAGCATGCGGCCTCAGCGCCCCAGCACCTTCTTCATGGTGGCGCCGAGCACCGACGGCGTGTCGCAGACGTGCACACCCGCGCGCTGCATCGCCGCCTTCTTGTCCTTCGCGGTGCCCTTGCCGCCACTGATGATGGCGCCGGCATGGCCCATGCGCTTGCCGGGAGGCGCCGTGGCGCCGGCGATGAAGCCGACCACCGGCTTCTTGACGTACTGCTTCAGGAACTCGCAGGCCTCTTCTTCGGCCGAGCCGCCGATCTCACCGATCATGATGATGCCCTCGGTGGCCGGATCGTCCTGGAACAGCTTCAGGCAGTCGATGAAGTCGAGGCCCTTGATCGGATCGCCGCCGATGCCGATGCAGGTCGACTGGCCCATGCCGACACTGGTCACCTGCCACACGGCTTCGTAGGTCAGCGTGCCGCTGCGCGACACGATGCCGACCTTGCCCGGACGATGGATGTAGGCCGGCATGATGCCGATCTTGCAGCCGGTCTTGTCCGTCACCGGGGTGATGATGCCGGGGCAGTTCGGGCCGATCAGGCGCGTGCGCGAACCCTTCATCGCATCCTTGACGAACGCCATGTCGGCGACCGGGATGCCCTCGGTGATGGTGACCACCAGATCGAGCTCGGCGTCGACCGCTTCGCAGATCGCGTCGGCGGTGAACGCCGCCGGCACATAGACCATCGACACGGTGGCCGAGGTGGCCTGCCTGGCCTCGCGCACGGTGTCGAACACCGGTACGCCTTCGATCACCTGGCCGCCCTTGCCGGGCGTCACGCCAGCCACGACCTTGGTGCCGTAGGCCAACGAGTTCTTGCTGTGGAACATGCCCGCTTCGCCGGTGAAGCCCTGGCACAGGATCTTGGTGTTGCCGTCGATCAGAACGCTCATGGGTGTACTCCTGCTTGGGCTTGGGGTCAGCGAATCGCCGCGACGATCTTCTCGGCGGCTTCGTCGAGCGAGGTGGCGGTGTGCAGGTTGAGGCCGGATTCCTGCAGCAGCTTGCGGCCGAGCTCGACGTTGGTGCCTTCGAGGCGCACCACCAACGGCACCGACAGCTTGGTCTCCCGCGCGGCGGCGATCACCCCGGAGGCGATCGTGTCGCATTTCATGATGCCGCCGAAGATGTTGACCAGGATGCCCTTCACGTTCGGATCCGAGAGCAGGATCTTGAACGCGTTGGTGACCTGCTGCTGGTTGGCGCCACCGCCCACGTCCAGGAAGTTGGCCGGCATGCCGCCCTTCAGCTGGATCACGTCCATGGTGGCCATCGCTAGGCCGGCGCCGTTCACCATGCAGCCGATGTTGCCGTGCAGCGCGATGTAGTTGAGGTCGAACTTCTTCGCTTCGATCTCCTTGGGATCCTCTTCGTTGAGGTCGCGCAGCTCCTGCACGTCCTTGTGCCGGAACAGCGCGTTGTCGTCGAAGCTCATCTTCGCGTCGAGCGCCTTCACCTCACCCTGCGTGGTGACGATCATCGGGTTGATCTCGGCGAGCGAGCAGTCGAGCGCCATGAACGCCTGCACCAAGCCGCTGATCAGCTTGGCGCCCGCCTTGGCTTGGTCGCCGCTGAGCCCCAGGTGCTTGGTCAGCGCGCGCAGCTGGAAGCCTTGGATGCCCTTCACCGGGTGCACGCGGTGGCGCGCGATCGCCGCCGGCTTGTGCGCCGCGAGCTCTTCGATGTCCATGCCGCCTTCGGCCGCGGCGATCACCACCGGGGCCTGCGCCGAACGGTCCATCACCACCGCCAGATACATTTCGCGGGCGATGTCGCTGCCGGCCTCGACGTAGAGAGTTTTGACCACCCGGCCCTCGGGGCCGGTCTGGTGGGTCACCAGCGCCTTGCCGAGCAGGTTCTGGGCGACCTTCTTGGCGTCGTCTGCGGAGCGCACCAGCTTGACGCCGCCGGCCTTGCCGCGGCCGCCGGCGTGGATCTGGGCCTTGACGACCGCCAGCGGCACGCCCAGGGTCTGGAACGCTTGGCCGACCTCGTCGACGGTCCTGCAGGCGATGCCCTTGGACACGGGCACAGCGAACTTCGCCAAGAGCTGCTTGGCCTGGTACTCGTGGATGTTCATGGGAAAGGGGCGAGCACGGTAGCGAGGCGAGCCTTCAGATGCGACCCTGTTCGGCAGACGAGTCGGCACGGCCGGACGCCGACCACGATCCCTGGAAAGACCGTTGCAGGAACCGCGGCGAACGGCTCTACTGCTCGCGCCGACCTCCGGAGAGGTGGCAGAGTGGCCGATTGCGTCACCTTGCTAAGGTGATGTACCGGTAACGGTACCGGGGGTTCGAATCCCCCCCTCTCCGCCAGTTTTCGCGCGCGGCCCGGGCCCGAGCGGTCCGGGCCGGGCCGGAAACTCCGCCCGAGTCCCGCCGCGCCATGGGGTGCCCGTGCCCCGTGGTACCCCCAGGTGCTGGGTGCCCCCAAATGCTGGGTGCCCCTGAGTGCACCGCCGAGTTCCCCGCCCCTTGCGACCCCATCCCGCGCCGCCACGCCCGCGTAGCCACGCCCTCGCCACAGCGCTGCTGCTCGGCGCCTGTGCCGGTCCGGCCTTGCACCTGGAACAACCTGCGGGCCAGCGTGTGTTCGTCGACGGCCGCGTCGAGACCCGCACCGAACTGCCGTTCCGCTACTACGGCACCACCGTGCTGGACGCCCTGCCGGGCGACGCGGAACCCGCTGGCCCCCACACCGCGGGCGGCCCGCGCAAGCGCGCAGACTTCAGCCTGCGGCCCGTGCGCACCCTGGTCGAACTGCCGCCGCCGGCCGAGCCGTGGCTGTTCCCGCTCGACTTCCCGCTCGAAGTCGTGCACTGGCTGCGCCATGGCGCCCCACCGACCCGCGCCGCCGTGGCGGCCGCGCCGGTTCCCGAAAGCGAGCGCGTCTTGCCCGGGGTCCGCCCCGCCGGTATCGAGCAGGTCAACGAACGCGCGCGCGCCGCGCGAGTGTCCAGATGAACGACTCCAGCCAGTTCCTGCCGCCCGCCGGAGCCACGGTGCTGGTGCATGGCCTGGGGCGCTTTGGCGGCGGCCGCGAAGCCGTGCGCTTCCTGGCTCGCCGCGGCTGCCGCGTGCGCGTCGCCGACAAGAGCGCCGGCGAGGACTTGCGCCAGATCCAGCAGCAGCTCCAGGACCTGCAGGAGATCGACTGGCGCCTCGGGCAGGAGGACCCCGCACTGCTCGACGGCGCCGATTGGTTCGTCGCCAACCCCGCGGTGCCCGACCACCACGCCTTGTTCGCCGCGGCGCGGCAGCGGGGGCTGGCCATCACCCAGGAGGTGGACCTGTTCCTGGCGGCGTACCCGGGCACCGTGGTGGCGGTGACCGGCACCAACGGCAAGTCGACCACTTCGACGTTGCTGCACGCCGCCCTGCTGCGCAGTGGCGCCGATGCATTGCTCGGCGGCAACATCGGCCACAGCCTGCTCGCCGACGAAGCGCGCTGGCGCCACGGGCAGATTGCCGTGCTGGAGATCTCGAGTTTCCAGCTCGAACGGCTGCATCCAGCCGCGGCCGTGCATGGCGCCGTGTTCACCCGGGTGCTGAAGGACCACCTCGACCGCCACGGCACCTTGAGTGCCTACCACGCCGCCAAGGGCCGGCTGGCGGTCGCTGCGCGGGACTTCGTGGTGCACGCCGCCGACGACCCGGTGGCGTGCGGCTACGCGAGCACCGCGCGGTCCCGACTCCAGTTCGCCGACACCACTCCGGCCCCGCACAGCGCCGGCGTCGACCACGGTTACCTGGCCACGCGGCTCGAGCGCGGCCCGGCCGAACGGCTCCTGCACCGGGACGCACTGCGCCTCCTGGGCCAGTTCCAGGTGGAGAACGCCCTGGCCGCGGCCCTGGCCGCCCGCGCACTCGGCGCGGCCCCGCACCCGATCGCCCTGGCCCTGGCGCAGGCGGCGCCGCTGCCGTTCCGCCTGCAGTTGGTCGCGGTGCTCGACGGCGTGCGCATCTACGACAACGGCGTGTCGACCGAAGTCGCATCGACGCGCTCCGCACTGCAGGCGCTGAACGGCCGCATCCACTGGGTCGGCGGCGGCAAGAGCAAGGACGGGGACTACGCTGCCGTGGCCAATGGCGTGCGCCCGTATCTGGCCAGCGCCCACCTGTTCGGCGCTGCGGCCGAACCCTTGGCGCGCGCCCTCGCCGAAGCGGTGCCCGAGGCGGCGAACTCGACGGCGCTGCAGACGGCCGCAGTGCCCACCAGCATCCACGACCGCGCCCCGGCGGCGCTGGCCCACGCCCTCGCCACGGCGCGCCCGGGCGACGCCGTGCTGTGGAGCCCCGCGTTCGCGTCCTTCGACCAGTACGCCAACTTCCGCGAGCGCGCGCTGGAGTTCCACAGCTGGCTGGCGACGCACCGTGCGGCGAGCGCCGCCGGCGGCTAGACTGCCGCGCATCCCGATGCAGTACTGCACCGCGTGCCAGAAGGCGATCGCCGAGGTCGTGATCATGGACCTCTCAGGCGGAGCCGTGTCCGGCTCCCAGCATCTGTGCAAGACGTGCGCCGAACAGCTCGGCGTAGGCCTGCCGAAGCCACCGGACAAGCACACGGCCCACGTGCTGGAAGAGCTGCTCCAAGGCATGCAACAGAGCCGCTCCGGCCCAGCCAAACCGCGCCGAGAAGCGTGCCCGGGTTGCGGCTTGGCGCCGGCGGACTTCCGCAGCAAGGGACGTTTTGGCTGTCCGCGCTGCTACGAGACGTTCCGCGGCGAACTGCTGCCGCTGTTGCAGCGCATCCACGAAGCCCAAACCCACTGCGGCCGCCTGCCGGGCCGACTCGCCGCCCCGACGGCACCACGCGACGACCGGGCCTTGGCCGAGCTGCGCCGCAAGCTCGAGGACGCCGTGCGCGGCGAACGCTATGAGGAAGCGGCGCGCTTGCGCGACCAGCTGCGCACGGCCGAGCGCGGCGAAGGGGCGGCGCCATGAGCCGCCGCGCGCCGGGAGACCGCCCGCCCGAACCGAAACCGCCCGAGTTCCGCCCCGGCACCTGGCTGCTCGGCACCGGTCCGGAGAACGACATCGCGGTCTGCACACGGGCGCGCCTCGCCCGCAATCTGCAGGGGTTCCGCTTTTCGACCTGCCAGGCCGAGGCAGAAGCCAAGGAACTGTACGGCTTCGTCGCCGAACGCCTGAAGGCGCCCGGCCTGCCCGAGACCCTGGCCTTGGTCGACCTCGACACCCTCGACGAGCTCGAACGCACCGTGCTGGTCGAACGGCACCTGATCAGCCGCGAACTGGCCGGCAGCAAACGCGCCCGCGGAGTGGCGGTCGACACGGAAGAAAGCGTGGCGGTCATGGTCAACGAGGAGGACCACCTGCGCGTGCAGGTGTTCGCCCCGGGCCTGCAGCCGGCCGCCGTGTGGCAGCGCGCCGAACGGCTCGACGACGCCCTGCTGCAACGACTGCCGATGGCGTGGTCGGAGGAGTTCGGCTTCCTGACCAGCTGCCCGACCAACACCGGCACCGGACTGCGGCTGTCGGTGATGCTGCACCTGCCGGGCCTGGTCTGGTCGGAGGAGATCGACAAGGCCACCAACACCGCACAGAAGATCCACCTGGCGGTCCGCGGTCTCTACGGCGAGGGCAGCCGGGCGCTGGGCGATTTCTACCAGGTCAGCAACCAGGTCACCCTGGGCCGGGACGAACAGGAGATCCAGAGCGATGTGTTCCTCGCGGTCGGCCGGCTGGTGCAATGGGAACGCGAGGTGCGCCAGGCCCTGCTGAGCGGCAGCGCCCGGCCGCGCACCCTGGATCGCATCCACCGGGCCCTGGGTGTGCTCGAACGCGCCCAGATCCTCAGCAGCGAAGAGGCTCTGGGTTGCCTGTCGGCGCTCCGGTTGGGCATCCAAGAGCGGCTGCTGGACGGCTTCACCATCGCCAACGTGAACCGCGCGCTGCTGCTGTCCCAGCCGGGCCACCTGCAGCGCTTCACCAAGGAACGCCTGCCGGCCGAAGCGCGCGACCAGCGCCGCGCCCAGCTGCTGCGCGAAGTGCTCGGCTGCGGCCGGTGACGCGCGGTTCGGCCCGCGCTGGCAGGACCGCGCAACTGTAGGCAATCCGCAGCCGCTGCACCGCGGGGCACAGGGGGCCGCTGCCAGGGGCTGTTCGGCCCAGTCCCGCCACGCGGAATTTTGTCGTCGACCCAGGCGATGCCTGGATGTCGAACTGGTGTAAATCCTATACGGTGGCGGTCCGATCTAAGGACCGAGCCAGCAACGGTCACCGGAGTCCAACCCCAGATGTTCGATCGTTTCACCGACCGCGCCAAGAAGGTCATGAGCTTCGCCCGCCAGGAGGCGATGAAGTTCAACCACGAGTACATCGGCACCGAGCACATCCTGCTCGGGCTGGTCCAAGAAGGCAGCGGCGTCGCTGCCAACGTGCTCAAGCACATGTCCGTCGATCTCGAGAAGATCCGCCACGAGGTGGAGAAGATCGTCAAGACGGGTCCCTCGATGGTGACGATGGGCAACCAGCCGTTCACCCCGCGCGCCAAGAAAGTGCTCGAGCTGTCGATGGAGGAGGCCAGCCAACTGAGCCACAACTACATCGGCACCGAACACTTGCTGCTCGGCCTGATCCGCGAGAACGAAGGCATCGCCGCCCAGGTGCTGATGAACCTCGGCGTCAAGCTCGACGAAGTGCGCGAGCAGGTGCTGGAGTTCCTCGGCGCCTCCGAGAACAGCGGCAACAACGAGGAAGAGAGCGAGGGCGGCGAATCGATGGGCGGCAACAGCGGTGGCGGCACGCCGTCGAATTCCGGTTCGGGCCAGCAGACCGGCAACGGCAAGAGCAAGACGCCGGCGCTCGACTCGTTTGGCCGGGACCTGACCGAGCTGGCGCGCGAAGGCAAGCTCGATCCAGTGATCGGCCGCGATCAGGAGATCGAACGGGTGATCCAGATCCTGTCGCGCCGCACCAAGAACAACCCGGTGCTGCTCGGCGAAGCCGGTGTCGGCAAGACCGCCATCGTCGAAGGCTTGGCCCAGCGCGTCGTCAAGGGCACGGTCCCCGAGATCCTGCGCCGCAAGCGGCTGGTGGTGCTCGACCTGGCGATGATGGTCGCCGGCACCAAGTACCGCGGGCAGTTCGAAGAGCGCATCAAGGCGGTGATGACCGAAGTGCGCCGCGCCAAGGACGTGATGCTGTTCATCGACGAACTGCACACCCTGGTCGGCGCGGGCGGCGCCGAAGGCGCGATCGACGCCAGCAACGTGCTCAAGCCCGCCTTGTCGCGCGGCGAAGTGCAGTGCATCGGTGCGACCACGCTCGACGAGTACCGCAAGTACATCGAGAAGGACGGCGCCCTGGAGCGCCGCTTCCAGACCGTGAACGTCGAGCCGCCGTCGCCCGAGCAGACGTTGGCGATCCTGAAGGGCTTGCGCGACAAGTACGAGGCGCACCACCGCGTCACCTACACCGACGGTGCGTTCCAGGCCGCGGTGGACCTCAGCACCCGCTACATCACCGGCCGGTTCCTGCCCGACAAGGCGATCGACGTGATCGACGAAGCCGGCGCGCGCATCCGCATCAAGTCGATGACCGCGCCGCCGGATCTGCGCGAGATGGACGCCGAGATCGCCCGTCTGCACAAGGAGAAGGAAGAGGCCGTGGCCGGCCAGGACTTCGAGCGGGCCGCCGATCTGCGCGACCAAGCCTTCAAGCTGGGCAAGAAGAAGGAAGAGATCCAGCGCGAGTGGCGCGACCGCGAGAATTCGCGCGAGTCCGGTGGCCTCGTCGACGAAGACGTGATCGCCGAAACCGTGTCGAAGATGACCGGCATCCCGCTGAACCGGCTCGACCAGGCCGAAGCCGACCGCCTGCTGCGCATGGAGCAGGAACTCGGCAAGGACGTCATCAACCAGGAGCGCGCGATCACGGCGATCGCCAAGGCGGTGCGCCGCTCGCGCGCTGGCCTCAAGGATCCGAACCGGCCGATGGGCAGCTTCGTGTTCCTCGGCCCGTCCGGTGTCGGCAAGACCTGGCTCAGCAAGTGCCTGGCCAAGTTCATGTTCGGCAGCGAGGACGCGATCATCCAGATCGACATGTCCGAGTACATGGAGAAGTACAACGCCTCCCGACTGGTCGGCGCGCCCCCGGGCTACGTCGGCTACGAAGAGGGTGGCCAGCTCACCGAGAAGGTGCGCCGGCGGCCGTACTCGGTGGTGCTGCTCGACGAGATCGAGAAGGCGCACCCGGACATCTTCAACATGCTGCTGCAGATCATGGAGGAAGGGCGGCTGACCGACTCGTTCGGCCGGCACATCGACTTCCGCAACGTGGTCCTGATCATGACGTCGAACATCGGCGCCAACCTGATCAAGAACAGCACCGGGCTCGGCTTCGGCAAGTCGGGCAAGGAGTCGGGCGCCGACAAGATGCGCGAGCTGATCCAGGGCGAGGTGGAGCGCCACTTCCGCCCCGAGTTCATCAACCGCCTCGACGAGATCGTGGTGTTCAACCAGCTCAACCGCGACGACATGCAGCGCATCGTCGAGAACGAGCTGGCCAAGGTGAACAAGCGCGTCAAGCAGAAGGGCCACGTGTTGGAGGTCGAGGCCTCGGTGGTCGACTGGCTGATCGAGAAGTCGTTCCACGAAGACTTCGGCGCGCGGCCGCTGAAGCGCGGCATCGAGAAGCACCTGGAAGACCCGCTCTCCGAGCAGATCCTCAAGGGCCAGCTGGAGACGCCCTACATCATCAAGGCGCTGGTCAAGGACGGCGACGTGGTGTTCGAGATGACCGCGCGGCCGGTCGAGCCGAAGCCGGAACCGGCCAAGGCCGGCGACAAGAAGCCCTAGTCGGCCAAGAGGCCCCCATCGGTTGGGCCCGCGAGCCAGCAGGCGAGCCCAGCCCAGCCCAGCAAGGCTGGGCTGGCCGCTCAGGCGCACGGATTCTGGCGAATCCATGTCACCGTTCGCGCGCGCGGGACACAGCCAGGGCGTGGAACCCTATCTGCAACTCGCGCTCGCCGAGGGCTTCGGCGAGGGCATGGTCCTGGCGCTGCTCGGCCCCGATGTCGACCCACACGCGGTGCTGCGCGCACCGCCAGAGCCGCCCGCGATCCCGCCTCGGGTCGCCGAGCGGCTGCGCGATCCGACCCTTGCCGAACGCGCCCGAGCCCTAGCGGCCACTGCCACGGCGGCTGGGCTCACCGTCCTGACGCCAGCCGACCCGCGCTGGCCGGAACCCCTCTTGCACCTGGCCCAGCGGCCGCTGGTGCTGTTCGTGCGCGGCGACCCTGCGGCCCTGCAGCGCGCCCCTGCGGCAGCGATGGTGGGGAGCCGCACGCCGACCCCCTATGGCGCCGATGCGGCTCGGCAGTTCGCGGCAGCCCTCGCCCAAGCCGGGGTCAGCCTCTGGAGCGGCCTGGCACGCGGCATCGACGGCATCGCCCACGAAGCCTGTGTCACGGCGGGAGTGCCGACCGTGGCCGTACTGGCCGGCGGCCTCGACCGCATCTATCCGCCTGAGCACGCGGCACTCGCTGCGCGCATCGAGGCGACCGGTGGCTGCCTGATCAGCGAGCTGCCCCCCGGCCACGTGGCGCGGCGCGGCCACTTCCCGCGGCGCAACCGCCTGATCGCGGCTGGCACGTCCCGTGTGGTGGTCGTGGAGGCGAGTCTGACTTCGGGGGCGCTGCACACCGCCCGGTTCGCGGCCGAGTGCGGCGTCGACGTCTACGCGCTGCCCGGACCCTGGCAGAGTGAACGCAGCCAAGGCTGCCACCGTTTGGTCGGCGAAGGCGCGCGCCTGCTGGAGGATCCCGAGAGTCTGCTGCGCGACCTGGGAGTTGCTGGGCCAGCGGCCGCGGGCACCGCCCTGCACTTCGCGCACTCCGCCGACGAGCACGCTTTGGTCCAGCGCCTGCAGCAGGGGCCACGCCCCGGCGATCTGCTGCAGCGTGAGAGCGGGCTCGACCGCGCCACCTTCCTGCGCGCGCTGTTCGGCCTGCAAGCGCGCGGCGCCGTGGCACGCTTCGCCGGCGACCTGTGGGCGCTGACCGGCTCAGGGCCGCCCGACTCTCTCACCAACCGATGAACAGCAACTCGAGGCCCCACATCGCGCCCAACAGACCGGCGGTCCAGACCAGCCACCGCCCGGTCCGGCGCAGCGCCGCGCGCAGAGTGGCCGCGGCCGTGGTGTGGTGCTGGCCCACGACCACGATCGCGATCAGGTAGAGCACCGGCACGTAGACCGCGACCCGAAACAGGAAGCTCATGCGGCCACCTCCGCCGACTTCGGCAGCGGGAACGCAGAGCGTTCCGCGACCGTGTAGGCATCGACCATCACCACCAGGTTCATCAGACCAGCCACCGTGCACAGACCGATGCCGAGGTCGAGGTGCGGCGGGGCAGCTTCCATGCGCCACGGCCCGGTCACCAGCGCCGCGAACAGCGAGCCGCCGCCGAACAGGTTCTGGCCGATCCACCACACCGAGGCGTTGGCGCGATCGACCGCATGGCCGTGCGCGAACAGCAGTCCCATGGCGAACACCACCACCACCGCCAAACCCATCACCAGGCCTTTGTCGCGCTGGCCGGCTCGCCAGTGGCCGAGGCCAGGCGCCAACCAGGACAGTCCCGCACACAGGCCGGGGTGGGCCACCGCGACCGGCGGCGTGTGGCCGCCGTCGCGACGGCGGCGCAGCTCCCAGTGCCCGGCCGCCGACCAGAACGCCGCCAGCATGCCCGACGCCGCCGTGAGCCAACCCGCCAAGTGCTCGAGGTCGCGCGGCATGCGCCACAGGCGTTCGCCGGTCGGCGAACTGTCGAAGGCGAGCACCGCGCCGAGCGCGTTGGCGGGCAGGTTCAACAGTTCGGGCAACGTCAAGGGCAACCCGCACCGAGCCAGGGTCTGCAGCAACGTGGTGCCGCGGCCGCCGGGCGGCGAATCGGGCGTGAGCAGCGCCCAGTAGAACAGTCGTTCGCGCACACACAGCCAGCCGAGCAAGAACAACAGACTGCAGCTGCCGAGGGCGAGCGCCGCCAGGCGTTTCTGCCCCAGACGGTAGTGCAGGAGCCCAGGCACCAGGCCCTGCAGGAAGGCAAGGTGGCCGAGGCCTCGGGTGTGGTTGGTCGCAGCGGACATGCGGGCCAGGAGGCTAACACGCGCCCACGGTGGCGCACACCGGAACCCAGGAAGCCAGGGGCAATGCGCGGTGCCGAGACCCGTCTACCACTGCCCTGGCGACGTTCCGTCGAGGAACAGCCAGCGGCGTCTCGAGAACTCCTGCACCCGCCCGTTGGGCGCGACCCGCACCCCTTCGGCCCGCAGCCGGCGTGCCTGGGTGCGCGCCACCGACGACCCCAGGGCCGCCACGGTGCCCCGGGCGGTGACGACCCGGTGCCAAGGCACGTCGCTGCCGGCCGGCAGAGCCGCCAGCGCGAACCCGACGTGCCGCGCAACCGACCGCGCCCCAAGGGCGGCGGCCACGTCCCCGTAGCTGGTGACCCAGCCGGGCGGCACCTGCCGGACCCGTTCGTGGACCCGCGCATGGAAGCCGGGCCCCACCACCCGGCCCGGCTCTGGACTGCGAGGCGCGGACCGGGCCATGAACTATGCGAGGTCGCTGTCGCCGAGCATGTACCACCAGTCCTGTGCCAACCCCGCCTCGGTCAACGGGGAGCCGGTGAGCAGGTAGACCAGGCGCCGCTCCAGCCAGTGCGCCGAGGGGGTTCGGACGAAACCCGCCGCTTCGAACGCGCGCCACTCGGCCGACCATTCGGGACAGACCACCATCAGGCGCAGCCGGCCCTGTTCGGCCGCGCGCGCCGTCGCCACGTGCAACAGGGCCTGCGCGGCAGCAGCATCGCGCTCGCCGGCGAGCCAGTCGGCGATGGTGGCCGCGTCCGGCGCCAGCCCACTGCCCGGCTTCAGCACCAGGAAGCCGCGCAGCCGCCGACTCCCAGCCTCGCGCGCCGTCCACAGTTCGTAGTCGGCGCGGGCCGGATTCTGCACGTAACGCCAATCGAGATACTGGTGGTCGCGGCGCAGCAGCACGCGTTTCTCCGCCCGGACCACCGCGTAGAGCGAGCCGATGTCGGGTGGAATCACGGTCGTGCGCTCGACCACGAGGCCCGCTGGCGGGTCGAGCACCGGCAGCCCCACGTCGCGGATCAGGAAGTCGATCACGCGCAGGAAGTGGTACTCGAGGTAGCGCGAGCCGATGCGGAACGCGGCGTCGACCGGAAAGCCGTACAGGACCGCGTCGCCGATGCGGCGGCTGTGCGCCGAGAACGGCAGGCCGGTGATCACGAAGATCCCGGGGCGCTTCAGGCCGGCGCGCCACGCCGGGTGCGTCATCGAGTCGACGCAGTGCACGAACGTCTGCTGCCCGTACGGCGTGTCGGCCCGCACCGGCACCCCGGCATACTGTGACACCACCGTGCCGTCGGGCGCCACGGCCAGCGACATGCGGTGCCCCCACGGATTCTGCAGGTACTGCCAGCGCCACTGTTCGAGCGTGCGGTCCGTGTAGCCCGGGCCGCACACTTCGCGGAACACCAGGTTGAAGGTCTCGAGGATGCGCTCCTCGTCGCCCGGCCGATACGGCCGAATGGTCAGGTCGGGAAGGCTCATCCGAGGCGGCGGCAGAACTCGGTGACCAGATGGGTCAAGGTCGCGGCGGCGGCGGTGCCAGCGGCCACCACTTCGTCGTGCGACAGCGGTGCATCGCCGATGCCCGCGGCCAGATTGGTGATCAAGGACAGGCCGGCGACTTCGGCGCCCAGCGCATTGAGAGCCATCGCCTCGTGCACGGTGCTCATGCCCACCGCATCGGCACCGAGGCGCTGCAACATGCGTACTTCCGCCGGGGTCTCGTAGGACGGCCCGAGCAGGCCGGCGTAGACGCCTTGGCGCAGGGCCACGCCGCACTGCTGCAGGAGGCGGCGCAGGCGCGGCGAGTAAACCTTGCTCTGGTCCGGAAAGCGCGGGCCGAACTCGGGACGGTGCGGGCCCACCAACGGCGAAGCTCCGGTCAGGTTCAGATGGTCGACCAGCAGCATCAGGTCGCCCGCGGACAGTTCGTCGGCGATGCCTCCCGCCGCGTTGGTCAACAGGAAGGTGCGCAGGCCGAGTGCGCCGAGCGTGCGCACGGCGCGCACGACTTCGCTCGGCTGCCAGCCCTCGTAGAGGTGCACACGGCCGGTCAAGCAGGCGACCGGTGTGCCGGCGACTCGGCCGACCACCAAGGCGCCACCATGGCCCTCGACCCGCGGCACCGGAAAGCCCGGGATCTCGGTGAAGGGCACGGTCTGTGGCGCCTGGATCTCGGCCGCGAAAGCCTTCAAGCCACTGCCCAGCACCAGACCGACCCGCAGACCGGCCACCACGTCGGCACCGAGCCGCTGCTGCAGGAAAGCCGCCGCGGCGCCGACCAGGTCGCGTTCGTCGGCTTGGCTCATACGGCCCCCTCGCTGGCCAACAAGCCGGCCACGCACGCGGTCATGCAGGTGGCGAGCGCTCCGCCGAACATGGCGCGCAGGCCGAGGCGCGCCAGATCGCCACGCCGCTCGGGCGCCATCGCGCCGAGTCCGCCGACCTGGATCGCCACACTGCCGACGTTGGCGAAACCGCACAAGGCGAAGCTGGCGATCATCGCGGTGCGCGGCGAGATGGTGCGCTGCTGGATCATCGGCCCGAGATCGCTGTAGGCCATCAGTTCCGTCATGGCCAACTTGGTGCCGAGCAGTTGCGCCAGGATCCCGATCTCGCCCGCCTCGACGCCCATCACCGCTGCCACCGGCCAGAACAGCAGTCCGAGCAGCATCTTCACCGACAGAGCGCCGGGCAAGAACGCCAGCACCCAGTCGAGCACCGCCACCAGTCCCAGGAACGCAATCAGCATCGCGCCGACGTTGAGCGCCAGCTTCAGGCCGTCGCTGGCGCCGGCCGCCGCTGCCTCGACCACGTTGCCGTAGGCTTCGGCTTCGACCTTCTGCACGGTGCCCAGGGTCTGGCTCGGCTCCGTCTCCGGCCAGAGCATCTTGCTGCAGACGAGCCCCGCCGGCACCGCCATCACCGAGCCGACCATCAGGTGTCCAGCGTCCACGCCGAACGCGACGTAGAGAGCGAACACGCCGCCGGCGATGGTGGCGAAGCCTCCGACCATCACCGCGTGCAGCTCGCTGCTGGTCATGCCCTTCAAGAACGGGCGGATCAGCAGCGGGGCCTCGGTCTGGCCGACGAACACGTTGGCGCACGCCGACAGCGACTCGCTGCCCGAAGTGCCGAGCACGCGCACCATCACCCTGGCCATGCACCGCACCACGAACTGCATCACCCCAAGGTGGTAGAGCACCGCCATGAAACTGCTGAAGAAGATCAGCGTCGGCAAGACCATGAAGGCGAACACGAAGCCTTTGTTGGCCCCGAACACACCTTCCAGCGCCGGCAGCTTCGCCAGCTCGCCGAACACGAACTCGCTGCCCCCCTGCGACAGCTTCAGGAAGCGATCGACGCCGGCGCCGACCGAGCGCAGGGCGCGGTTGCCAGCCTCCCAGTAGAGGAACACGAACCCGAGCACGGCCTGCAGCAGCAGGCCACTGCCGACCAAGCGCCAGGAGATGGCGCGCCGGTTGCGTGAGCACAGGAAGCAGATCGCCAGCATGGCGGCGATGCCGCCGAAGGACACGAAGCGCAGCATGGGCGGGCCGATGCTATGGCTTCGCCCGGGTCCGTGCATCGGGGTAGCGCCCTGATCCGCGCCGACGCGGCACGGAAACGACTGCGGGCGCCCAGGGCGCCCGCTTCGGCCAACCCACAGGTGCCGTGGACACCCGTGGCCAAGCCACCGACCATCGCGACACCGAGGGGGCACCATCCGCCCCAGCGGCCGCAACCTGGCGGATCAGCCGCCGAAGTCGTCGAACGCGATCATTTCCTTCTCGACGCCGAGGTCGCCGAGCATCTTCTGCACGGCACTGTTCATCATCGGCGGACCGCAGAGATAGAACTCGATCTCGTCCACGTTCGGGTGGTTCTTCAGGTAGTTGTCGAACACCACCTGGTGGATGAAGCCCTTGAAGCCGGTCCAGTTGTCCTCCGGCTGGGGCTCGGACAGGGCCACGTGGTACTTGAAGTTGGGGAACTTCTGCTCGATGGCCTCGAATTCCTCGGTGTAGAACATCTCGCGCTTGCTGCGCGCCCCGTACCAGTAGCTGACCTTGCGCGTGGTCTTCTCGGTGTGGAACAGGTGGAAGATGTGGCTGCGCAGAGGCGCCATGCCGGCACCACCGCCGATGTAGATCATCTCGCGGTTGGTCTTCTTGATGTGGAACTCGCCGTACGGGCCCGAGATCGTGATCTTGTCGCCCTTCTTCAGCGAGAACACGTAGGAGCTGCAGATGCCTGGATTCAGCTGCATCTGCTTCGGCGGCGGCGTGGCGATGCGGATGTTCAGCATCACCATGTTGCCCTCGGCGGGATGGTTGGCCATCGAGTAGGCGCGGAAGCACGGCGCCGGGTTGTTGGCGACGAGGTCCCACAGCTTGAACTTGTCCCAGTCGCCGCGGAACCGCTCGGCAACGTCGAAGTCCTTGAACTTCAGACCATGGTACTCCGGCACGTCGATCTGGATGTAGCCACCCGATTCGAAGTGGATGATCTCGCCCGGAGGCAGACTGACCTTCAGCTCCTTGATGAAGGTGGCGACGTTGTCGTTGCTCGTCACCGTGCACTCCCACTTGCGGATGCCGAACACCGCATCGGGGACCTTCACCTTCATCGGACCACGCACCTTCACCTGGCAGGCGAGGCGCCAGCCCTCCTTGGCTTCGGGGCGTTTGATGTGCGTCAGCTCGGAGGGCAGGATGTCGCCGCCGCCCTCGAACACTTGGCACTTGCACATCGCGCAAGAGCCTTTGCCGCCGCACGCCGAGGGCAGGAAGATCTTCTGGTTGGACAGCGCCATCAGCAGGTTGCTGCCGACCGCGACTTCCGGCGACTTCGCAGGGTCGTCGTTGATCAGCAGCTTGACCTGCCCCTTCTGGACGAGCTTCTTCTCACAGAACATCAGCACCGCAACCAACAGCACGATGACTGCGGTCAGGGCGGCGACACCGGTCAGGATGGTGGTGAACATCGAGAGGCCCTCGCGTCAGATGCCGCTAAAGGTCATGAAGGCCATCGCCACGAGGCCCGTGGTGATGAAGGTGATGCCCAGACCCTTCAACGGGCCCGGCACGTGCGCAGTCCGCATCCGCCAGCGGATGGTCGCCATGCTGACGATCGCCAGTGCCCACCCGAGCCCCGAACCCACCCCGTAGGTGAGCGCCTGGGCGAACGTGTACTTGCGTTCGACCATGAACAGGGAGCCGCCGAGGATCGCGCAATTGACTGCGATCAGCGGCAGGAAGATGCCGAGCGCGGCGTAGAGCTTCGGACTGAACTTGTCGACCGCCATCTCGACCACCTGCACGACGGCGGCGATCGACGCGATGAAGGTCAGGAACTGCAGGTAGCTCAGGTCGCTGTCGGGGATGCCGGCCCAGGCCAGCGCCCCTTCGCCGAGCACGTAGTTCTGCAGCGCCCAGTTCATCGGCACGGTCAGCACCTGCACGAACACCACCGCGACGCCCAGGCCGACGGCACTGTCGACCCGCTTGCTGACCGCGAGGTAACTGCACATGCCGAGGAAGAACGACAGCAGGATGTTCTCGACGAACACTGCCTTCAGCAGCACGCTGGGCAGCGAGTCGTCGTTGAACACGGCAAGCATGGTGGCGGTCATGTCACTTGTCCCAGGTCACGTTTCTCAGATCACTTGTCCCGAATCACTTCTCGACGTAGCCAGAGATGGCACGCTGCACCCACACGATGATGCCGAGCAAGAGGAAGGCGCCCGGGGCGAGCACCATCAGCCCGTTGTTGACGTAGCCGGCGTCGTAGAGGGCTTGAGGCACCAGCTGCATGTTGAGCAGCTTGCCGGAGCCGAGCACTTCGCGGACCGCACCGACCACGGCCAGGATCCACATGTAGCCGAGCCCGTTGCCGATGCCGTCCAAGAAGCTGCGCCAAGGCGGGTTGCCCATCGCGTAAGCCTCGAGCCGCCCCATCACGATGCAGTTGGTGATGATCAGGCCGACGAAGACCGACAGCTGCTTGCTGAGGTCGAACATGTAAGCGCGCAGGATCTGGTCGAACACGATCACGACGCTCGACACCACGACCAGCTGCACGATGATGCGGATCTTGTTGGGGATGAAGTTCCGCAAGCAGGAGATCAGCACGTTGGCGATCGCCGTCACGAACGTGACGCCGATGCCCATGACCAGCGCCTTGTCCAAACGCGTGGTGACAGCCAAGGCGCTGCAGATGCCGAGCACCTGGAACGCGATGGGGTTGTTGTCCCAGAGCGGGTCCTTGACGACCTTCAACTCGTCCTTGCCGAACAAACCGGCCTTGGCGACCGGCGGAGTGGTGGTGGCGGTCATGGCGTATTCCTCAGGAACCCTTGCGCAATGCGGTGAGGTAGGAGTCGAACACCTGCAGGTCGGCCAGCACGAACTTGGTGATGCCGTTGCTGGTGATGGTGGCGCCGGACAGGCCATCGACCTTGTGGGCCTTCTCGGCAGGAATGGCCGGGTCCACCTTGCCCTTCTTCACCCCGATCCCCACCAGCTTCTGCTGGGCGTCGAGGATCGACTTGCCCTTCCACTGTGCACACCACGTCGGATTCTCGCACTCGCCACCCAGACCCGGCGTCTCGCCGTGCTTGTAGAAGGTGACGCCGCGCACGTGGGTGAGATCGCCGTCCAGAGCCAGGTACCCGTAGATGGTGCTCCACAGCCCCTTGCCCGAGATCGGCAGGATGATGCTCTCGATCTTGCCGTCGGCGGACTTGGTCTTGGCGACCACGCGGTAACGGGTCGAAGCAGCCTTGTCCGCAGGAGCTTCCTTGACCGCAGCCTTGTTCAACGCGGCGACGTCGGCAGCCGACTTGCCGTCGACCACCTGGCCGGACCGCGTGTCCACGACGACCTCCTGCACCCGCTCGCCGAAGCGCTTCTGCACTTCGGCGACCGACAGCACGTCCTCGGCAGCCACGACGCCAGCAGCGATCATGACGTTCTTCTGCCGGTCGGCCTCGGCGGCGGCGTCCTGTGCCGGCTTCAACGCCGTGGCGGTCAGCGCCAGCAGCGAACTCATCACGACGCAGACGCCGATGGCGAAGGCCATCACATAGCCGTTGCTGTTGGTGTTGATGCTCATGCGCGTGCCATCCTGCGCTTGATGTTGGCTGCGACAACGAAGTGATCGATGCCCGGGGCGAAGGCGTTCATCAGCAGAATCGCCAGCATGGTGCCCTCGGGGTAAGCCGGATTGATGGTGCGAACCAGAATCGTGACGAAGCCGACCAGCACCCCGTAGATCCACTTGCCGGTGTTCGTCTCCGGGCTCGACACCGGATCGGTGGCCATGAACACGATGCCGAACAGGAAACCGCCGCACAGCAACTGCTCGTACGGCTGCAACGAGATCGGGCCCGTCTCGGCACCGGACAGAGTCTTCATCAGGAACGCCGAGACCAGCAGACCGATCACTCCGCCGAGCATCGTCCGCCAGCTCCCGACCCCGGTGAACACCAGCCAGAACGCCCCGAGCAGCACGCACAGCTTGCTCATCTCACCGGCACTGCCGGGGATGTTGCCGAAGAACAGGTCGGCATGGCTGTAGACCTGCGTGAGCGCCGCGCTGGCGTCCGTGGTCGCCTGCTTGACCACCGCCAACGCGGTCGGCTGCGTGAATCCATCGACCAGATAGCTCGGGACACCCGTCGGCGACTGGTTGCCCGCCACCCAGACGGAGTCTCCCGACATCTGCCCGGCGAAGGCGAAGAAGAGGAACGCACGCACCAGCATCGCCGGGTTGAAGATGTTCATGCCCGTGCCGCCGAACACTTCCTTGCCCAGCACCACCGCGAACGCGACGCCGACGGCGAGCTGCCACAGCGGGATCGAAGCCGGCACGATCAGAGCGATCAGCATGCCCGAGACCAGGTACCCTTCGCTGACCTCTTCCTTGCGGATCACCGAGAACAGCATCTCGATGCCGAGGCCGACGCCGTAGCTGACGATCAGGATCGGCAGCATGCGCTGCAACCCGAACACCACGAAGTCGAAGGCGCTCGGCGCTCCGGCGTTCGGCGGCAACAGGGCCTGCAGCCAGCCGTGGACGTATTCCTTGCCGGCTCCCACTTGGGCCCACGCCGCGAAGTGCTGCGCACCGGCGTTCCAGATCGCCCACAGGAGACACGGCAGCATCGCCACGATGACCGTGTTCATGACCCGCTTCAGGTCGACGTAGTCGCGCACGTGCACCCCGGACTTCGGAGCCCGGTGGTCCGGCGCGAACAGGAACGTCTCGAACGCATCGAACAGCGGCCACACCTTGTGGAACCGACTGTCCTTGGCGTGGTACAGCTGCCGCTGCTTCTCGATCAGATTGCGTAGGAACTGCACGGACTCAGCCCTCCTTCTCGTACAGGTCGAGGCCCTGGCGGATGATGCTGCCGACGTCGATCTTGCACGGATCGACGAACGTGCAGAGCGCCAAGTCCTCTTCGGTCACCTCGAGCAGACCGAGCTTGACCGCTTCTTCGATGTCGTTGGCCTGGATCGCCCGCACCAGATACGCGGGATGGATGTCGAGCGGCATCACGCTCTCCCAGGCACCGATGTTCACGATCGGTCGGTGGCCGCCGTGCAGGCGGGCATCGACCTCGTACTCGCGCTTCGGCAAGAGCCAGCTGAGCACGCTGCGGCTGCGGCTGAGCTTGCCGAAGCCGGGCAGCGCCCAGCCGAACAGATCGCGGCGACCGGTGCCCTCGGGAATCACCGTCACCGTGCTGGCGAGGTAACCGAGCGCTCCTTCGTGCGGACGCACGGTGCCGTGCAGCACGGTGCCGTCGATGATGCGCAGGTCCCCGACGAATTTCCCCAGCGCCGCCAGCGCGGCGCTCTGCCGGACCTTGTAGTACTGCCGAGACGGGGCGGCACTGCCAGCCAACGCCACCACCGTGCTCGCCGGATAGCGCCCCGTGCGCGCGAACGAACCGAGACGGGCGAGATCCTGCAGCCGCAGCGTCCAGCACACCTCACCGGGGCGCAGCGGCTGGATCCGGCTCACGTGCGTGCCCACCAGCCCGGCCGGGTGGGGCCCGCGGAAGTCGTGCACTTCGACCCCGGCCAGATCACGCACTTCGCTTTGGTGGTCACCACCTTCGGCGAGCGTCAGATACACCTTGCCCGCAGTCAATCGGCGCAGGATCTCGACGCCCGCCTGCAGGTCGGCCTTGCGCCCCTGTACGGCGAACACCGGATCGGCGGCCAGCGGCGCCGTGTCCATGCCGTTGACGAAGATCGCCACCGGTTCGCGCTGGCCATTCGCCATCTTGCCGACCGGCCGCTGCCGGATCAGCGGCCACAGACCAGCGCGCTGGATGGCAGCCACCAAGCCAGCGCGGTCGAGGCCCTTGGCCACTTCGGCAAGCGGCTTGCCCAGGTCGGCGAACTGCTCCGCGCCGCCCTTGGCGACCGCGTTGTCGATGGTCATGCGCAGCAGGAACCGGCGTTCGCCGAACTCCAGCTTGGCCACCGTGCCCGTGGTCGGCGAACACCAGACCAAGTCCCGGTTCTGCTTGTCGAGGAACACTGGCTGCCCGGTCACCACCGGATCGCCCTCCTTGACCAGCACCTTCGGCTTGATGCCAGGGAACTCGGCCGTCTCGAGGACCACCGTGGCCGGCTCAGCCGCAGTGCCGAGCGTGCGCGCCGCGGCTCCGGCGAGCCGCAGGTCGAAGCCTTTCTTGATCGTGTGGGTAGGCATCCGGAGCGGGGGTTGGGTTCTGCGACAGGCGGTCAGCGGCAGGCGCCACCGTTCGCCGTGGATGGGTCCGCGGCCTTGCCGCACCGCTGGCAGGCACCGTCAGCGCCGACACCACCGCACGATCCCGACAGGCGACGGCCGGCGATCGCGAGCAGAGCGATCCCCAGGACGGGCACGGTCGCGATCAGGACGGGGAGCAGTACCGAGGTCACGGCAGGAACCGAAGGGCGGTGGACGGGCAGCAGCGCGGGCTGGAAAACGGGTCGGAAGACAGTAGCGACTCAGGCGGCCGGATTCGAGGGCGAGCCGACGGTCGGCGGTTCGCCACCGGGCCCGCCAGAGTTGCACCGCAGCAATGCCCAGCGCCGCGGCGATTTTCGGACCACGCAGGCACCGTCCGAACTACGCGCCGGCGACCCGGCCACCCAGACGCTCCGCCACCAGGGCGGTCCAGCCGGCCAGGGTGTTGCAGTTGCGCAGCGACAAGTCGTGGTCCTGCAGGCGCACGCCGAACCGCCGCTCGACGAACTCGACGATCTCGACCACCCCCGCCGAATCGACGATGCCCGAAGTCACCAGCGGCGTGTCCGCCTCGAGCCCGTCCTCGCGCCCGTCGCGGAACCACTGGGCCACGAACGAACGGATTGCGTCGAGCAGGGCTTCTGGATCGGGATCGGCGCTCTCGGGCATCGGCAAGCCGGGAACCATAGGGCAACGGCCGGCCCACCAACAGGGGGTTGGCGACTCGCTCCAGCGCACGCCCCAAGCTGCAGGCCGCAGCCGCCGATGCCATGGTATGGTCGCGCCGAACTCCCGCATGCCTGCCACCCCACCCAACCGCGCCGCCACCCGCACCAGTCCCCAGCCCCCTTCGTTCTCCCTGGTGCGGATGCTGTGGCTCGCGGGCGTGCCGGCCTGGTGGTTCGCGGCAGCCCCATGGTTGCCGTGCCGGCACTGGCTGGTCGACCTGCCGGCCAGTTTTGCCGTCCAGGCGATGTTCGGGCTGGCGCTGCTGGCGACCGTGCTGGGTCTGCTGCGCAGAACCAGCTTGGCCCTGCCCCACCTGGGCTTCGCGCTCGTGGCCGCGGCGGCGGTCCTGCCACCACGATGGGCGGCGCACCGGGCACAGACCGCCACCGGCACCCCACTCACCCTGCTGAGCCTGAACCTGCTGTTCGGCCGCGAGCAGGCCGCCCCCAGCGCACTTGCGCTCATCGCCGCCCACGACCCGGACGTGCTGTTCTGCTGCGAACTGACCCCGGAGTGGCGCCAGCGGTTGGCCACCGTCCTCGAACGCTACCCACACCGCTGCGAAGCGCCGTCGCCAGGTTGCTTCGGCGTGGGGCTCTACAGCCGTCTGCCTCTGCGCGACGCCAAGGTGGTGCCGCTCGCCTTCCCCTGGGCGCCCGCAGTGCGCGCGGTCGTCGACAGTCCGGCTGGGCCGGTCGGGCTGCTGGCCGTGCACACGCCGCGCCCGGGTCTCGGCCAGCACTGCGTCGAACGGGACGCCGCGCTGGCAGCGATCCCAGCGGCCCTGGTCAATCTGCCGAGGCCGTGGTGTGTAGTCGGCGACTGCAACGCCACCCCCTATGCGCGGGCGTTCGCCGAGCTGCTCGACGCCACGGACCTGGTCGACGCCGGCGGCACCCACTTCGGCGGCACCTGGACGGCCCACTGGCCCTGGTTCCTGCGGGTGGCGATCGACCATGTATTGGTCGACGCCGGGCATGGGCTTGGAGTGGCGCGCACCGAAGTCGGGCCGGGGTTCGGCAGCGACCACCTGCCACTGTTCGCCGAATTGCGGCTCGTGGTGCCACCAACCGAACCGAGGCGCGGCGAGGAGCAACGGGGCGAGCAAACGCCCAAGTGACCGCGTCCATGCCGCCGCGGAGTGGCGGGAGCGCATGGGAATCGAACCCACCGGGAGCCGCGCGAAGGCGACCCCCCACCGGTTTTGAAAACCGGGCCGAACACCAGCTCGGATGCACTCCCGAGAACCAGCCGCGCCAGCGTCGGCGATCCCGGCCGGACGTGCAAGGCCGCGCCCGCGGAATCGACCCCGGCCCAGCTAGCGCCGAGGCTAGACTGCTGCGTTGGCTGGCACGCCGGAATTCAGGTAACCGTGGACGCGCCCGTGGCACAGCCACCCTGCCGAGGTCTTCGCGCCCGGCAGGAGCTTCCATGGAGACTTTTCGCCCACCGTTCTGCCCGATTCAGGGCTGCGACGCCCACACCAACCCCACCGGCACCTGGTATCGCCCCCGC
>JAEUHP010000284.1 GCA_016795295.1 Planctomycetota bacterium | reverse complement strand
GCTACTTGGCCGACCAACTGACGTTGTTCCTGGTCTACCGCAACTACATGCGGCGGCGCTTCAACCACGACGCACCCAACCGCACCCCGGCGCAGATGCTCGGGCTGTTGCCCCGTGCTCTGCAAGCCGAGGAGGCACTGGTATGGGCGCAGCGCTGGGGCACCAGGAGTCCGCACCCGTTCAGCAGGGATGGTGGGCGGAGTGTGGCTACGCCGTGGGATCGGAATGCGCGCCACCGAAAGCCGGGAGGGTGTGCCTCTGCGTAAGCGAGGAGCGTGCCACGCAAAGCAGCAGTCATCTCAGGTGGCCAGTGCGGCAACAGCCGCCAGCAGCGCCCGCAGCGCCCCCACCGAGTATCCACGGTCGTGGAACCAGGCCACCACCCCGTTGCGGTCGAGCAAGATCACGCGCCCCGGCAGGCCGTCCGCGTTGCCCGTGAACTGCGCAATCGCCTTGGCGTCGCCGTAGACCGTCACCACCCCGCCCCAGTCCTCCTTCGGAATGCCCCTGCGCATGCCGCCGTCGATCCACCCCGAAGCCAGCCCGGGCAGCAACCCCGGCAAGGTCGGCACCTCGTAGGCACGCACCCGCACGCCGGCCTCGGACAAACCGAGCAGCCAACGGTCGAGATCGAACTGCGTGTTCTGCTCGTAGCCGACCAACAAGAGCAGCGGCGCCCCGCGGCCAACCTCCGGCAGCACCACGGCCGTGCCGTCGAGGGCCTCGCCGCGCACCGTGGGGAACGCTTCGCCAGTCGGATTCCGACGCGGGTAGGTCGAACGGCACGAAGCCGCGGCCATGACCAGAGCAAGGGCAGTGAGAATCCAGAGGCTACGGCGCAGCATGGGAGGGCCTTCGCCGCACCGTGGCCAACGGACGCACCGGCGGCGCAACGGCGTCCGAGCGGCGGCTCACCCGGGCCCCGCCGCCTGCTTCCGGCACCATTCGCCCCACATTCCGCGCAGCGCCGCGAGCCAGTGCCCGGCAAAGCGCGGCGCATTGCCGAGCGGCGAGGCCAGCAGCCGCGCGCGCAACCCGCGCCGCAGCTCGGCCAGCCGTTCCAGATCGGCAGCGTGCCGCACCGCGCGCGCCACGTAGTCGTCGGAGTCCGCGGCGATCCACTCCGGCAAGCCCACGTTCTGCAGCAGGCCGACGCCCTGCCGCCCCACCAGCCGTGCTCCGGCCAGGGTCAGCACCGGCACCCCCATCCACAGCGCTTCCACGCTGGTGGTCGCACCCGTGAACGGGAACGGGTCGAGCGCGATGTCGACCCGCTGGTAGGCGGCCAGATAGCGGTCCCGTGCTTCGGCGGACTCCAGGATCAGGCGGGCCGCGTCGATGCCATGGGCCGCGAAGCGCCCCACCACTTCCCGGCGCACCGCCGCATCCCCGAGCGAGGGGGCCTTGAGGAACAGCCGGCTGCCCGGCACGGCGGCCAGTACCCGGGCCCAGGTCGCCACCACCTGCGGCTGCATCTTGGCGAGGTTGTTGAAGCAGCCAAACGTGCACTGCCCGGCGGCCAGCGCCGGCAGTTCGCCCACCGGCACGTCTTGGGTCGGCGGCGCGAAGCACAGGCGAGTCTCGGGCAGGTACCAGATGCGTTCGCTGAAGTGCCCAGCCTCGGCCTCCGGCAGCGACCAGGGATCGGCCAGCAGGAAGTCGATCTCGGCCACCCCCGTGGTGGCGAAGTAACCGAGCCAGGTGGCCTGCACCGGCGCTGGCCGCCACGCGAACACCGGCAAGCGGTTTTCGGCGGTGTGCCCGGCGAGGTCCAGCAGCACGTCGATGCCATCGTCGCGGATGCGCTGCGCCAAGGCGGCATCGCCGAGGTCGGGCGTCGCGCACCAACTGCGGCAGCACTGCCGCAGCGCTTCGCTCACCGGATCCTGGTAGGCGCGCTGCGCATAGGCGAAGAACTCGAACGACGCGCCGGCCTGGGCCACCGCGGCCGACAGCACCCCCACCAAGAAGTAGCCGACCGGGTGGGCGCCCAGGTCGGGCGACACGAGGCCGATGCGCAGCCGGCGCTCCGGATCCGGAACGTTGCCGTACGCCGGGAACGGCCGCGCGCGCCGCGCCACCTGCGCGCCGAAACCGCGGGCTTCGGCCAGCATCGCCGCAGGGTCGCGGTCGGGCAGGAAATTGTGCAGGAACAGCAGGCTGCTGTGGGCTGCAGCGAAATCGGGCCGCAGCTCCAGCGCCCGGCGCAGGTGGTTCTCGGCCTCGGCCAGGCGGCCGAGCTTCAGCAGCGTGCCACCGAGCCCACCGTGCGCTTCGGGCACGTTCGGCTGCCGGCGCAGCGCCTGGCGGTAGCAGGCCTCGGCTTCGGCATGACGGCCCAGGAAGTCGAGCACATGGCCCAGATTGACCTCGGCTCCGAGGTGGCTCGGCTTCTTGGCCAGGGCCCGACGCTGGCAGTCTTCGGCTTCGGCGTAGCGCCCGTGTTTGGCCAACGCAATGCCCAGATTGCTCTGCACATCGGCGTCCTGCGGCAGGCAGCGCGCCGCTTTCTGGAACGCGCCGAGACTGTCGCGCTCCTGCATGCCGAGCGCCGCGCCCAACACGTTCCACAAGAACCCGGACTCGGGATGGCGCGTCAACAAGGCGCGCGCGCGGCTCTCGAGCGGGGCGGCCTGGCCGGCTTGGAACAGGGCGACCAGCTGCTGGCGCTCCGCCGGGCTCGGCTCACTGGCGGGCGGTGCGGCAGGCGCTGCCGCGCTGGCACCGGCGGGCGCCGCACCGGCGCAGCACTTCTTGTACTTCTTGCCGCTGCCACAAGTACAGGGGTCGTTCCGTCCTGGCGTCACACGCAACAGGAGAACCGCGGGTCCCAGGCGGCACAAGCACCCGAACGCACCGCCGCAGCGAATCTTCGTCCAACACCACGACGGCACCTCGCCGAACCCTCGGCGCAAGCACGGATGTGCGCGGCGGCATCCCCGCTCGCGGCTGTGGTCGGCCCGCTCCCACGCACCCGGCCAACCCGCCTGCGGCCGGCCTGCCGCCCCGGGAGCGGTTCGGCCGGTGCGGACGGCTCCGGATTCTCACTCTCCCCAGTTACCGGCCCAGGCCGGCTGGCTATGCTGGCAGCGCCTCTCCACGCTGCATCCCACTGCTCAGGGTATCCCATGCAGCTCCGCCACCTACTGCCTCTCACCGTGCTGGCCAGCACCGCCCTGGCCCAGGTGAATCCGTTCGTGTTCTACCCACAGGACCCCGAACGCCAGACCGTCACCTGCACTTCGTTCGTCGGCCGACCCGACTGGAATCGCGCTGCCGAGGCCCTGCTCGAACTCGACCAGCAGCACTTCCGCAGCATCGCCGACGCGAACGGCTTCATGCGGTTGTTCGGCATGTACCATTGGGTGGCCGACGAGCGCCTCAGCACCATCGAGACCTATGAGCTGGTGGTGCGCACCCCGCTGGCGACGGGTCCCGGCCCCGACATGAGCCAAGCCGGGGAGCTGTTGCGCCTCTCGCTCACCACGCCCCCGTCCCAGAACAACCAGCGCGGCACCTGGATCATGCACGACGGCTTCTCGATCCAAGGTGGGCTGATCGTGCCGGGCGACTACTTCCTCGGCACCATGCTGCCGCGCCTCTATGTCGGCGTCGCCCTGCCGGCGAACGCCCAGTGGCCGACCACCGACGGCCACTCGCTGTTCCGCGCCGACCTGCTGCACGCCAACACCGGGGCCACGGTCGGCGAGAACCACCGGGCCGGCGCGCCGAACCCGACCTGGGCCGGCGTCGTCGCGGGCACGTCGTTCACGACCCCGTGGAACTACATCCTGGGCCCGTTCGTCACCAGCCCGAACCTGCACCTCGGCGGCATCGATCCGACCAGCTCGCGGCTCGGTCTGCCGACGCCGGGTGGTACCAATCTGGGCATGGGCGGTTTGTATCCCGACGTGGGCGGTGCGCCGCGCCGCGACGGCCTGATGCTGCGCGTCACCGACAACCTGGCGCCGTTCGGCGTGTGCATGCTGGCGGCGTCGCGGGGCTTCCAGGCGCCCTACTTCGAATGGTCGCTGATGGGCACGCTGATCGGCTATGCACACGTGGTGACGCCGGCCGGCGGTACCATCCCGCTGGGCGTGACCCGCCTGCAGAACGGCGTGCGCGAGGCCACGATCGCCTTGCCGGGCACCATCCCGACAGCCATGGTCGGCACGAATCTGGTGTTCCAGGCGATCGTCTGGGACACCAACATCAACCTGGGCGAGTGGACCAACGCCCAGGCGGTGTACTTCTAGAGCCACCGGCGCAGCACCATGGCACGCGAAGGCATGTGGCTCGTTGGGATCGCGGTGCTGGGCGGGGTCTCGTACGGCCTCGGCCAGCTGCGCAGCGCCAGTTCGCTGGAAGCCGGCGCGAGCGCCGCACCCGCGGTGGCGCCGAAGGCCCAAGACACGGTGGCGCCGGCTGCGGCTGCGGTGCGTTCGGCACCCGATCCAGCGGCAAGCGACGACCATCGGCACGAACTCGAACTGCCCGACGGCACGTTCTTGCCAGCGCTCAACGGCGCGGTCGCCCCAGCACCGCTCTCGCGCTACTGGGGCGCCGAAGTGCCGTGGAGCCCGATCGTCGGCGTGGAACGCAGCCACGCCGGTGTCGATTGGTACCGGCACGCGAACGGCTCGTACAGCACCACCGAGAACGTCTGGCGCCAGGACCTCGGCCGCTTCGACGCGATGACGCGCGTGGCGCACCCAGGGCCGGCGGGGCCGGCGACGGCCCCCCGGCAGCCGCGCTGAACTGCCGGGCCTGGAGCGGCGGTAGATCGGTCGCGGCGGCAGGGCCGCGAACCGCCGCCGGCACCCACTACTTCGCCAGCAGATTCACCAACAGCCGCGCCGCTCCCGCGTGCCCCAGGCGCAGCTGCCGATACAGCGCCAGACCGCAGTAGACGAAGTCGCCCTGACCATAGCGCGTGTGCAGCAGCGCTCCCTGCATCGGCTTCGCGTCGCCGGTGTCGCGCAGTTCGAGCAGCGGCACCCAGGCCGGGTCCCACCGACTGGCGAAGTTGAGCCCGCGCTCCTGCACCCAGCCGGCGAAGTCGGCGTCGGTCAGGGCATGCGGGAACGTCCACAGCCGGTGCCCCGGCTCGAGCCGCACGACCGACGCCGCCTCTTCGGTGGCGCGCTCGTTGCCCACCACCAGCGGAAAGGGCGCCAGCAGCGGATGCCCGGTGCGTTCGTTCCACTCGCCGGATTTGTGGTACATCGCCACCACACGACCACCCGCCGCCACGAACTGCAGCAGACGGTCGCGCAGCTCGGCGAGTTCGGGGCGATGGTGGTAGGCGCGGATGTCGAGCAGCAGCGTCGAGTAGTCCTCGAGGCGCGCCAGGGCGAGCCCGTCGCGGTCGAGCGCCACCACCGGCACCCCCAGGTCCAGCAGCGCGCGTTCGGTGGTGTCGTCGGGGCCGCGCACCAGGCCGACCCGCAATCCGGGCGGGACCACCACCGCCACGGTGCGCACCACGAGCCGCGCAGACGCATCGCGGAAGCCGAGCGTGAAGCCGGGGTCTGCACCGAGATCGTTCGCGTCGATCTTCGCCCGCACCAGGAGGCGCGCCTGGTGGTGTTCCTGGCTGAGCGAGAGCCGCCCAGGGATCGCCACCGCCGTCAGCCCAGGCCCCATCGACAGCCGCACCGGACCGACCGTGTCGCGGCCGCGATGGCTGGTCACCGTGCAGCTCAGCAGCCGCTCGACCACGGTCCCCTCGGGCACCATCACCACTTCGCGATCCCAAGCGACCTCGACTGGTGGCACCGGCGTGTAGGGCAGATCGAACAGCAGCTCGATCGGCAGGCCGGCGACGCGTCCGGCCACGACCACCGAGGCGAACGCCGGCTCCGGACCGGCGGGGTCACCGGGCTCGGCGACGGCGGCGAACGGCACTTCGAGCCGGCCGGGCACCGCGATGGTCGCCGGAGCGGCCGCGTCGCCTTGGGCCGGCGGGCCATCGGCGAACGACGTCCGCACCACCACCTGTGCTGGCGTGGCCTGGTTGCCGTCGCAGACCACGCTCGAGTCGGCCACTTGGTCATGGCCGTGCACCACGACGAACACCTTGCCAGCCCCCCCGAACGGCACCTCGTCGCGCTCGAGCCGCAGTTCGTAGCGCACCCCGTGCAGCGCGAGCCAGGCGCGTTGCAGCGCGTCGATGCGCCAGCGCAGGGCCGCGACGCGCGCCGCCGGTGGCAGCTCACCTCTCCGGCCCGCATCGAACCACGCGTCGTAAGTGGCGCGAGCCGCCGCCAGCGCAGCACCGACCGCTGTGACGAGAGTGGCGCGCTCGGCAGTGGCCGCGGGCACCGCGGCCGTGCTCGGCAGTTGCCGCGCCGTGAGCCAGCGCAACGGTTCGAACGGCGCGTCGGGCGACTCGGGACGCGCGAGATCGGCGTCGACCAGACGCCAATAGTCCTTGCCCACCTGCAGCGGATCGTGCGGCGACCAGGGCCCCTGCGAGACGTGCTGGACCCAGGCGCGGTGGGCCAGCGCGGCATAGGTCTCGCCGCGCGCGGGCTCCAGCTCGGCGGGATCGACGGTCCACTGCGCCTGCTCGGGTGCGGCGCGCGAGAACAGCGGTGGCACGCGCCGGCCCTGCGCCGCCCGCTCGCGCAGCAGCTCCGAGATGGCCCAGAACGACGCTCGGTGGTGGCCATGCCCCTGGTCGAGGCTGTGGTTGGTCAGCACCAGATCGGGCTCCAGGCGCTCCAGTTCGGCGCGCATCCGCCGCAGCAACAGTTCGCGGTCCCAGACCTGCAGCGTCTCCTCGAGCGTCTTGCTGAAGCCGAAGTCGGGCATGCCGAGCCAGCGCACTTCGACGTCGCTGAGCGCCGCCGCACGCAGCGTTTCGCGCACGCGCAGCGCAGCCAGCTCGGGCCCGATCTCGCGGCCGATCGCGTTCTGCCCACCGTCCCCGTAGGTGGAATAGACCGTGACCACGCGCCAGCCGAACTTGCGGCGCAGGATCGCATTGGTGCGCGACGACTCGTCGTCGGGATGCGCCGCGATGTTGAGCACCACGCCGGTGGTGCGCACGTCGAGCAGCGCCTGGTGCAGGCCGACCAGCCCCGCGCCCGATTCGCGTTCCTGGGCACGCAGCAACCCGCACAGGGCCAGCGCGGCCCAGACGATGGTCCAGCGCTTCATCGGGCGAGGCTCCGCAACCGCGCCATGGCCTGCTCCAGCACCGGCCAGTCCACCGCGAACTGGAACCGCATGCTGTGCACGCCGTCCGGCTTGGCGAAGAACAGGTGCCCGGGCACGGCGTTCACTTGGATGCGTTCGATCATGCGCAGCACCGCGGCGTGCGGATCCAGGTCGCCGAACACCGGCCGGTAGTCGGCGAGCACGTAGTAGGCGCCCTGCGGCACTTCGAACTGGAAGCCGGCGTCGCGCAGCGCGGCACAGAATGCGTCGCGTTTCCGTTGGTAACCCGACTGCAGGTCCTGGTAGTAGGCGTCCGGCAGCTCGGTCAGGGCGCGCTGCACCCCGCGCTGCAGGGGCCGTGCCGCGCACACTTCGATCTGGTCGAACACGATGCCGCACTTCTCGACGATCGCCGCCGGGCCGGCGAGGAAACCGATGCGCCAGCCGGTGATCGAATAGGTCTTGCTGAACGAGTTCAGCGTCAGGGTGCGCGCGGCGAGGCTCGGCACGCTCGCCGGCGCTGTGTGGCGCCGGCCGTCGAAACACATGTATTCGTAGACCTCGTCGGTCAGCACCAGGATGTCGGTGCCGTCGAGCAGTTCGCCGAGCAGTTCCAGTTCGTCGCGCGCCCAGACCTTGCCCGAGGGGTTGCCCGGCGTGTTGACCACGATCGCCCGCGTGCGCGGCGACAGCGCCCGGCGCAACGCCCCGGGATCGAACGCCAGCGTCGGGCGATCGAGCGGCACGGCGACCGGCACCGCGCCGAACAGCGGCACGGTGGTCCAGTGGTAGCTGTAGAACGGCTCGAACAGCACCACTTCGTCCCCTGGCTCGAGCAGCGTGGTGCCGGCGGCGAAGAACGCGCCGCTGCTGCCGGTGGTCACGGCGACGTTGTCGGCGGCATAGGGCAGACCGTTGTGCCGCTGCAGCTTCGCCGCGATCGCCGCGCGCAGTTCGGGCAGGCCCGCGTAGGGTGTGTAGAGCTGACGGTCGCCGCCGTCGATGCTGGCCAGGGCCCCGGCGCGCAACGGGGCCGGAGCGTCGAGATCGCAGACGCCCTGGCCGAGGTTGATGCCGCCGGGGACGGCGTTGATCACCTGGGTGAGCGAACGCAGCAGGTTGCCCTGGTCGAGGTGGCGGCGGCGCGCGGCCTGCCGCGCGAACGCGGGATGGAGGGCGGTCATGAAGGGCTGCGCATGATACCGGCGCCGCGTTCGCGGCCAGGGCCGCAGACGCGGCCGGCGGGCAAAATGACGCTTCGCGCAGCAGCGCGGCCGCGGCAGAATCCGCGCTTTCTTCTGCCAGCACTGCCCCCTGCGTGACCGCCCTGCTCGTCGAAGACCTCTGGTTCGGCTACGGCCGCACCCCGACCGTGCGCGGCGTCACCATGACCGTGGCACCGGGCGACTGCTACGGCTTCCTGGGCCACAACGGTGCTGGCAAGACCACGGTGTTGCGCCTGTGCCTCGGCCTGTTGCGGCCGAGCCGCGGCCGGGTCGTCGTGTTCGGCTGCGACCTGGCCCACGCGGGCCGGCTGGCCCGCAGCGCCACCGGCGCCCTGATCGAACGCCCGGGCTTCGTGCTGGGCGCCACGGCCCGACAGAACCTGCGCTGGCTCGCGCGGCTGCAGGGCATGCCGCCGACCCTGGCCGCGGCCGAAACCAGCCGCGTGCTCGACCGCACCGGGCTCACCACGGTCGCCGAACGGCGCGTCGGCACCTTCTCGATGGGCATGCGGCAGCGCCTCGGCGTGGCGCAGGCGCTGCTCGGCCAACCGCGGCTCCTGCTGCTCGACGAACCCACCAACGGCCTCGACCCGGAGGGCATCGCCGACCTGCGCGCGCTGCTGCGTTCGCTGGCGCGGGACGACGGCGTGGCCGTCTTGCTGTCCAGCCATCAGCTGCACGAACTGGATGGTCTGTGCAGCCACATCGGCGTCTTGCGCAGTGGCGAGTTGTCGGTCGAAGGAGCGGTGCCAGCCCTGCGCGCACGCTTGCAGCGTCGCTATGCGGTGGCCGGACCAGACCTGCCGGCACTGCAGACGCAGTTGGCGGCCGAGGGACTCGGCGCGGCCGTCGACGCGGGCCGGCTGTTGGTCGAGCTGGGCGAGCAGCCACCCGCACAGGTGCTGCGCCATCTGGCGGCGCGCGCCGAGGTGACCAGCTTCGCGCCCGAGGCCATCACGCTGGAGACCCTCTACCAGCGGGCCGCCGAGCTGGCCGGCCCAGCCGCGGCCCAACGCCCCACCAGCCCAACACCGACACTGCCAGCCGCGGCCGCGGCCCAGCCGCTCTGGCGCGTGTTCCGCCACGAACTCGCCACGACTCTGGCGCGGCGCAGCAATCGGCTGCTCGCACTCCTACCGGCGGCCAGTGCCGCGTGGACGGTGTACAGCTACCACCAGAAGACCGTCCAGCACCTGGCGCGTGTGGCCCGCGGCGAACAGTTCAGCGCCGACGCCGGCAGCGGGCATCTCGCGGTGGCCCTGACCCTGCAGAACGCCGTGCCGTGCCTCGGCCTCGTCGTGCTGTGGTGGGCGAGCCAGTCGGTGGCCGCCGACCTCAGCCGGGACACCCTGCGCGCCACCCTGCAGCGCAGCGTGGGCCGCGGCGATGTCTGGTACGGCAAGCTGGGCGCTCTGGCGGCCCTGGCGGGCGGCTCGTTCGCACTCTTGATGTTCAGCGCCCTGATCGCGGCCGCCAGCGCGTTCGGCTTCGGCGATCTGGTCGAAGTGACCCGCCACGGCGAACGGCAGCCGCTGGCCGCCGCGAACGACGTGGCGCCGGTGCTGTGGCAGGCCCTGGGCCATTGCCTGCTGCCGCTCGGCGCGTTGCTGGCCACGGGCAGTCTGGCGTCGGTGCTGGCCAGGCGGCCGGCGCGCGCCCTGGCGCTCGCCTTCGCCTTGGTGCTGCTGCCCGAACTGCTGCGCGCCCGCCTCGGCCCGCACGCCGGCTGGCTGCTGACCAGCCACCTGCCGGCCGGCCTGCGCGACGACTCCGCAGTGGCCTACGCGGTGGCGGTGGCGCGTGGTGCCGCCGACGCACATTGGCAGTTCGCCGGCACCGCGGTGTGGGCGCCCCTAGCCTGGTGCGCCGCTGCGGCACTGCTCGGCCGCCTCTGGTTCGCGCGGCTGCGGGTCGGCTGAGGCGCGGCTCAGGAGCGCGCGTAGTGGGCGCGGAACGCGGCGTAGTTGGCGTCGATGCTTGGCGGCGGCAGTGGCCGCAGCGTCGCGTAGTGCCCGCGCTGCGCATGCTCGACCAGGCGCTCGATCGCCGCGCGCAGACTGCCAGCGTCCAGAGCCCGGAACAGGAACCCGTTCCGCCCGTCCTGCACCACTTCGCGCAGCCCCCCGAGGTCGGCCGCGAGCACCGGCACGCCTGCGGCGAACGCTTCGAGCACGACGAACGGGGTGTTCTCGTACCAGGTGCTCGGCACCACCAACGCATCCATGCCGGCGAACACCTGCGGCGCACCAGCGGCGTCGTAGGCCCCGGCGAAGGTGATGCGCGGGTCCCCTGCCGCGGCGGCTTGCAGCCCCGCGATGTAGTCGGCGAACATCGGCTCGTCGAGTCGGCCGTGGATCGTGAGCTGCACGGGCGCAGTCGTGCCGCGCACGGCTTCGATCACGAGGTGCGGCGCCTTCCACGGCGACAGCACGCCACAGAAACCCAAACGCAAGGGAGTGCGCGGTCGTTCGGCCGGCAGCGGCACGATCCGCCCCGGCTCGAGCCCATACGGGACCACCGCGAGCCGTTCGGCCGGGAAACCGTTCCGAGAGAACATGCCGGCGAGGAACTGCGAAGGCGCGAGCACGGCATCGGCCAACGCCAAGTGGTGCAACTGCACCGCGGGACGGTCGAGCAGGGCGCGCAGTTGCATCGGCGGATCACTGGTCACGGTGGGTGCCGCCGTGGCCGGCTCGGCCCCCTGCAGCTCGGGATGGGCACACGGGACGCAGCCGCGCCCACCATCCGGAGGCCCTTCGCAGAGCGCGCCGTCGCTGCGCTGCAGAGTGAAACGCGGGCACAGGAACCAGAAGTCCATCAGGTGCACCACCGTGCGCGCCCCGAACAACTTCGCCACCGGGATCAGGTTGCTGCCGAGTTGCCGCAGGTGGAAGAAGTGCACGGCATCGGGCCGGACCTGCTCGAGCGCCCTGCGGAACCAGCCTTCGAGGTGCAGGTTCTGGTAGTCGCGCAGCACCGGATTGGGGTTGATGCGCCGCCAATGGTTGAGGCGCAGCACCGGCACACCCTCGTAGGGCTGCTCGAACAGGCGGATCGGCGGCCAATCGCGGTCATGGTCCCAATGCAGCGAGAGCACCGTGACCTCGTCGCCGGCGCGCTGCGCCGCGCGCGCCGCAGCGAGACAGTACTGCTCGGTGCCCGAGTGGCAGTCGGGGAAGAACTGATGGACGACGTAGAGGAGCCGCATCGCGCTCAGCGGCCGGCGCCAGCCGGCTTCCGCGCCACCAGCTTGGCGACGCGCTCGTGCAGGCGGCGTTCGGTGACCCGGATGTCGAACTCGCGGTCGAATCGGGCCCGCGCCGCACTCGCCATGCGCAACTCGAGCTGCGGATCGTCGATCAGGCGGCCGAGCGCCGCCGCGAACGCGGCACTGTCGCGCTGCGGCACGACGATGCCCTCGATGCCGTCGGTGACCACTTCGAGGATCGAACCGGAGTCGGTGGTCACCACCGGCAGGCCGGAGGCCAGGCCTTCGAGCATCGCGGTCGGGATGCCGTCCTTGTCTCCCGAGCTCATCTCCACGTAGGGCGCGACGAACGCCCGGCAGCGCTGCAGGATCGGCGGCAGCTCTTCTTGGCGCTTCATGCCGTGCAGGATCACCTGGTCCTGCACACCGAGTTCGGCGATGCGCCGTTCGAACTCTTCGGCGAACTCGAGGCTGCCGCGGCTGTGCGGATCCTTGCTGCCGACGATGTGCGCGATCACCCGCTGGCCGCGCTGCTTGCACTGCGCCACGGCTTCGACCAGGTGGATCAAGCCCTTCTTCGGCTCGATGCGCGAGATCGACACCACTTCGAACGGCTCACCGGCCTTGCGCGCCCCGCGGCGCACCGGCGGGAAACGCGCCCCGTCGACGCCGTTCGGCTTGACGATGATCTTGGCGTCGTACTTGCCGCCGGTCATCTGCGACAGCTCGCGCTTGATGCGTGCACTGGTCGCGACGATCACCGAACAGAGTTCGACGTGCAGCGGCACCAGCTTGAACGGGTAGTCCGCCAGCATGTGGTCGGCGTAACACGACACGCCGCGCGGCAGGTCGAGCAACCACGCCGCCTGCATCGCCATGAACGACTGGTCGTAGAAGAAGTAGCTGTGCAGGTAGCTGGCACCGGCGAGTTCGGCCATGCGCGCGAACGTGCAACCCTGCAGCACCAGCGAGTCGTTCTCCAGTTCGGCCACCGGCTTGCCGGTGGCGGCCGAGATCCGCTCGAGGAAGGCACGCAGACGGCCGGGCTTGGTCTTTTCGAAGTGCTCGCGGTCCTTCAGGTGGTTGTCCCAGACCGGCTGCAGCTGCGTGCGGTGTTCGGCCAGGTAGCCGAACGCTTGGTGCAGCTGGCTCGTGTCGCCGAGCTCCCAGTGGAACAGCCGCACGTCGAGGCCGAGCTGCGTGAGCCCGATCATCTCCTGGTAGACGAACGTGTGGCTGTAGATCGGCCACTGCCAACACGCCGCCACCACCGCTGTGCCAGACGCACGGTGCCGCTTGCGCAGCAGCCGACCGCCGACCATCCCCAGGCGGCTCTTCGCATCGAGCAGCTTGTGGTACCACTTCTTGCCACGTCGAGACATGTAACCCAGAGGCATTTTGTTCCAGAGGAAGTTGCCGGCGCGGAATTCACGCGACCGGCGCAGGTTGGTGAGCTCCCCGCTCGCCTGCGCAGCAGCAGCCAGGGCCTGCTGATGCCGCAGGTCGGCGGCAGCCAGCTCGTCCCGGGCCCGCCGCTCCACAGCAGCCAGCTGCTCACGAGATCGACTTTCGGCAGCAGCCAGCTGCTCACGAGATCGGGCCTCCGTGGCAGCCAGCTGCTCACGAAGTCGACTTTCGGCAGCAGCCAACTGCTCGCGCGAGTGGCTTGCCACTGCCGCCAACTGCTCGCGCGCGCGCGCTTCGGTCGCCGCGAGTTGTTCGCGCAGTTCCTCAGCTGCCGCAAGGCCGTTGGCAACGGCCGTTCGTGCAGCAGCCAGCTCCGCGCGCAGCACCGACGATGCGACGACCAAGTCGTCGCGCTGGGCACCGAGACTGGCGGCGACCAGCCGCTCCGAACGCCACGCGGCTTCCAGGTCGGCGATCCGCAAGGCCAGCCGTTCGAGCTCGCGGCCTTGCTCGGCGCACTGCTCGCGCGACCGTCCAAACGCCTGTTGCTGCACCGCCAGATCGGCCTGCACCTGCTCCAGGAGCGTCCGGGCGGATGCCAGTTCGCGCCCGAGCGCGGCCGCCGTGGCAGACTCGCGCGCGAGCTCCTGGGCGGTCTGTGCCAACCGCGCCTCGGCCGCCGCCGCCTGGGCCTCCGCAGCCACCCTCCCGCCCAGGGCGGCGCTGGCACGGCCAGACCAGTCGTCCCGTTCGGCTCGCGTGGCCGCCAGCTCGCGCTCCAACGCCTGGCCGAAGTCGCGCAAGGCCGCCAACTGCCCACGCAGGCCAGCGTGGTCCTGGCGCAAACCGGCCAGGTCGCTCTCGAGTCCAGCCGAGCGCTGCTGGGCCGCCGTCGCTTCGCGCCCCAGCGCGTCGATGCGCGCCGCATGTTGCGCAACACGCGCCTGCAGCTCGTCGGCACGTCGGGCCAGTTCGCCGCGCTGCGCCTCGAGGTCGCGGCGGCCGGCCCAACAGTCTGCAAGGCGGGCTTCCAACGAATCGGCGTAGCCCTGCAGCCACCGGCGCGTGTCGCGCTCGCCGTCGGCGCGTTCGCGTTCCAGCTCCCCGAGCAGCAGACGTTTGGCCAACTGACCACCGCCACGCGCGGCCAACGCAGCCTCGGCCTCGTCCCGCGCTCGGCGCACCTGCTCGGCGAGCTCGTTGAGCTGCTGCACCAAACCCTGCACACGCGGTGACTCCACGGCGAAGCGATCGACCGCGAGCGCGTCGAACACGGTGTTCAGGAACAGCGCGAAACCATCGGTCTCCCGGTTCGCGGTCAGGTGCGCAGCGATCGCTTCCAGAACCCGCACCACCGCGCCTTCGCCAGCGCCGCGGCCGCGCGTGGCGAAGCGCCGCAGCGCCTCCGCGGCGACCCGATTCACCTCCAGGTAGTAGGCCCAACGCCGGCCTTCGCGGAACCACACCGTGTTGGTGGCGTGCAGCCGGTAGGCGAGCAAGGGTTCGGGCAGGTGGTAGAGCGCGTCGTCGAGCGCAGCCTCGAGGAACAACTGCCAGTCGAGGCAGAACTTGAGGCTCTGCAGGGCCGGAGCCTGCCGGCGCAGCCATGCCGTGCGCACCACCAAGTTGCTGCTGGTGACGAGGAAGTTCCGCTCCAGCAACGCGGCGAACAACTGGTCCTGTGGCAAGTCCGCAGGAGGCTGAACGCGGGCGAACCAGTGCACCCAGTCGTAGACCAGCTTGCCGTCGAGCACCAAGCTGGCATTGGCCGGCGTCAGCTCACCACCCTGGTCGTCGACCAAGGCCATGCCGGTGGTCACCAACTGGACTTCGGGGCGCTCGCGGAGCACCTGCAGGCAGCGCTGCAGGCGGTCGGGGTGGAACAGATCGTCGGAGTTGAGCAGCGCCACGAACTCCGTGTCGATGCCGTCGAGTGCCTGCAGGACGCTGTTGCCGAGGCCCAGGTTGGTGGGATTCTGCCGGACGGTGAGGCGCGGGTCGGCCACGCCCTGGGCCTTCGCCACGGTGTCGTCCTTCGATCCGTCGTCGACCACCAGCACGCGATGGTCGGTGAACTTCTGCGCCAGCACACTGCGCAGGGTCTCTTCGATGTACGGAGCGTGGCGGTAGGAGGGAATCAACACCGTCACGGCCGCAGCCGGCGCGCCCGCCCGCACCGCGCGCGGTTTGCCGATGGCGAACGGGCGTTTGCGCGCCGGCAACTCGTGCAGGCCGAGTCGCTCGGCCCACGGGCCACCGTAGGGCTGCAGCGCGAAGCCCGCGGCGAAGGCCTGGTCCTCGGCGATCAGCCGTGGCCGTGCACGTGGCGCGCCGTAGACCGCACGCAGCAGTTCGAGCAGTTCGGGCACGCGCTGGTCGCAAGCCAAACGCTGCACCAGGGTGCGCAGCCACGGCAGTTTTCGCACGGCCTCGCGACCGGCAGGCTTCGCCACCAGCTGCAGCAACCAAGCGCGAACGGCTGGCAGGTGCCCATGGCCGAACAGGTGGCCCTGCCACCACGGCGCGAATTCCGGATCCGCGCACCAAGCGTGGTCCGGTGGCGGCAAGCACAGGGACACAGGTGCCGCCTGCCGGCGGGTGTCCAAGTCGGCCTGCACTTCGCGGCGCAGCACGGCGCGCACCTCGGCCAGCAACTGGTCGTAGGCGCGCTCCGCCAACGCCACCGGACGCTGGGATCCACCGAGCCGCGACCACGCTCCCGCGAGCACGTCCTTGACGAACGTGAGATCGTCGAGACTCAACGCAGCCAGCGGTTCCTGCCCCCCCCGCGCGAGCACGGCCAGTTCGAGCGGAATCTCGGCCGCCGCGCAGGCGCGCGCCACGCCTTCGCATTCGTACCAGGTCTCGGGGGTGAAGACGAAGCGAGCGCGCAGAGGAGCTGCCAGCTGGGTCGCCAACGTGCGCGCACGCGCCAACCCCGCCGGCTCGGCGCGCGCTGCCGCCAGTTCGATGGCCGTGACGGTCCACCCGGCCAGAGCTTCCCGCCACCCCTCAGAGTCGGGGCTCGCGCCCAGCCGCAGGGACAGAGCCGGACGCTCGCCACCCACCGCCAAAGCCGCCGGGGGAACCACAGCGGCGAGACGGTTTTGCAGCACCGACAATTCCCCCGTCGGCACCTCGACGACCAACTTGGCGATGCGCGGCCAGTGGCTGCGCACGAACTCCTGGGCAGCCGCGGGCAGTTCGCCGGCGCGCAGCACGACCACCAGCCCAGCACCCTCGGGGACTCCCGGTCCAGACAACAAGGGTGCTGGCAGCTCGGCCTGCAGTCGGAATGCACAAGCGCCGCACCGCGGCAGCGGCAACTGCCCAGCTGCGTGCTGGCTCTGGAGACCTGCCCACGGCAGCCCTCCCCCGGCACCGGCGGCTGCAGCGGCCAAAGTACCCGGCAAGTCCTCGGCAGGCGCATCCGGCACTGCCGTGTGCTCGCAAGCAGCCGCAGTGCCCCCCAGCACCACCTGGCAAGCCGACCACGGGCACACCGAACCCGCTCCAGCTTCGAGCGCGAGGCCCAGGCGCTTCGCCAGGGCGGCCAGACCGCCCCGGTCGACCGTCAAGGCGGCGAGTTGGTTTGGAACAGAGGGCGCGTCCATCGGACTGAGGGGGCTATCGGCGAGGCGCGGCAACGACTTGCAGTGGGTCCGGGAGCCGCAGGAAGATGATCGCCGATGGCCACCGCAGGTGCAAAGGAACGCCATAAACTGCTGCGTTGGCTGGCACGCCGGAATTCGGGTAACCGCGGACGCGCCCGTGGCACAGCCACCCTGCCGAGGTCTTCGCGCCCGGCAGGAGCTTCCATGGAGACTTTTCGCCCACCGTTCTGCCCGATTCAGGGCTGCGACGCCCACACCAACCCCACCGGCACCTGGTATCGCCCCCGC
>JAEUHP010000279.1 GCA_016795295.1 Planctomycetota bacterium | reverse complement strand
AGACACTCGACCAGGAACATCTGCAGCATCGCCCACGACCTGGCATCCGCCTTCGCATCGTAGGCCATGCCCCGCGACACATCCGCACCCGCCTCGGGCACCGTGAAACTGTGCACCGCCCCGCCGAACGACACCAACTGCCAATCCGCCTTCGCCCCCCGCATCTCCGCCTCGAACCCCGCCAGACCCTTCGCCACCCCCTGGTCGTCGGCACCGTGGAACACCACCACCCGCGCCTGCAGCGTGCCGACTTCGGCCGGCTGCGGCGTGGTCAGATTGCCGTGGAAACTCGCCACCCCGAGCACCCCCGGAAAACCCGCGCGCGCGCATTCGAGCGCCGCCGTGCCGCCGAAGCAGTAGCCCATCACCGCGAGCCGGGTCGGATCGACCGCCTGGTGCGCCCGCAGCACCGCGAGCCCCGCCGCCGCCCGCGAACGCATCTTGCTCCGGTCCTGGAAGTAGACCCCGGCCAGCGCCGCGGCCTCGGTGTGGTCCTTCGCGTAGACGCCCTTGCCGTACATGTCCGCCGCGAACGCCACGTAGCCGAGCCGGGCCAGCATCTCGGCGCGGTGCCGCACGTACTCGCCGTGGCCGCGCCATTCGTGCACCACCATCACCGCGGGCAGCGGGTGGCCGGAGCGCCCGGCGTGCGCCGGCATCGCCAGGTAGCCCTGCAGGGCCACGTCGCCGTCGCGATAGTCGATCACTTCGGTGCGCAACTCCGCCGCAGCAGGGCCGACGCTGGCGCAGGCGGCGAACGGCAGGCAGGTGACCAGGACGAACAGGACGAACCAGCTGGGGGTCATGGGCAAGGGCTCCGGGAGTTGGCCGTGCACGGTAGCCACGTCCCCCAGGCCCTGTCGAATGCGGCGCCGGCGCAGCGGCGACACAACGTCCCCGGATCGGACGCCGAACCGGCCCTTGCCATGGCGGCCAGCGACGAGCCGCCGCGTTCCGCCGGAACGGCCGATGCCCCGGCGCGGCAGTGCGGTAGTCTTCGCCACGGTTCGCGTGCCTCCCGATCCCTCGAAGCTCCCGCTGCTGTCCGTCGTGATCCCGGTGCGCAACGGGCGTACCACGATCCGTCGCTGCCTCGAAGCCGCGCTGGCGTCGCAGTTCGACCGCTTCGAAGTGGTGGTCGCCAACGACGGCTCGACCGACGACACCGCGGCGCTCGTGCGCGAGTTCCCGCAGGTGGTGCTGGTCGACCTCACCACCCACCGCGGCGCGGCCGGGGCACGCAACGCCGGCGCGGCCGCGGCCCGGGGCGAAGTGCTGTTCTTCATCGACGCCGACTGCCTGTTGATGCCGGACGCCGTGGCGCGCGCGGCGGCCGCGATGGCAACGGCCGATCCGCGGCTGGTGGTCGGCGGCACCTACACCCTCGAAGCACCTGGCGAGAGCCTCTACGGCCGCTTCCAGTCGGCGTTCATCCACCACAGCGAGACCAAGTATCCGGAGGCGCCGGACTACATCGCCTCCCACGCGCTGGTGATGCGCGCCGATACCTTCCGCGCCTCGGGGGGCTTCCCCGAACGCTTCATGCCGATCATCGAAGACGTGGAGTACGCCCACCGCCTGCGCCGCACCGGCCATCGGCTGGTGATGGACCCGCGCATCCTGGTGCGCCACGTGTTCGATTTCACCCTGCGCCGGTCGCTGCGCAACGCGTTCAAGAAGTCGCGCTTCTGGACCCGCTATTCGCTGCACAACCACGACGTGCTGAAGGACTCCGGCACCGCGTCGTTCGAGCTGAAGACCGCCACTGCGGTGCTGGGCCTGTCGCTGGTGCTGGTGGCCTTGTGGGCACTCGGGCTCGGCACCTTCTGGCTGTGGCCGCTGCCGATCCTGTGGGCCGCAAATGTCTGGGTCAGCTTCGGCCTGCTGCGGGCGTTCCACCGCGCGGGCGGATTCCCCCTCCTGCTGCCCTGCCTCTTGTACTATCTGTTGGTTTACCCGTTGCCGGTGGGCCTCGGTGCCGTCGTCGGCATCCTCGAATACCCGCGCAAGGGAGTGCTCTGATGCCCTTCTCCCCGCTACGCCACGTCGACTCGATCTTCTGGAAGCGCAAGCCGGTCCACGTGACGTTCTTCGTCACCAAGATCTGCAACGCCGCCTGCCCGTTCTGCTTCTACATCTGGCGCGAGGACGGCCCCGCCCCCGGCGAACTCACCCTGCCGGAGATCGAGAAGGTCGCCGATTCGCTGCCCAACCTGCTGTGGCTGGCGTTCTCGGGCGGCGAGATCTTCGTGCGCAAGGACTTCCCGGAGATCGTCGAGACGTTCTATCGCAAGAACAAGCCGGTGGTGATGCTGTTCCCCACCAACGGCATCATGACCGAACGCATCGTGCAGACGATGCGTCGCCTGTGCCAGAGCTGCCCCGACAGCCGCTTGGTGTGCAAGATCTCCCTCGACGGGCCGCCCGACTACCACGACAAGATGCGCGTGGTGAAGGGCTGCTACGACAAGGCGATGAAGACCTATGAAGGTCTGGCGCCGCTGCTCGAAGAATTCGAGAACTTCGATCTCGGGGTGAACACCGTGCTGTGCGCCGAGAACCAGGACCTGGTCGACGGCTTCATCGACACGATCGCGGCCACCATGCCGAAGATCACCACGCACACCGTGTCCTTGGCGCGCGGCGACATGCCCAGCCCCGAGCTGAAGAACGTGCAGCTCGAGAAGTACAAGGCCGCGGTGCTCAAGCTCGAAGAGCGGGTCAAGAGCGGCAAGCTGCCGGTCTATCGCTTTCCCGGTGGCAAGTGGAAGGCCGCACAGGACATCGTGCAGCGGCAGCTGATCTTCGAGACCGCGCAGCAGGACAAGCGCCTGTCGAACTGCTACGCCGGCACCCTCAATCTGGTGATCGCCGCCAACGGCGACGTGCACCCGTGCGAAGAGTTCTCGATGCACTTCGGCAACGTCAAGGACCACGGGTTCGACGTGTCCAAGGTGCTGCAGACCGAGCAGGCCCAACGCATTCTGGCCGACATCAAGGCGTGGAAGTGCCACTGCACGCACGAGTGCTTCATGATGACCAACACGCTGTTCAATCCGCGGCTGATCCCGAAGATCGCCGCCGAGTACCTGAAGCTGAAGCCGGCCCCGACCGTGCAGGCGACCAAGGCCGCGCGGTGAGCGCAGCGACCGAAGCGCGCGTGCTGCACCGGCCGCAGGCAGCGCACCGCTACCTGCCCGAAGGGCCGAAGGCGCTGGGCCCGGCGCGCCTCCTCTGGCTCACCATCCAGTGCGGTGCCGACGCCACCCAAGGCGCCTTGCACGTGCTGACCACCGGCCGCGGCGAGAACCGTTCGTGGCGCCTGCCCGGTCGACCGGGCTTCGCCTACCCGACGCCGCGCGAAGACGTGTTCCTGGTCGGCATGGAGCGTGCGGTGGGGCTCTTCGACACCGGCCGCGCACGGTTCCAGCCATTGTGCGACGGCCTCGACGCCAACGTGCCCGGCACCATCGTCAACGACGGGGTGCTGCTGCCACAGGGGCTGGTGTTCGGCGCCAAGGACACCAGCTTCCAGGCGCACAAAGCGGGGCTGTGGTTTCTGCGCGCCAGCGACCGGCAGCTGTTCCAGCTGCGCTCCGACATGTTGTGCAGCAATGGCGTGCTCGGCCGGCCGATGCTGGACGGGCGCATCGAGCTGTTCCACATCGATTCGCCGCTGCGCGTGGTGAAGCGTTTCGTGCTCGACCCGGACCAGGGCGCGCTCACCGACGAAGCGGTGGCGATCGATCTGCGGCACGACCCCGCCGTGCCCGACGGCATGGTCGCCTGGCCCGGCAGCGACGACGTGGTGGTGGCGATGTTCGATCCCGGGCCTCGCACGACCGGGCGGGCGCTGCGCTGCTCGCTCCGCACCGGGGCGGTGCTGGCCGAGTTCCACACGCCGGGCGCGGCGCAGGTGACCTGCCCGGCGTGGCTGGAGACGCAGTACGGCGCGCATCTGGTGCTGACCACGGCCGCCGAGAACCTCACGGCCGAACGGCTGGCGCAGCAGCCGAACGCGGGTTGCCTGTTCGCCGTGCGCACGCCTGGGGTGGTGGTGCCGCAGACGCCGGTGTGGCTCGGCTGACGCGGTTGGCGCGGCGTTCGGGACGGGGCTGCAACCCACCCAATACGCGAGATGGGCCTTTCAGTGCTCCAGGACAATCGAAGATGCCGCCTTCGTTCATCATGATGAACGAAGGTGCTGCAGACCCAAACCTCGGCCCCACCGAACTCGGCGGCCGAGTCCTGCCCCCTCAGCGCACCGGCAACCGCACCAACTCCGGCGCGTCCGTCGCCGCCGCGATGGTTGCGATCGCTTCGCGCACACACTGCGCCTTCTGCCGCATCAGATCGCGCGGGAAATCGGGCTCGTCCTTCTCGAAGTAGTCGGCGAGTTGCCGCAGTTCCGGCAGCACCACCTTCGCCCGCGCGCCGTAGCTGCACAGGATCTTCATCAACTCCGGCGTGCGCTTCTGGCTGTCCCACGGATTCTGCTCCCGCGCATAACGCACACAGGCCGCGATGCCCTCTTCGATGCGGTTCTTGGCCAGCACCCGCAACCCCTCGACGCGAATGCCGTCGGCGAACATCTCCCCACTCGGCGCTGGCTCGACCACTGCCGCATGGATCGCCGGCAAGAGCGGCGCGATCGCCGCAGTGGACAGATTGCGATACACCGAGCCGAGGCTGCTGCGCGCCCGCCCGTCCTGATTGCGCAAGCCCGCCCGCACCGCCGCGTACAGCGCTTCGAGGTCGACCCCGTCCAGCGAACGGCTGAGCATGCCGCTGAACTCGCGGTCGAACAGGGCGAACGTGAGGTACCGCTGCTGCATGCCGCGCGGATCGCGCTCGGGATCGACCTGCGCCAACATCTCGAGCAACTGCGGCAGTGCAGCGCGCGCCGGCGCCCCGATGCTCGCCAGCGCCTCGGCGGCTTGGATGCGCAACCACAGATCCTCGGCGCCGAGCGTGCGCTGCAACGCCGGCACCGCCTCTGCCGCACGCCCGCGCAGGGCCCGCAGCGCCTGGCAGGCGCCCAGTCGAGCCCAGAGGGCCTCCGCGCCGAGCAACGCGATGAGCTCCGGCACCACCGCCGCCTGCCGGCGCGCCAGCGCCAGAGCCGCCCGTTCGCGCACCACCGGCGACCAACTGGCGAGGCGAGTCAGCAGTTCGGCATCGGTGGCCCGATCGTAGGCGCTGTGCCGGTCCTGGTTGTCCCAGCCGCGCCCGTCTTCGATCACGGCCTGCGCCGCCGCCGCGGACAACTGCGGCACCACACCCGGCCGCTTGCCGGTCGACCACAGGCTGCGCAGCGGCGCCGCCAGGGCCAGCAGGTAGGGGCCGGTGGCGTCCCAATCGGCGTAGCTGTCGCGATCGCGTTCGGGCGGCCCCTGGTGCGCGAACGTGCCGTCGGACCGGCGCGCCAGATCGAAGTACCAGCCGCCGAACTCCTGCATCCAGGCCCCGGTCGCCTGCGGCCCGAGGGGCAGCACGCCCGGCACTGCCCACAGCACGTTGAAGTAATTGCCAGTGTGCCCGGTGTCGCGCTCGGCACCGTGCGAAGCCAGACTCATGCGCGCGAAGAACTCGGCCGGCTCTCGTTCTTCGAGCAACTGGAACAGCACCGCCCCCATGCCGCACTTGCCGTTGTCGTCGTGCGTCTCGATCCACGGGTGGTGGTCCCCGTATGGGATCGCCCCTTTGCCCACATAGAAGCGCAGCAGCTTGGCGCTGCGTGCGATCGCGGTGCCGACCACGGCATCGACCACGCCCGCCTTCTGCGCCAGCACCAGCGCAATCGTCAGCGGCACACCCGGTGAGTTCATCATGCCGTAGCCGCGCAGGCGGCCGTCGGGCCGAGCGAAACCGTGCCCCCACGAACCGACGTCGCTCTGCCCCTCCGCCGCCGCCAGGGCCAACCGGCGCAGGCCGGGCAGCACTTTGCGGTCGTCGGTGGCGAGCACGTATTCGGCCAGGAACAGCATCACGTAGCCGTAATGCCAGGTCTGCATGGACTCCGCGGCGAACTCACTCGCCCAACGGGCCTCGCGCGCCAGCAACGGCCGGTGCGCTGGATCGCCATGCGCCAGCAACGCCAACGCCTCGAGGGCGCGCGGGATCGGGTCGGACCGCCGGTCCCGCACCGCGAGCCGCGCCGCGAGGGCCGCACAGCCGCGTTCGCGCAGGCGCTTGGACTTCGCGCAATCGAACGGCGCCGTCGGGCTGTAGCTGCCGAGCACCGGCAGGCTGATCCGCACCTCCTGCTGCGCGCCGTTGCGCCAACGCAACAGGCGCAGTTTGCCCTGGCCCGCCGCACTCTCCGCGGCACTGATGGCCTGGCCCAGTTCGGTGCGCGGATCCCGCGCAAACGGCTGGCCGCCGACCCCGAGCAACACGTCACCCACGGCGAGCACACCCTCGGCCGGAGCGCCTTTCTCGACCTGGGTGATGGCGATCTGGCGCGCCCCGGTCGTCACCATCCGATCGCAGAACATCCAGCCGCGCGCGCCGATCGGGCCGAGGTTCCAGTCGTGCTCGGCGTTCGCGGGCCGCGCCTCGCCCTTGGTGAGGTCGGGGGCGCGCAACGGCGGCTTGGCCTGGGCGGGTAGGCAGGCGAGCGAGACGCAGGGGAGCAGGGCGGCAGCCAGCCGGCGGAGGGTCGCCATGGCTGGATGGTCGGGGGTCGCTGGGAGCGAAGCAAGCACGGCTGGTGTGCCTGCCGCGCTAGCCGAGATCCGGGCCAGAATCCAAGCCCGGGGCCACCGCCAGCAGTTCTGGCCACAGCGCCGCGAAGTCCGCCGCAAAGCCCGCCAGCTGGTCGCGCAGGGGCTCGCCGCCACGGCCCAGGGGATTGTCGCGGCGCAGGCGGCGTTGCATGCGCGCCAGAATCGCGTCGATGCCCTCCGGGTGGGCATAGCTCGCGAGCCAGTTCTCCTGGCACAGGCGTGGCGCCACGGCCGACAGCAGAGGCGGCAGGTGCGCCGCGTGCTGCTGCAGGTCGCGATGGACGACGCCCACGAACTCGGCCAGGGTCCCGCCGGCCCCGTAGTTCGGCCAGTGCGCGGCCAGCAGGTGGTCGTAGTAGACGTCGACGAGCACGCCCGCGAAGCGGCGGAACGGCGGGGCGAGGCGGTTGCGGCTCTGTGCCACCAGGGGGTGGTGGTCGACGAAACGGTCGAGGTTGCGGTGGTGCTGGATGCCGCGGCGGAGGCTGGGATGGAGCCGGGCAAGGTCGACGCCCTGGACGAAGTCGCCGGCGAGGGTGCCGAGGCGGACCAGGGGGTCGGCGGTCGGGCA
>JAEUHP010000181.1 GCA_016795295.1 Planctomycetota bacterium | reverse complement strand
GGCGAACAACAGGGCGGCTGCGGCGCCGCGGCGGGGGAACGGCATGCGCGGCACCATACGGAGCGGGCGTGGTGGCTGCGAACGGGGCGGTGCCGACTTGCGGGGTCGTCTGGAGGTTTGTACCGGTGGCGATGCCGCCTCCGCAGGGGCTGGTTTGGCGGGCCCTGCTGCAGTCAAGCCTTCGCGCGCAGCAATTCTCCCAACTTGGCCATCGCCCGGCTCAGCAGCATCTTCGATGCATCGACGCTGCGTTCCAGATGGGCGGCGATCTCGGTGTGCGGCAGTTGCTCGAAGTAGAACAGTACCACTGCGGTGCGCTGGTCGGCTGGCAGTTGCGCCAGCGCGGTCTCCAAACGCTGCAGTTGCTCGCGCGTCGCCGCCGCGGCGCTTGGATCGTCGCGGCCGGGATCGGTTGTCCCGCCGTCGCGAACTGCAAGCTTCTGGCGGTGCCGGACCCGCACCAAGTGGTAGCGCGCCCGATCGACGATTTTGCGGAAGGCGAGGCGGGCCAACAACGCGTGCCACGGTTGCGTCGCCAGCTTCGGGGGGATCGCCCCATGCTGCGCCAGAGTCAGGAATTCGCGCAATGCCGATTGCACGATGTCCGAGGTCGACTCGCGCCGCCGCAGGTCGTGGCCCATCGACTGCCGGGCGAAGCGGCGCAAGAACGCGACCGCTGCGGCGAGTTCAGCTTCGCTGAGGATGCCCGTGGATGCCATCGAGGGCGCAGTGTAGACAGGCAGGCGACGCCGTCCACCGCCCCGTGAGCAGTCCGTCTCCCGATTCGCCGCGCGACGATCTTGCCGCTGCTGCCTTCCTGGCCCTCCAGCAAGGCGGTTCGGCGGCATGGCAGGGCCACTTGGCCGCCAACCCGGAGCTTGCTGGCGACCTGGAGCAACAACGGGCTGCGCTGGCGGCCGTTGGGTTCGACCCGCGGAGCGGCGGCGCGCCGGAGTCGCTCGGCGGCTACGCGCTACTCCGGCGGCTCGGCGCGGGTGGCATGGGCGTGGTCTACCTGGCACGCGACGCCGCGGGCACCGAGGTCGCCGTGAAGCTGGTGCGGGGCGAACTCCTGCACGGCACTGAGTGGCGGGTGCGCTTCCAGCGCGAGGTCGGTGCGTTGGCACAACTGGACCATCCGGGCATCGTGCGGCTGCGGGATCACGGTGAGGAGCACGGTCTGCCGTGGCTGGCCACCGACTACCTGCCCGGCGCTTCGCTGGCCGAACGGCTCGCCGCGCTCGCCGCCGTGCCGCCAGTGGCTCGCACCGCCGCTGACCTGTGGCCTGGCCGGCCGCCGGTGGGGCGGACTTGGCCGCTGGCCGTGGCGGACCTGCTGGCTGGTCTGGCCGAGGCGCTGGCCCACGCGCACACCGCCGGCATCTTGCACCGCGACCTGAAGCCCGGCAACGTGCGGCTGACCGAGGACGGCCGCGCGGTGCTGATCGACTTCGGCCTCGCCCTGCCGGCGCAGGCGACCACGCTGACACAGACTGGCGCGCTCGTCGGCTCAGTGCACTACATGGCGCCCGAACTGCTGCGCGACGGCGGCGAGGCCAGCCCTGCCAGCGACGTTTACGCGCTCGGCGTGGTGCTCTACGAGGCACTCGCCGGTCGCCAGCCGTTTGCCGGGGCCTCGTTCGAGGCAGTCCGCTCGCAGGTCCTCGACGGCGAACCGGTGCCGCTGCGCCGGCTGCATGCCGACCTGCCGCGCGGGTTGGTGGCCGTTTGCCGCAAGGCGATGGCGCCCGAGCCGCACCACCGCTATCCGACCGCGGCGGCGTTCGCCGCCGACCTGCGGCGCATCCTGGCCGGTCAGCCGCCGGTCGCCCGGGCGGCGCCGCATCTGGCGCGCGCATTGCGCTGGCTGCGCCGGCGGCCGCGGCGCACCGCAGCGGCCGCCAGCGCGGTGGCGCTGCTGCTGGTGGTGCCGGCGGTGGTGTTCCTGCAGCAGGCCGCCGCGCTGCGCCAGAGCCAGCGGTTGACGGACCTGTTCCTGGTCGACGAGCTGGTGCAGCGCGAGCGCGAACTGTGGCCGGCGGTGCCGGAAC
>JAEUHP010000164.1 GCA_016795295.1 Planctomycetota bacterium | reverse complement strand
TGTCGTCCATCGGCGGTGCTCTGGATGGCTTGGGGTGGGCCGCATGGCGAGTACGCTCGGCCGAAGGTCGAGCCTACCGCGGACCACGGCTCCAGGGGCGGCCAACTTCCTTTCCTGTGCGCGCTTGGCCGCTGCCGCGCGAACCGCGCCCGTTCGGGTTGGCGGCGCCCAACGCACTGCGCGGATTTTTCCCGACGATCGAGGCGTCGGCAGACGAGACCGGCGGCCGGGCAGCGCGGCTGCTCGCACCTGTCCTTGGTCGTCCTCACGAACCTCAGCCCAATGCACCTCCTCCAGGCCCTCCTGCTGCTCCTGTTCGGCATCTCCTCGTTCGTCCAGCCGGTCCTCGGCCAGACGCCTCCGCCGCCGCCCCCGGCGACGGCGGACCCCCTGGTGGGCACGTTCAAGGTGACCTGGGAAGGCGAACCGCCCATCGAGGGCGCCGTGACTCGCATCACCTGGGTCTATGTCGATTTGCCCATGAACCTCGGCTACTACTGGGGCGTCACGACCGTCGATTACGGCCGTGGCCCGGTGGTGCGCCGAGATCCCAATGCCCACTTCATCGCCGTGCGGCAGGGTCATCGCTATACGTGGCGAAGCCTCGGGGAGGACCCGAACACTGTGTCCAGCGGCGAGTTGCGGGTCGACGGGCGCAACTTCAAGCAGGACTACATCGAAGGCCCCGGCGCCGGGACGACCTTCGACCTGACCCGAGAGTAGGCCCTGAGGCCGCCGCCCGGTCGCCCATGCTCGCCGCCGCATCTCGGGCGGCTGCGCCGCTGGGTGGTCGGCGGGCGCCGATGCCTAGGATAGACTTGGCTTCCAGCAGAGCATGACCCACACCTTCCCGCGTCGAGCCCTTGCGCTCGTGCTCCGGTCCAGTGCCGCACTCGCCGGCTTGCTGGCACCGGTGGCCGCCCAATGCACCACGAGCTGGGAGGCGACGATCGGCGTGCCCGGCACCGATCAGGAGATCCACGCGATGGCCACCTGGGATCCGGACGGGGCCGGTCCTGCGACGCCGGTCCTGGTCTTGGGTGGCCAGTTCGTGGTGGCGGGCACCGTCGTCGCGAGCCGCGTGGCGACCTACGACCCCGCGACGGGAGTTTGGGGAACCCTCGGTGCGGGGATGAACGGCACGGTCTACGCGATCGCCGTTGCGCCGAACGGCGACCTGCTGGTTGGCGGCCAGTTCACGATGGCAGGTGGCCAGCCGGCCAACAACGTCGCCCGCTGGAACGGTTCGGCTTGGACCGCCCTTGGCGCTGGAACGGATGCCCGGGTGCAGGCGCTGGCGGTCTTGCCGAGCGGCGACGTGGTCGCTGGCGGGCTGTTCACCACTGCCGGTGGGGTGCCGGCGAGCCGGATCGCGCGCTGGGACGGCGTGGCGTGGTCCCCGCTCGGCTCCGGCACCAACAACCAGGTCCAAGCGCTCCTGGTGATGCCCAACGGCGACCTCGTCGTCGGTGGGCAGTTCACCCAGGCCGGCGGCAGCAGTGCCATGCGGGTGGCGCGTTGGGACGGGATCGGGTGGTCTCCCTTCGGCTCGGGGCTGCCGGTGGTGCGCTCGCTCGCGCTCATGCCGAACGGCGATCTGCTGGCTGGTACCGAGGACATCGCCAGTCCGTTCCGGTGGGACGGCAGCAACTGGACCGAACTCGGTGCGCCCGGTGCGGGCGCCAACGGTAGGGTGCTCGCGCTTGCCGTGCTGCCGAACGGCGACATCATCGCCGGCGGGGACTTCTGGGGCTTCGGCGGCGTGTCGCTGCGGGCCGTGGCGCGGTGGAATGGCACGGCATGGGCGCCGTTCGGCAGCGGCCTGCCGAATGGTACGGTGCGCGCGCTCACGGTGCTCGGCAACGGCGACCTCGTGATCGGCGGCATGATCGCCGCGGCCGGGGGCAACGTGTTGCGGAACCTGGCCCGCTGGGACGGCTCCGCGTGGCGGGCGTCCGGCGGTGGGGTGGTGTTCGCGCGGACGATGGCCGTGACCCGCGCTGGCGACGTCGTCGTCGGTTGCCGGATGGCGGTGCCTGGTGGTCCGGACATCCCGACGCCGGCGCGCTGGTCGGGATCCAGTTGGTCGGCGCTCGGCACCGGGTTCGGCCCGAGCCGCGACGACGTGGTCTCGGCCTTGTTGGCGCTGTCGAACGGCCACTTGGTCGCGGCCGGTTGGTCGCCGGCCGGGGGCACCTCGCTCGCGTTTCGCGTGGCTCGTTGGGACGGCGCCAGTTGGACGACCTTTGGCACTTTGGACCGCGAGGTGAAGGCGATGGTCGAGCTGCCGAACGGGGACCTCGTCGTCGGCGGCCCTTTCAGCAATGTGGGTGGCGTGCCGGCGATGGGCATCGCGCGCTGGGACGGTGCCGCTTGGTCGCCCCTGGGCACCGGGATCATCAACTCGACCTCGCAGCCGCGGGCCGGCGACGTGCGGGCCCTGGCGGTACTGCCGAATGGCGAACTCGTCGCGGGCGGGTCCTTCACGGTGGCGGGTGGTACCGCGGTGCGGTACATCGCCAGCTGGAACGGCAGCGCCTGGTCGCCGGTGGGTACTGGCTTCAACTCCACGATCTATGCACTCACCGTGTTGCCCGGCGGTCGGCTGGTCGCGGGTGGGGAGTTCGGTACGGCTGGGTCGGTGAGTGTCAGCCGCGTCGCGCAGTGGGACGGCACGTCGTGGTCGGCGCTTGGCGCGGGTGTGTCGGTGCCGCTGGTCGGCTTGTTCGATCGCGTCTGGGCCCTCGCGACCTTGCCCGATGGCACCCTCGTCGCGGGCGGCGAATTCGCCACCGCGGGTGGCGCCCCCGCGAACGGCATTGCGCGCTGGAACGGCAGCGCGTGGTCGACGGTCGGCTCGGGGCTCAACCATGGCGTCGAGGCATTCGGGGTGCTGCCGGATGGTCGGCTGGCGATGGCGGGTGGGTTCTCGATCGCCGGCGGGACGGCGGCGGGCTGCATCGCGCTCGTGGCCCCGACCTGTCCAGCCCAGGTCGTCCCGGTGGGAGCTGGCTGTGCGGGGACCGGGGGTGCGATGGCGCTCACGGCGCCTGGGCTGCCTTGGCTCGGCGGCACCTACCGCAATCTCTGCACCGGCATGGCCAGCAACGCGCTGGCTGCGAGCTTGATCGGCCTCTTGCCGCAGAACACGCCACTGTCGGTTTTGCACCCGGCGGGTGGACCTGCGTGCCTGTTGCTGACGACTGCCGATGCGGCAACCCTGCTGTTCCCGGCCGCGGGTGTGGTGAGCCACCAATTCGCGCTGCCGCTGAATCCGGCTTTGGTCGGGGTGACGCTCCGCAACCAGGTGTTGCAGGCCGAGCTCGGTGCGGGCGGAGGCATCACGTGGCTCGGTGGCTCGAATGCGCTGGTGTTGACCACGGGAACGTATTGAATCCGGTGTCTGGGCGCCGGGCGGTTCGGTTGGGCGTTGCGACGGCACCGGTCTCGGCTTGGGAGGAATCCAAGGGGTGGCTCGCACGGCGCTCGTTGGGACGGCACACTAGTGAGGCCGCTGCGTGCGGCACGAACGCATGCCAGCTGCCGCCGCCCCCCGCCTGCTGCTGAGCGTCGTCGCGCCATGCTTCAACGAAGAGAGCGCGATCGAGTTGTTCGTACGCGAACTGCAGCGGGTGCTCGCCACGCTGCCGGAGTTCGACCATGAGATGGTGCTCGTCGACGACGGCAGCCGCGACGGCACGCTCGCCGCGCTCGACCGGCTGGCCGCCGAGGACGCGCGGTTGCGGCCGGTGGCGTTGTCGCGCAACTTCGGCCACCAGATCGCCCTCAGTGCCGGCCTCGACCACGCCCGGGGCGATCTCGTCGTGCTGATGGACTCCGACCTGCAGCACCCGCCGGCACTGCTCCCGGCGCTGCTCGCGAAGTGGCGCGAAGGCTGCGACATCGTGTCGACGATCCGTCGCCGCACCGCCGCGCCCTGGCTGCAGCGCGTCACTTCGCGCGGCTTCTACTGGCTGCTGAATCGGTTGTCCGAGGTGCCGATCGAGCCGTCCGCCGCCGACTTCTGCCTGCTGACGAAGCGGGTGCGCGACCAGCTCGTCGCGATGCCGGAGCGCCACCGCATGCTGCGCGGCATGCTGGCGTGGGTGGGTTTCCGCCGCCGGTTCCTCGACTTCGATGCACCGGCGCGCGCTGCTGGCACCACGAAGTTCAGTTGGCGGAAGCGCGTGGCGCTCGCCGTCGACGGCATGCTCGGCTTTTCGACGGCGCCGATGCGGCTGGCGATCTGGGTCGGCTGCGCCGTCGCCGTGCTCGGCGCGCTCTACCTCGCCTACGTGCTCGGCAAGGCGCTGTGGACGGGTGACGTCGTCGCCGGCTGGCCGTCGCTGATCTCGGTGGTCTTGATCCTCGGTGGCCTGCAGATCGTGTTCATCGGGGTGCTCGGTGCCTACCTCGGCCGCGTGTTCGAACAGGCCAAGGGCCGCCCGCTCTACGTGCTGCGCCGCGACGTCCCGCCGGAGGCGCGGCGATGACGCGGTTCGCTCCCGCCGTGGTCGTGCTTGCCGTCGTCGCCGCTGCTTGGGCGGCGGTGGCCGGCATGCCGTTGCTCTCGGAGAGCTGGACGCAATTGGCGCTGGTACGTGGCTTCGCCGGACCGGCGAGCGCGTTCGATCCGGCGCTGGTGCCGTTTCGGCCGCTGCAGCATCTCGGGTTCTGGCTGTTCGATCGTGTCGGCGCCGAACCTGCCGTCGGTCGCGCCGTGACCTTCGGTTGCCACGTCGGGGCCGCTCTGCTGGTGTTTGCCATCACCGTGCGGCTGGGTGCCTCGCGGCGTGCGGCGTGGTGCGCCATGCTGCTGTTTCTGGCCTGGCCGAGCGCCAAAGGCCTGACTTGGCTCGCCGCGGTCAGCGGTCCGGCACGCACCTGCTGTCTGTTGTGGCTCAGCTGGGCGGCGGTGGCCTGGTCTCAGCGACCGTCGGCGGCTTTGGGTGCGGGCATGGTCGCGGTGCTCGCGATCGCCCTCGGCTTCCATCAGAGTTGCGTGATCGCGCCGGTGGTCGTCGGCCTCGGGCTGGTCGCGCTCGCTTCGGGGACCCTGCTGCAGCGCGCCAGGGCCGCCTGCGCAGCGCTCCGCCAGCCAATGCTGCTCGGGTTCGTGCTGCTGGCGGCTGGCTACGCGTTCTATGTCGGAGTGCTGCAACAGCGCAGCTACCACGGTGCGGCGCAGGGCGGGGCGATTGCGGCGAACGTCGCGCGGGCAGTGCTCGCGTTCGCGCCGGAGTGGTTGCGGCTGCCGGCACTCGACGGCCTGCGCAGCGGCGGGGCCGGGCTCGTCCTCGGGGGTGCCGCGGTTGCCGGACTTGCCGGCGCCTGGGCATGGGCATTCTGGCGCGGCGACGCGACGACGCGTTGGCTGCTGGCCATCGTGCCGCTCGACCTCGTGCTGCCGGTTGCGACGACGGGGTTCGTCGGTCGCTACGCGTACTTCGGGGCGGCGCTGCTGGCGATCGCGCTGGCGCGCAGCATCGACCGAGTGGGCGGGGCGCTGCGGGTTTGGGGGGTGCCGGTCTTGGTGGGGGCGTTGTGGGCCTTCGATCACGCTGTCGACATCCGGGAGCTGCAAAAGGCTGGTCAGCTGCTGCAGCGCCTTGGCGATGGAGCCGCTGCGGCGCGTGCTGCGGCTGGCCCCGGCCAACGCGTCGCGCTGGTGGACGCTCCGGACCATGTGGGGGGCGACAACGACATCCCGGTCGCCAACTGGGGCCTGGCCGAAGCCCTCGCGGCGCGCGGGATCGATGGGCCATGGCTGTTGTTGCGCGTGCCGAGGTGCTGGACCACTTCGGACCACCGCGCGGTCGACGCGGCCGAGCTCAGCGGCTTGGCTGCCGATCCGGCGCTGCCGGTGTGGCGCTATGACGCGGCGGTCGGCACCTTCGTGCGCTGGACGGCGCGCTGAGTGTCGCCGAGCGCGGCTGCGGCCGAGTGTGGAAGTTGCCGTCGGCGGTTCGGTGGGGTCGGACCGTGCTGGCCTGCGGCCACCGCGGCGGAATGGGCTGCTGTGCCCGTCAGCTTGGGGTTTGGCGCTGCCCCACGAGGATCTTGGGAATTCGTGTCCAGCCGGGCTCTCCGCTGTCACTGATCGGTTGGATGGGCCGCCCCCGCAGTGGGGCGCGGCCGCCACCCTCCACCCCAAGGGCCAGAACGGCCAGGCGCGATCATGCTACGTCGTCTCTTCTCCATCCTCGTCGCGACAGCTGCTGCGCTCACCGCCCAGAGCCCGCTGACGACCACCTTTGCCAACAACAACAGTGGCTCCATCGGCGGCGCCGTCTACTTCACGCTCGCTGCGGTCAATGTTTCCGGCGTCACGATCCCGAGCCTCGACCTCAATCTCGGACCGCAGGGGGTCTCAGGCACGATCGACGTCTACGTTGCGTTGGGCGCTGCGGTGTCGCCATTCGCGCCGTCAGGAACCTGGCAACCCTGGTCGCTCGCCAACCCCGTGACCGCAGTGGCTCCTGGCTCGGCGACGCCGCTCAACCTGAATCGCCCGATCGAGCTTGGGCAGGGTTGCGTTCTGACCGTTGCCGTGGTGGCCAACGGTCTGCGGCACCATTACACCAATGGCAGCTTGGCCTACCCGCCAGGCACGCTCTACGGCGGCCTCACCCCCACCGTTGGGTTGCAGAACATCCACTTGCAGCTCATGGCCGGGGAGGCGACGAATGTGCCCTTTGCGGGGGCGCGGCTCACGCCGCGCATCGTCAACACCACACTGCGCTACACCGTGGGAGGCAAGTGCCCCAACTTGGCTACAGTGACACCGGTCGGCCAAGGCTGCCTTGCGGAGTATCGATCGTTCTACGAGCTTTTCCCGCCCGGCACCATGGATCTGGCCGGCAAGAGAGTGAGAGGGACCAGCGTCATGGGCAACGCGGGCGCTCCCTACGTCGTGACGGTCGAACCCAGCCTCGCCACCTTCTCCCGCGTCAATCCAGACATCATGACGCCGCTTGCCATTCCCTCCAACGGCGAGGTGGCCGTCGGCACCGCAGCTTGGGGTGGCCAGGTCCATGTCGGGGAGGACTGCAAGATCGCCGCGTTCTCTGGCCTCACCCAGGGGCCACCCAGCGCGGCAGCCATGCTCAGCCAGGGATTCTCGAACTACTGCGCTTGGTTCGACGTCGACCTGAGTCGCGGGGGCGGCGTCTACTGGGTGGAAGGCGGGGGAACTCCGCCATACCTCATTCGAGTGCTCTACGAGAACGTGCAACCTCTTGGCGGAGGTCCTGGATACTCGGTGGAGTTTTCGTTCCACAGATCCTCTGGCAACTTCACCATCGATTTCGCCATCAGCAATCCACCGAACAACACGCCCTGGCTCGTCGGCTACGGGGCCGGTGTCGACCCGGGGCCCACGGATCTCTCGGGTCTACTGTCACTCTACGTCCCTGCCCAAGACGTCTTGCCTCTCACTCTCGCACCGCTGGGCGGTTCGCGACCCTGGCAGGGTCCCAACCTGTTCCGCGTCGAGACTTCGAACATCCCGACTGCCTCGTTGTGGCACCTCGGTTACGTGGGTTTCTCCACCTTACCTCGCCCGTTCCGACTCGACGTCTTCGGTTTCCCCAGCGGTTGCTCTGCCTACTGCTCCTTGGATGTGCTGATGGACATGACCGCGTTTCCGCCGCCTTCCCTGGCGTGGACCGCACTGCCCCTCGGCGGCGGCTCGTCATGGTGGGGTCTGCCGTTCTGCGTGCAGTCCTTTGCGTTGCCGGACTTCGTCGGTCCCCGTGATCGCAGCTCCAACGGGCTGTCGTGTGTCATCGGCGGGTTGTGATCGGCGGCCATCGCGGGTCTCGCGCGCCGCGGATGGCCCCGGCGTGCCGACCCGTGCCTGACGCCGTGCCCGTTCGCGTCAGCGCAGCCGTTCGCGCAGTGCCAGGGCACCGGGATGCCGCGGGGCAATGGCCAGCGCCTTCTGGAGCTGCGCGGCCGCGCCGGCGCGATCGCCGGCGGCGAACAGCAGCTCGGCGAGCACCACATGGGCATCGGCGTGGGTGGGGTGCAAGGCCACGAGGGCCGTGAGCCGTGCGCGCGCCGCACTGGTCTGGCCGAGGTCCAGCAGGGCCATTGCGTGCAGGTAGGCGGGTGCAGGATCTGCCGGCCGGTCGCGAGCAGCGCGTTCGAGGTGCGGCGCGGCCTCGGCGGGGCGCTGCAGCTGCAGCAGCAACGCGCCGAGCTGCAGGCGGGCGGCGGGGCCTGCCTGATCGTGGTCGGCCAACGCCGCGAACGTCGCCACCGCGGCTTCGAGCTGGCCGGAGGCCGCGAGGGCTTTGCCCAGATTGAAGCGCGCTTCGGCGAACTGTGGCGACGCCTGTACCGCACGCTGCAGGCTGGCCAGTGCCCCGTTGGCCTCGCCGCGCTGCAGCAGCAACGCGCCGAGGCTGTTGTGCGCTTCGGCCGAGTCCGGGGCCAGGGCGATGGCGCGGCGGAACGCCGCGATCGCGGCATCGTGGTCCCCGAGCCGCCGGTGCGCATCCCCGGTCTGGAAGTGGTAGCGGCCTGGGTTGGGCTGGTAGGCGGTGGTGCGCACGTGGGCCAGCGCCAGCAGGCCCAGGGCTGCCCCGAGCCAGGCCAGGGCCGGACCGCGGTGCGGGGCCCGGCGCAGCGCCAGCAGGTGCCGCAGGCCCTCGCTGGCGAACAGCCACAGGATCGGCAGCAGCGGCGCGCGGTAACGCCCGGCGACGAAGAACGGCAGGTAACTGGCGAACAGGGCGAGGGCCAGCGCCGCGGCGAGCCACAGCAGTGGGTGGCCACGGGCCGGTGTGCGCGGCCGCAGCAAGACCAACGCGCCCAGCAGCGCCAGCGGCCAGACGATCGGGAAGCCGGGCAGCCAGGCCAGGACCGCGGAATCGGCGCGCACCAGCTCGAGTTCCCGGTTGTTGGCGACCTCGAGCGGGCCCCAGAACAGCGCCGCCTTGCGCAGCCACAGGCCGGCGCTGGCGAGTGGGGCGCTGGTGAGATGGTCCCACGCCTTGCCCGAGAAGAATGCCGACACTTCGCTGGCGCGCAGGGGGCGCCCGACCAGCCGTTCGACGCCGCGCACGAGTGCTGGTTGGTCGAAACACGTCCAACCCGAGAGGCCGGTGAGGTCGCCGAGGATCGGGATGCTCGCCGAGTGGCCGTCGGCGTGCGGGTGGTTGCCGATGTAGAGGTTGACGCCGCCGTTCGACGAGATCAGGACCCAGTCGCCGGCGGTTGCGTGGTTGCGCAGCGTGGCGGGCGCGATCACGAGGGCGAGGCCGGCGGCGCTGGCCAGGGCGAAGCGGCGGCCGGTGCCCGGCGCCGGCGGGCGTGGCTGGTTGGGCCGCCGTGCCCACCAGATCGCCCACAGGACCAGCACCGGCCAGAGCAGCAGCGCATTCGGCAGGCACAGTGCGAGCAGGCCGAGCAGGGCGCCCGTGCCAAGAGCACCGCGGGTGCTGCCGGTGGCACTCCAGCGCTGCACGGCCCACAAGAGCCACAGCAGCAGGTGCACCAACAGCACCGGCGCCAGCAGTTCGCCTTCGAAGTAGATGCTGGTCCACGTGCAGCCGAGGCCCGCCGCGGCGAGCAGCGCGCCGCGCGAGCCGATCAGGTTGCGGCCGATCCGGAACAGCAGCCAGCAGTTGCACAGGCCGAGCAGCATCTGCAGAGCGATCGCGGCGAGCGGCCGGCACCCGGTGAGTGCGTAGAGTGCCGCCAAGAAGTACGGATAGCCAGGCGGGCGGAAGTACGGCGTGGTGTGGATCTGCGGGTCGGGGAAGTGCACCGGCGGCGACCAGTCGCCGGTCACCAGCGCACGGGCCCAATGGTCGTGGAACGCCGCGTCGAGGGCCGGCGCTGCCACTTCGGGGGACGCGGCCAATTCGCGCCAGTAGGCGAACCGCAGCAACGCGGCGACGCCCAGCACCCAGGCGATCGCCCAGCGGCCGCGGCCGCGCGCTGGAGCTTGGGGCTCGAAGGGATGCTCGGGCATGGTCCGGACGGCGTGGTTCGCTACTTGCCGAGTTCGCGCAGGCGCTGGGCCAGATCCTGCTGGCCGGCTGCGGCCAATTCGGCCGCGACGGCCGTCGCCAGCTCGGCGCCCTGCTGCTGCAGGCCGTCGCGTTCGGCGAAGCTGGCCGGACGCAGGGGGGCTGCCGCCAGCAGATCCTGCGCCGCGCCGGCCAGATCCCCCGCGCGCCGTCGCAGGGCGGCTCGGCCGACTTGGCTCAAGACCGCATAGTGCTGGGCCGAATCGGCGAAGTCCGGGTTGCTGTGGGCGCTGGCGGCGAACTGCTCGACGGCGGCGTCGTAGGCGTCCTTGGCCCAGGTCGGTTCGGCGTCGCGCACGTGCTGTTCGGCAGCGAGCAGCGCTGCGTAGCCGGCGAACCAGGTGTTGGCGCCGCCTTCGGGATGGGCGGCGGCGAGCTCCAGGACGGCACGCCGCATGCCTTCGGCGCCGCGGTCGACCCACAGGCGCTGGCGCAGGCGTTCGTGCACCCGCGCGGAGGTCGCCGCCGCCACCGCCAGCTCGCACAGCGCCGTGGTCGCGCGCCGGCGCAAACCCGCCTGTTCGAGCACGCCGATGCCGGCCAGCGCGGTGGCCTCGTCCAGCGCTCGCCGCGCGCGCAGCAGGTCGAGCCAGCCACTGCACTGCGCGACTGCGCTGGTGAGGTCGGTGCCGGCCTGGCTCGCGCGGGCGAACACCGCGGCTGCGGTGCTCTGCACCGCCACCGCACCGAACTGGGCCGCCAGCCAAGCGCTGGGCGGGGTGCTCTGGCCTTGGGCGGACATGGCGCGCGCTGCCGCCGCCGCTGCTCCTGCGGCATCGCTGCGGTGCCAAGCCGCCACCGCAGCCACGGCCGCGGCCAGGGGGGCAAAGGCTGCGTCCTGGAGCCGCGCCGCGGTGCGTTCGGCGTCTTCCAGCCACGACTCGGCGTGTTTGCCGCGGTGTGCCGCGAGCCACAGGCCGAGGGCGAGCTGGGCGTTGGCGAGGGCGGCGAGTTCGGCCGGGCCGGCCTGGGTGCGCACGCCCGCCTCGGCGGTGTCGAGGGCCTGGTCGATCTGCTCCCGATCGTTGGCGTCGAACGGGCTCGGCGTCCAGGGCTCCTGCCAGGGAAGTGGCACCGCAGGTTTGGCGTGCCAGTGCGCGAGCAGGTGCTTTGCTGCCGGCTCGGCCGCGGCGAGTTTGGTCAGGCGTTCGAGCAGCGCGGTCGTCACGGCGGCGGGCAGCGGCAGGGCCAGGGCGTCTTCGAGGTCGATCAGGTGGTCGCGTGCGGCGGTGCTGGCGAGCGCCGTGGCCGCCAGGGTCACCAGTTCGGCATCGAGCTCGCGCAGGCCCATGCGCACGAGGTCGATCGCCGGGTGCGGCGCCTTGGCCGCGGCGCGCAGCAGCTCGGCGCGGGTGGGGCCATCGCCCGCGGCATACCGCGCTTCGAGCTGGCGCCGCGCCGCGGCGGCGCGGCTGGTCCACGGCGATTCGGTGCGTTCGCCCGCGGCGGGAGTGCCGCGGTGCTTCTGGATGGCATCGATCGCCGTCTGCATGCTGGCATCGAGGTACCGATCGAACTGCACCGTGCCGTCGGCCGCGACCGCCAGGTGGCGCGGTGCATTGCGCCGCCCACCGAACCAGCGGCGGAACAGTTCGGGCTCGATCGCCTGATGTTCGCTGCAGGTGCATCCGGGAAAGCGCGGGCACTCGATGCGGCGCCCGCGGTGGTCGTAGTCGCGTTCGGTGTGGCGGTCGGGCGAGGCGACCACGCACACGTAGCCCTCGGTGCTGCCGACGAACGCCGGATCACGGTAGGTGGTGTTGGCGAAACGGTCGTTGAACACCTCCCCGTCCATGTTGACGGCGATCAGCAGCGGCAGGCCGGTCGCGCGTTGCACCGCCAGGGCGTCGTCGAGGGTGCGTTGCCAGGCGATCTGGGGCGGTGCACTCGCTGGCGGAGCTTGGGGCGTCACGAGGGCGGCGGGGGCCAACAGCGTCGCGAGCAGCGGGGCCAGGGGCATGCGCCGATCGTCGCGTGCCGAGGGTCGGTTGCGCAAGCCACCAGTGCCCAGGAGCGAGGGCGGATGTACCGGTGCATTCGGGCCGCCGGCTCGCCACCATACCGGGATGGCCTTCGCCTGCCGGTCCGGCTGCGGTGCCTGTTGCATCGCACCTTCCATCACCACGCCGTTCTTCGGCATGCCGCAGGGCAAGCCTGCAGGTGTGCGCTGCGTGCACCTCGACGACCAGCAGCAGTGCCGTCTGTTCGGCCGGCCCGAACGGCCGCAGTTCTGCCGCGATCTGCTGCCGGAGCCGGCGATGTGCGGCGGCGATGCCCGAGAGGCCCTGGCGATCCTCACCCAACTCGAACGCGACACGCGGCCCTGAGTCGGGTCACCGCGCGGCACGGCCGAGCAGTTGCAGGCACAGCCCCTTCACGTCGGTCGCGGCGATGCGGTCGCGCGCCAGCTCGCGTGCGCTGCACAGCAGCACCGGTCCGGCTTGCGCGTCGTCGTAGATGCGTCCGTGCGAGCCGCGCACCAGCTGCGGGTCGGTCGGAATCACGTCCATGAGGTAGCGGAAGCCGAGCAGCTTCTTGGCCAGCACGCTGGCGATCTTCAGCTTGGGCAGCCGCAGCGCCGGGTCGAGGAACAGTTCCGCCGGGTCGTAGCCGGGTTTGCGGTGGATGTCGACGGTGGGCGCGAAGTCGGGGCGCCGCGCCTCGTCGAGCCAGTAGTGGTAGGCGAACCACGCCCCCGGTTCGGCGATGCACACCAGTTCGCCGCTGCGCTCGTGGTCGATGCCGAGTTCGCGTTGCTGCTCGCGGTCGAGCACGCGCGCCACGCCGGGCACCCGCGCCAGCAGTGCGCGCACCGGGGCGAGGTCCTGCGGGTCGCGCACGTAGACGTGGGCACACTGGTGGTCGGCGACCGCGAAGGCCCGGCACGCGCCGCAGTCGAGCAATTGGCCGTGGCTGGTCTCCTGCACGCGCAGCAGGCCGCGTTCGTGCAGGACACGGTTCGGATAGACCACCTGCGTCGCGCGTTCGATGCCGTACTCGGAGAGCACCACGACCGGCGCGCCGCGTTCGTAGGCCAGTTCGAGCAGGCGCGCGCATTCGCGGTCGAGGTCGCGCACCGCCTGCACGCTGCGCGGGTCGTCGGGTCCGTGGCGCTGGTGGTCGTAGTCGAGGTGTGGCAGGTAGGCGAGCAGCAGGTCGGGATCGTGCTCCTTGGCCACGGCCAGGCTCGCATCGACGATCCAGCGCGTGCTGCGGATGCCGGCTTTGGGGCCCCAGAAGTCGAACAGCGGGAACGGGCCCAGGTGCTGCTGCAAGTGGCTCTGCAGCTCTGGTGGTTCGCTGTAGAGGCCCGGCTTCTTCAGGCCATCGGCGTGGTACTCGGGGCGCGGCGTCACCGACCACGCAACGTCCCTGGCGTACATGTTCCACCACCAGAACAGCTTGGCGGTGCGGGTGCCGAAGCGCTGTGCGGCGGCTGCGTAGAGTTTCTCCCCCTGCACCAGTTGGTTGCTCTGGCGCCACAACATCACCTGGGCGAGCTCGCGGAAGTACCAGCCGTTGGCCACCGCGCCGTGGTCGCGCGGCAAGAGGCCGGTGAGCAAGGTCGCCTGGACGGTGCAGGTGACGGCCGGGAACACGGTGTCCAGCGGCGCGGCGAAGCCCCGGTCGGCGAGGCGGCGCAGGTTGGGGGCGTGGTCGAGGTCTTTGGGGCGCAGGCCGACGGCGAGTACGACGAGCAGCTTCACGGCAGCAGTGTGCCCCTTGGGCTGCTGGTGGCGAAGGGAATCTGGCGGCTCGCGGCCGCCGCCGGTCCTACTTGCGGCGGAACGGCACCGGCTGCAGGTCCAGGGTCGTGAAGCCCTCCTGCCCCTCGACCACCCGCACCGCACGGTCCAGCGACAGCCCGGTGACCACCTGCAGTTGCCCCGTTTTCGGCCACCGCACCTCCAGCCGCTCCAGCTGCTCCGCGCGCCCGAGCCCCAGGTGCACGCGCAGCGGACTGCCGGCGAAACTGCCACCAGGGCCCACCTGCGCGTAGACCCGCCGTTCGTGGCCGCCTTCGCGCACCACCGCGCACAGCCGCGCCCCGAGCCCGTCGCGTGGACTCTCCTGCCCCACGAGCCGCACCGCGAGCCAGTGGTTGCCGAAGCCGGGATTCTCGAACAGCACGTTGCGGAACGCGTCCCCGGGCACCGCCCCGCCGACCACGCAGAACAGGTCCTGGTCGCCGTCGCCGTCGAGGTCGGCGAACGCCACCCCGTGGCCCTTCTGCAAGTGCCCGGTGCCGCTGGCCATGGTGACATTGGTGAAACGCTGGCCACCCTCGTTGCGGAACAGCAGGTTCGGCATCAGGGAGTAGTAGTTCGGATCGCCGGTGCCCAGGTAGAAGTCGGGGAAGCCGTCGTTGTCGAGGTCGCCGAAGCCCGAACCCATCGGCAGGGCGGGCATGGCCAGGCCGAGCGTGGCAGTGACGTCGCGGAAACCACCTTTGCCATCGCCGCGGTAGACGCGCAGGTGTTCCCAGTGCAGGGAGCCACCGAGCAGGTGCGAGGCCAGATGGCCGATGCCGGTGTCGTAGTTGGCGGCGAACAGGTCCAGCGCGCCGTCGTTGTCGTAGTCGAAGAACCAAGTGGGAAAACCGGCGTGGGGGGCGGTCACACCGAGCCGGGGTGCCACGTCGACGAACGTGCCGTTGCCGCGGTTGTGGTAGAGGCGGTTGGGACCGTCGATGTTGCTGACGTACAGATCGGGCCAACCGTCGGCGTCGAAGTCGCCGGCGGCGACGCCCTTGGCATAGGCGTGGTTGGCCACGCCTGCAGCCGCGGCCACGTCGGTGAAGGTGCCGTCGCGGTTGTTGCGGAACAGCTGGGAGGGTGCGGTCTGCCGCGGCGAGTGCTCGTTGCCGACGTAGAGGTCGAGCCAGCCGTCGCGATCGAAGTCGAGGAACGCCGCGGTCTGGGTCGGCAGCGCCGGTTCGGCCAGTCCGGCGGCGAACGTCACGTCGGTGAAGGTGCCGTCGCCCCGGTTCTGCAGCAGGGAATTCGGCACCTGGCCGAACTCGAAGCTCCAGGCGCCGCGCAGCACCAGCACGTCGCGGTCGCCGTCGTTGTCGTAGTCGGCGCAGACCAGCTGCAGGCCGCCGGTGAGGCCGAAGAGGCCGGCGCGTTCGGTGACCTCGGCGAACGTGCCGTCGCGTTGGTTGCGGAACAGCCGCAGCTGGCCGCTCGGGTGCCAGTCGGAGGCCAGCACGTCGAGGTGTTCGTCGCCGTCGAAGTCCTCGAGCAGCACGCCGCCAGCACACCCCCAGGTGTCGAGGCCGGTGGCGGGGGCCACGTCCAGCAGGCGTGGGAACGGCGCCTCGGGCGCGAAGTGTTCGGCCGGGATCCGGTGTTCGGCAGGGACCCCGTCGGGATGGTCGCCCAGGGCCATGTGCGCGACGTTGAGCAGCCAGCGGGCCGCATAGTGCCAATGGTCGTCCGGGGCGGTGTTGCGCAGCACTTCGACGAACAGTTCCGCGGCGCGTTCGGCGCCTTCGCGACGGCTGTGGATGGCGCTGCCGCGCAGCGGCAGGATGCAGGTGTCCTGGGTCGGTTGGGCGCAGCAGTTCTCGGTCTCGGCGAGCCGCAGCCAGCCCGTCGCGAGCTGGAAACTGATCGCGACGGCGGCCTGAGCATCGCCCGGGATGGTCCCGCGCTGCAGGGCCCAGCGCGCGTCGGCGAGGATCTTGATGCCGTCGCGTTCGTGGCCGGCGCGCAGCTCCTCGGTGCCGAGTTCGAGGCGCAGCTGCCAGGGCGCCGCCGCGCCGCGCTGGCCGAACTCGGCGTGCAGTCGCTCCAGGGTGGCTTTGCCGAAGAACGGATTGTCGCTGGCGCCGCGGCGGGCCTCGGCTGCCAGCACGTCGAGCATGCGCTGGTGGGCCGGCGGAGCCGGCGGGCGCTGGCTCGGCTCGGCCTCCCGGTTGCAGCCCGCCACGAACGGCGCGGCGAGCAGCCAGAGGGCTTTGAGCCCGGGGCGAAGGCGGATGCAGGCGAACATGTGCTGGCCCGGCAAGTTCGCCGCGGTGTGGGGGGGGGCGCAAGGCCCCAGGCCGCCGCGACAATCTTGATGCGGCGCTGTGGCGATCCACTGCGGCGGTCAGTACCGTCCTCGGCGCATGGAGCACGGTTTGGACCACCCCGAAAAGACTCTCCCACCGCCGTGGGACCGCATCTTCTCGCTCGCCACCCGCGCGTTCGTGTGGGCGCTGCTGCTGGCGGTGCTGTACCTGCTGCGGCCGTTCCTGCTGTTGATCTTCCTGACGTTCGTCTTCGCCTACGTGCAGGCGCACGGCGTCGACGGACTGGCGCACCGAGTCAAGAATCGGCCGCTGCGGGTGACGATCGTGGGCCTGGTGTTCCTCGGCACGCTGTTCGCCACCGGCTTCACCCTGGCGCCCCGGGTCCAGGAGCAGGCGAGTACGTTCCTGCGCAACCGTGAACGGTTCATCGCCGACGCCGACGCGGAGATCGATCGGGTGCTGCGGCAGTGGCCGTCGCTCCACGACGCAATCGTCAAGAACAAGAATGCCCCGGACCCGTCGAAGGTGCTGGACGAGCCGCCGGCGCCGGTGACCGGCAACGGTGAGAAGCCGCCGGAGCCGAAGCCGGTCGAGCAAAAGCCGCCGGCCAACCTGCGCCTGATCGACGACTTGGTGAAGGCCACCTTCAGCGGTGGTGGACCCGGGGCGCCGGCCGCGGCCGGGAACGGCAAGTCGCCGACTTCGAGCCTGATCGACCTCGGGGAGTCGGTGCTCGGCTACGCCAGTGCGTTCCTGCTGTCGCTGCTGTTCTCGTTCCTGATCGTGCTCGACCTGCCCAAGCTGCAGCGCAGCGTGCAGGGACTGTCGCGCACCAAGATCGGCTTCATCTACGACGAAGTCGCCGACAACATCGCGGGTTTCGGCAAGGTGCTCGGCAAGGCGCTGGAGGCCCAGCTGTTCATCGCCGTGTGCAACACCATCCTGACGGCGATCGGCATCTGGATGATGGGGCTGCCCAACCTGCTGGTGCTGTCGGCGATCGTGTTCCTGTGCAGCTTCATCCCGGTCGCCGGCACCTTCATCAGCTCGACGCCGATCTGCCTTCTGGCACTGCAGGCGGGCGGGGTCGGGACCATGGTCCTGGCGATCGTACTGATCTGCGTGATCCACGCGCTGGAGACCTACGTGCTGAACCCGGCGATCTACGGCCACCACATGCACATGAATCCGGTGCTGGTGCTGATCGTGCTGACGATCGGCGGCAAGCTGTTCGGCGTGTGGGGGCTGGTGTTGGGCATCCCGATCGTGAACTACGTGTTCCGCCACGCGATCCGCCGCCCCGAAGAGCGGCCCCACGAAGCCTGATCCGCGTCCGGTGGCGTCGGAGGTGCGGCCTTTCGGCCGGGGGGACGGGTGGGCGGGGTTGCCCGGGCTGGATGTCCCGGGTTGAGAAAACGATCTGCACTACCCCCTGTCCCTCGCGCGCGTCCTGCGGCAACATGCCTTGTCCGCGCCCGGCCGCCCCCGCCTGGTGCGTTGCTTCCCCTTAGCAATGCTCTCGCTGCAGAACCCGCTCCAGGCGACTGGCGTCGCCGAGCTCCATCTCACCGACCTCGGCATCAATCTGCTGATCGGCTTGGCCCTCAGCCATGTGCTGGGCTGGCACTATGTGCGCTTCGGCCAAGTGCTCGGCAACAAAGCCAAAATGGCGCGGGTGCTGGTGTTCATCAGCGCCACCACCCTGTTGATCATCTCCGTGGTCAAGGTGTCCCTGGCGCTGTCGCTGGGCCTCGTCGGTGCCCTGTCCATCATCCGCTTCCGCACGCCGATCAAGGAGCCGGAGGAACTCGCCTACCTGTTCCTGGCGATTGCCCTCGGCGTTGGGCTCGGCGCCGACCGCCGCTACGAGACCGCGTTGGTGTTCGTGGTGGTGCTGGCGGTGATGGCGCTGCGCAGTGGCCTGCCCGGCGGGCGGGTGCCGCTGCGCACGGTGCTCGAAGTGGCCGCTCCGGCACCTGCCGGGGCGGCGCCGCTGCCGGTGCTGCTGCCGGCGGTGAGTGGCCACTGCCAGCACGTCGACCTGCGGCGCGTCGACTGCCATGGGGAGCGCTTCGAGGCCAGCCTGTTCGTCGAACTGCGCGACACCAGCCAATTGCAAGCGTTGCTCGACGACGTGCGCAAGGCGGTGCCCGGGGCCGATGTCAGCCTGATCGAGCGCGACCACCTGGAATGAACGGAGCGCCGGTCCGCGGGCCGGCAGACCCACCGTGCACATCGGCGGCAACCAGGTGAAGCGACGCACCGGCGCCACGTGGCTCGTGGCGCTCGGAGCGTTCGCGCTCGGCGGGCTGGTGACGCACAGCCTCGCCGAGCCGCGGCCGAGCCGCGACCTGCCGCCGTTGCCGAGTGCCGCGCCGCAGCCGGGCCCGCTGCCCGAACTGCCGCACTACGAGCTGAGCCTCACCGCGGCGGATCTCGACCGGCTCACTGCGCGGCGCACGGCGGCGCTCGCGGCCGGCATTCTGGAACAGCAGGCCGCCGATCTGGTGCCCGTGGTGGTGCGTTGCGGTGCCGAGTCGGCGCGCGGCCGGGTGCGTCTGAAAGGCGATTGGACCGACCATCTCGACACCGACCAGTGGTCGCTGCGGTTCGAGCTCGATGCACCGATTCGCGGCATGCGCCGGTTCGCCGTGCAGCACCCGAAGACGCGCGGCCACACCATGGAGTGGGTGGTGATGGCCGTGGCGCGGCGCCGCGGTGTCCTGGCGCCGCGAGCCGACTTCGCCACCGTGGCGATCAACGGCACCCAGAAGGGCGTCTACTACCTCGAAGAGCACCCGGCCAAGGAGCTGTTGGAGTCCCAGGGCCGGCGCGACGGCCCGATCGTGCGCTTCGACGAGTCGGCGCGGTGGGGCACCACGCTGCAGTACGGTTTCCATCGCACCGGCACCCCGGCCGAAGGTCTGTTGCGCACCCAGGCCTTGGTCGATGCCGAGGTCGCGGGTTTCGACGAACGCCGGTTGCTGGCCACGCCCGGATTGGACTCGCGTTTGCTGCGCGCGATCGCCATGGCGCGCGACGTGCAGCGCCTGGCGGTCGCCGGCGATCCGGAAGTGTCGGTGGTGCGCCAGCTGTTGGCGCTGCGCCGGCTCGAAGGGCGCGCGGTCGAGGACCTGTTTGCCGCCGAGCGGCTGGGCAAGTGGCTGGCGCTCTACACGCTGTTCCGCGCCTTCCACGGCGTTTCCTGGATCCAGTGGCGGCTGTACCACGATCCCGTGCTCGACCGGCTGGAGCCGATCGTCTTCGACACGGCGGCGGATCTCACCGTGCACCGCGGCGAACTGGTGCTCGACAGCCCGGCGATCCGCTGGCTCACCAGCAGCGACGCAGTGCTGGTCGCCGCGTGGCGCGAACTCGGCCAGCTCACGGCGCCCGAGTTCGTCGACGCACTGCTGGCCGAGTTGCTGCCGCAGGTGCGCGCGTTCGACCGGGCGATGCAGGCGGCGGGCAGCGGCATGCCGGGCGTGGATCTCGCCGCCGCGCTCGAGAGCCTGCTGCGCGCCCAGGCCGCCGAACTGCAGCAGGTGGCGCGGCCGCGGCACGCAGCGGGTTTCCTGGCTGCCTTGGTCGGCCTGCGCTCGGCCGACGGCCGCGACGAGCGGGCCGCCGAAGTCGAGTCCTGGTCGCGCACCACCATCGCCACCGAACTGGTCGGGTTCCGGTTCCGCAACGGGCGCATCGTGCCGGCGGCGGAGGCCCTGGTCGGTTTGGCTGCCCTGCCCGAGGCCGAAGACGCGGTGACCGTGTTGCCCGGTGGCGCGGTGTTGCTGCCGGCCGACGGCGCGCGGGTGCGGTTTCGCATCCCCATCGACCGCCGGCTGGCGGATCTCGGCGAAGTGGCGGCGCTGAAGCGTGCGATCCGGCAGAACGCCGACCCCGAGCGGGGCGCCGGCATCGATCTCGAAGTGCTCTACCGGCCCGTGGCCGAACCGGAGTTGCGGCACGAACCCCTGGTCCTGCGCCGCGCGCCGATGCCGGAGGTGGCGAGCCTCGGCCGGCCCCCGGCGCCCACCCTGGCGCAAGCGCTCGAACGGTATCCGTTCCTGCACTACGACCTGCGCGAGCGCCAACTCTGGGTGCCCGAAGGGCGCCACCGGGTCGACGGCGACTTCTTGCTGCCGGTCGGCGTGCCGCTGCACCTTGCGCCGGGGGCCGAACTGCACCTGGCGCCCGCTGCGGTGGTGGTGGTCGGAGCGCTGCAGGCTGCCGGCACGGCCGAACGGCCGGTGCGGGTCGGCGCGCAGGACCCGGCGCAGGGCTTCGCCGGCATGGTGGTGCTCGGCAGCGCCGGGCCGAGCCGTCTGCAGCACTTCGAACTGCGCCATGCCGGCGAGATCCGGCGTGGCGGCTGGCACAGCAGTGGTGGCTTGACCTGTTTGGACGCGCCGGTGCACGCCAGCGACTGCCAGTTCCTGGCCGGTCGCGGCGAAGACGTGGTGAACGTGTTCGGCTGCCGTGTGCAGTTCGAGCGCTGCACGTTCGCCGGCGGTCCGAGCGACCTGCTCGACGGCGACTTCGTCACGGGCACGATCGTCGACTGCGAGTTCGCCGATGCGGGGGAGGACGCGATCGACGTGAGCGGCAGCACGGTGCAGGTGCGCGGCTGCCGGTTCCGCAACATCGGCGACAAAGCGCTGTCGGTCGGCGAGGCTTCGTCCCTCACGGCGGATGCCTGCCACATCGAGGCTGCGGCGATCGCGGTGGCGGCCAAAGACCGTGCCGAGGCGCTGCTCACCGGTTGCCAGGTCGACGCGGTGGAGCACTTCCTGGCGGCGGTCTACGTGAAGAAGCCCGAGTTCGGCCCGGCGCGCCTGCGCCTACGGGGTTGCCGGGTGCCGGCGGCGGCGCCCCGGCTGGTGCAGACCGGCTGCGAACTGTTCGTCGACGACCAAGTGATGCCGACCCAGGACGTGGACGTCGAAGCGCTCTACCGGCAGAGGATTCTCGGCAAATGAGTCGCTATGAGGTCAAGCTGGTCGGGCGGCGGATCGACCTGCACCGGATCCGTGCCAACCTCGAGCTGCTGTCGTCGGCGCTGCGCGAACTGCATCCCGAGCGCACGGTGCAGAGTGTGTATCTCGACACGCCCGACGGCCGAGCGCTCGCCGACAATCTGGCCGGCATCGCGGCGCGGCAGAAACTGCGGGTGCGCTGGTACGGCGAGGCGGTGGCCGGCGTGGTGGCACAACTCGAGTGCAAGCGCCGGCATGGCGTGCTGGGCGACAAGCCGCTGTTCGAAGTGGCGGGCCGCCTCGACGTCGAGGGTGTGTCCCGGCGGGACTTCCTGGCGGCGCTGCGGGAGCGGGTGCCGGCGGCGGCGCGCGGCTTGCTGTCGGGGCAGGAGCCGGTGCAGTGGATCTGGTACCGGCGCGAGTACTTCGGGTCGGCGGACGGCCGGCTGCGGGTCACCCTGGACCGGGACCTGGGCGCGGCCGACTTGCGCTTTGGCGCCATGGTGTCGAGGCGCCGGCCAACCCCGCTGCCCGAACTCGTGGTGGTCGAGGTCAAAGCTGCCGCCGGGCACGAGGCAGAAGTGCAGAAGTGGTTGCAAGAGGTGCCGTTGCGACCGAGTCGCTGCTCGAAGTTCGTGCTGGCGCACCATCCGGGGCAGGCCATGGCGCCCAGCGCTTGGTAGCAGGCCAGCTGGCCAGCGCAGTGGCCGGCCCCGGGGGGGGGACACGGACCGGACTGGTGCCGTTCATTCTGCTGCAGATTCTTGGTGGGCATGGATTTATGGTCTGCAATCGACCACTGCGGACAATTCTCCGCTGAGTTTCGCAACGCTGCCCAATGCGCGCCGTTGCCCGAGCTCACACTCTCGATCGCACTCCTCAAGTGAACATGATCCACCTCTCGCTGCTTCGATTGCCAGCCCACTCGTGCTTCGGCACGCTGCTCGGTCTGGTCTTCTCCTCCGCGGTCGTCACCACCGCGGTTCGCGCGCAGGCGCCCAAGGAACCGCGCGACTTCGCCGCGGTCAACGAAACCGTCATCGACATCGCCGCCAACGGGGACGTTGCCGAGCAGGTGCGTTACTCGGTGACCGACTCGGACGCGCGCCGCATGAACTTGAGCGGCATCGGCGGCTCTTACTTCAAGCGCCTGCTCGGTGCGTCACGCGCCGACTGGGCCGAGGGCCGCAAAGCGGATGGCTCGGAGAGTTACTCGCTGAAGCGCCAGGAAGGGCAGTTCTACACCTTCGAACTCAACATCGCCGAGCGTGGTGCCGCGCAGAACCGCGGTGGAGGCAACTGGGAGTTCAAGGTGCCACCGAACGCCGAGTTCGTCACCGACAACCAGGGTGAGGGCCGCGCGGTCTACCACTTCGCCTACTCGGGCAACATCCTGCCGGCCGAGGGATGCCGCTCTGCCGCCACGGTCGCGCGCGGGCTCGGCAGTTTCTCCGGTCGCTACCGCGTGTTGTTGCCCAAGGAAGCCACCGGCGGCCAGTGGGACGTCGGGCGTCGGGTGGTGAAGTACAAGCTGCCGGTGGTGCAGGGTGCCGGCCAGACCCGGCTCGAGGCACAGGTCGAGTCGCGGGAAGTCGTGATGTCGACCGCCTACAAGATCTACAGCTTGTTCCCGAACAAGAACAAGTTCCCGGACCAGTGGGTCGCGCGCACGGTGTTCACCAACCCGAGCGACAACGTGATCCGTGGCTTGAAGGTCACCTACAAGATGCGCCATGCCGACGACGTGACGCGCAACTACCCGGAACTGATTCCTGGGCAGACCATCGTCGACGTCTACTATCCGTCGTTCCGCCCGGATCTGGTCACCGACGTGTCGCGCAACGTGCTGCCGATCGACGTGGCCTGGACCTGGACCAACGCCGACGGCAGCAAGGGTGAGGACAGCGCCACGCGTTCGACCACCATCGAAGGCCGCAACGGCTTCGTCTTCAGCGACCTCAAGGCCGGCACCGGCCTCGAGATCCTGGCCGACGACTTCAGCAATGCCCCGATGCTCGCGGCCTGGGTGTCGACCAACGACCCGGCGATCAAGCAGATGGCGGGCACCGCGCAGGACTTCGCGGCGAAGTTGAATCCGAACATGTCGGTCGAGGACAAGCTGGCCTGGATCTACAACACGATGGTCGTCTGCGACGTGCAGTACAAGCTGCCGGCGACCACCACGCTCAACGGCGCGCAGGTGTTCGATCGCAAGACCGTGCAGAACGTCTACATGCCGCGCGAGGTGTTCGAGAACAAGTCGGGCACCTGCATCGACCTCGCGATTGCGTTCGCCGCGATGGCGTTCGAACTCGGTTTCACGCCGCACCTGATGCTGATTCCTGGCCACTGCTTCCCGGTGATCCAGTCCGGCTCCAACTACTTCGGCATCGAAGCGACCATGCTCGCATCGAGCGGTGCGAACCGAGGCACCTGGCGCCAGGCCTATGAGACCGGCATGAAGGAGCTCCAGGAGCACATGAACAGCCCGAACGCGCTGCTGATCGACCTGAAGGCGCTGTGGGCCGATGGTGTGGCGCCGCCCCAGCTCGAGAAGTGGGACTCCGACATGTGGGAGCGCAAGGGCATGGGCCGCGCGCAGCTCTGGCAACGCCTGCAGGCGCTGCAGAACAACGTCGACCCCAACCTGGCGCCGACCGGGGGCAACAATCCGGTGGGTCCGCGCGCCACCGGCAACGGCCTGGAAGACGGCCTCACCGGCAAGTGGGTCGGCGGCAGCTCGGCCGGCGGCAAGACCTATGCGATCGAAGGGGAGCTCGCTCCGGCGGGTCGTGGCGTGCGCCTCACCCTGTCGGCCCAGCTCGACAACGCCGTGGTCGTCGAGACCTACGAAGGGCCCGTCAACGGCGGCAACCTGACCCTCACCCTCCGGACCCGCACGGTCACCGACTCGGTCACCAAGGAAGTGCGCACCGACAACCGCGCCAAGGCCGAACTGTTCGTGCGCCGCGAATCGAGCACGGTGTTGGTGGTCGAGCGGGTGCGCCGCGACCGCAACGGCGACCGCGAGACCTTCCGCCTCAGCCGCGCCTGAGCCCCACACGCCAAGGACAAACTCCCATGCAATGCCACAAGTGTCTCTCTCTGTCTGCGCTGCTGACGGTCGCCCTGGCCTCCGGCTGCCGTAGCGGTCCGTCCTACAAGCTGCCGGTCGGTGGGGTCGCCGCCACCGATCCGTGCGGCCTGCAAGTGCTCGCCACCAAGGTCGACACCGGGCGGAGCAACTTCGTCGTGGTCTTCGACCTCGCCAACGACGGCGACAACGGCCTGTTGGTGCCGATCGCCGATCTCGAGGGCATGTGGGGCGACCAAGTGGCGCGGGTCACGGTCGACGCACGCGCGCTGCGCAAGAACAACACCTGCGTGGTGCCGAAGATGCCCGGCACCGTCGACCAGGGCATGTTCGAAGGCACCCACTGGGTGACCGGCTCGACCGGTGGCATGGCCGGCGGCGAAGCCGTGTGGATCCGCGGCAAGTCGCGCGTGTCCGGCGTCAAAGTGACCTGCGCCGTGCCGCAGCAACCAGGCCAAGCGCTGATGGTGCGCTGGCCGCGCATCTACGCGGGCGATGCCCAGGGCACCGTCCAGGCCACCGTGGCGAACAATTTCACCTGGTCGATGAGCCCGGTCATGCCGGCCGAGTCGGGCAACTGAGCGCGCGCCCCGCTCAGCGGGTGCGCACGATGGCCAGCGGATCGCGGTCGGCCCGGCTCACGCGCACCGCGAGTGCCTTGCCGAACGCCGCCGTCAGGCGCCGCCCGAGCACCGGCAGGTAGGGCCGCTCGGTGTGGCTGTGTCCCGCCAGCACCACCGACGTGCCGTCCGCAACCGCGGCCAGCACGTCGTGGTGGGGTAGTTCGCCGGTGATCCAGACATCGGCCCGGCAGCCCCGCAGCACCCCGGCTCCGGCGCCTGCGGCCACCGCCACGGTGCGCACGCTGTTGCCGACGCCGGTGCCGCGTGCCACGGCGAAGTCGCTGCGGCGCAGGCGGCGTGCCACCCGCCGCAGCAGTTCGGCGAACGGCACCGCACGCGGCAGCTTCACCCAGCGGCCGAACTCGCCTTCGCCGCAGGGCCGGATGTCGTCCGGCTCGGCGCCGGCCAGCACGCCTTCCGCCAGCCACTCGGCGAGGCCCGAGGGTGCGGCGTCGAGCGCGGTGTGCGGCGAGTAGACCGCGCAACCCGCGGCAATGGCCGCGAGCAGGACCCGCTGGCGGCCGTCGTCGCTGCGGAGGCGCTTCTGGCCGTGGAAGATCGGTGGGTGGTAGGTGACCAGCAGGTCGGCGGACCAAGCCACGGCTTCGGCAACCACGGCTTCGGTCAGGTCCACGGCCAGCAACGCGCGGCGCACCGGGCCTCGGCGGCGCTTGGGCTCGAGCAGCAGCCCGGTGTTGTCCCAGTCGGCCGCCAGCTCCAGCGGCGCGATCTCGTGCAGCAGGTCGAGGACTTCGGCGAGCGAGGGGGCTTTGCTCATGGCGTGGGCTGGCTCAAGAAGCGCCGGCGCTGACCACGGCCAGCCGGTCGGGATGCAGATGTCGTTCGGCCGCTTCGCGGACCTGCTCGGGCGTGATGGCGCGGACCAGGCCGGGATACCGGTGCAGGAAGTCGAAACCGAGGCCGAAGCGCCGCGCGCGGATCGCGTAGGCGGCGAGGTTGCTGTTGCGTTCGAGGGCGAACACGAAGCTGCCGGTCAGGTAGTCCTGCACGTCCCGCACTTCCTGGAGCGAGGGTGCTTCGGTGCGGATGCGGCGGATCTCGTCCAGGAAGCCGTCGATCGCGCGTTGGCGGTGGGCGGGCGAGGTGCCGATGTAGGCGGTGAAGGTGCCCGGCTCTTCGCCGGCACTCGGTGTGATGCCCGCCGACACGGCGTAGCACAGGCCCTGTTCGTCGCGCAGCTTGCGCGAGCAGCGCGAGGTGAAGCCTGGTCCGGTGCCCAGGATGTGGTCCATCACCGACAGCACGTAGAAGTCGGGGTGGGTGCGCCGGATGCCCAGGTGGCCGAGGTAGACGTGGACCTGCTCGCGCGGCATCGGCACGTGGGCGTCGCGCGGGCCGCTCGCCAGTTCGACGTCGGGCAGCACGGGGTGCTTCGGTGGCTTGCCGCGGAAGCTGCCGAACACCTTCTCCAGGCGGTCGAGGCTGCGCTCTGGTTCGTCGGGGCCGGCCACGGCCACGTAGCCGCCTTGCGGGCGGAACCAGGTGGCATGGAACTCGCGCAAGTCCTTGGGCTTGAGCTTGGCCACACTCTTGGCCGTGCCGTTGCCGGGGCGGCCGAGCGGGTGGTCGCCGTAGATCTCCTTGCGGAAGCGTTTGACGGCCACGCTGCGCGGGTCGTCGGCCTCCGCCTGGATCTCGGTCAGGATCTCGGCCTGCACGCGCCGCACCTCGCGGCCGGGGAACTCGGCGTCGAGCACCATCTCGCGCAGCAGGCCGAGCGCCTCCTTCTGCGAGGTGGCTGGGCACATCACCACACCACCCCGGTGGTTGCCTTCGAGCGCCGCGCCCAGCCGTTCGGCGGCGGTGGCGAGTTCGAGGGCGTCGTAGTGGCGGGTGCCTTCGTCCAGGCATTCGCCGACCAGATTCGCCAGCCCGCCGCGGTCGTCCGGTTCGGCGCCGGCGCGGATCTCCAGGGACACCACGGCGGCGAACGTCGGCACCCCCGGATTCTGCACGGCGAGCAGCGTCAGGCCGGATGGCAGCTCACGCTCGCCGATGTTCAGGCGGATGGTGTCGTTCATGCGCGCTTCCCTTTGGCTGGCGAGCTGGCACGGCCTTTCGCTCGGTGTTTGCCTTGGCGTTTGGCTCGTTCGGCCGCCTTGGCCGGGGCCTTGGTGTCGGGTTTGGTCTGGTGGCCGCGCGCCGGTGGGCGCGCCGGCGCGGCTTTGGCCACGCGCGGCGGCTTGGCGGCCGGCTCGGGGCGCCCGGGCAGTGCCCAGACCACCGCGGCGCGATGGAAATCGAAGTACTTCGCCGCGACCGCGCGCAGCTCCTTGCCGGTGAGCGAGTCGTAGGTCGGCAGCACCGTTTCCAGGGTGCGGTATCCCCCCGGCGTGCCGGCCTCGAAACGCGCCAGCTTCATCGCCAGGTCCAGCACCGCTTCGTCCTGGAACAGGAACGAGGCGCGGATCTGTGTGCGGATCCGTTCGAGGTCCTTCTTGCCCACGCCTTCGTCGATCAGTGCCGCGATCTCCTCGCGCACCGCGCGTTCGACCCGTGCCGGCTCGGCGCCGTCGCGCAGTTCGCACAGCACGAACAGCGAACCCGGCTCCTGGCGCGTTTCGTTGAGCACGCTGACGTCGGTGACCAGCTCGTCGCGCAGCACGAGGCGCCGATACAGCCGGCTGTTCTTGCTGTTGCCGAGGTGGTGCGACAGCACGTCGAGCGCGTAGTCGTCGCGTTCGCCCATGCGGCAGGTCGGGAAGCCGATGCACAGCCGCACCACGCTGTGCGGGGTGCGCAGCTCGGCGCGCCGTTCGCCGCTGGGGGCAGGTTCGGCGAGCGGTTCGCCGCGCGGCTCGGCCTTCGGCAGGGGGCCGAACAGTTCGCGGATGCGCGCCGCCGCGCGGGCGCGGTCGATCGCGCCGACCACCACCAGGAACGCACGGTTCGGCCCGTAGTGGCGCTGGTAGTAGTCGCGCATCTGCTGCGCCGACAGCCGTTCGAGGTCCTGGCGGTAGCCGATCACCGGATGGTGGTAGGGATGCACCTGGAACATCAGGCTCTCGGTGGCCTGGTAGAGCGGGCGCCACGGGTCGTCTTCGCCCATCGCCAGCTCTTCGAGCACCACGTTTTTCTCGGCCGCGAACTCGTGCGGGTCGAGCAGGCACTCGCGCATGCGGCTGGCTTCGATCTCCAGCGCCGTCTCCCAGCGATCGGCCGCCATGGCGAAGTAGTAGGCGGTGCTGTCGTTGTCGGTGAAGGCGTTGTTGCTGCCGCCCATCTTGCTGGTCAGCAGGTCGATCTGCCCCTTCGGGAACCGCGTGGTGCCCTTGAACATCATGTGTTCGAGGAAGTGCGACACGCCGGTCTCGCCGGTGCGTTCGTCGCGGGCGCCGACCCGGTACCACAACAGCGACGCGACCACCGGCAGCGGTCCGCGTTCGACCAGCAGTGCCCGGAAGCCGTTCTCCAGTTCGACCACCTCGACGGGTGGCAGCATGGTGGGTTCCATCAGTTCTCTCCGAGATCCTGGTTGCTGGGGCCGTCGTCGCGCAGCGGCGCGTCGGCGCCGCGCGCGACTTCGCGCAGGCGCGTCACTTCGTGGGCCTGCAAGAACCGCCACTCGCCGACGCTCAGGCGGTGCAGGTTGAGGTCGCCGATGCGGATGCGCTTCAGGGTCTCCACGGGGTAGCCGAGTTTGGCGAACACGCGGCGGATCTCGCGGTTCTTGCCCTCGCGCAGGGTGACCTTCAGGTAGGTGCGGTCGCGGCCGCTGCGTTCGACGTGCACGTCCATGCCCGCGGTCGGACCTTCGGCGAGCCACACCCCGCCGCGCGCCTTCTGCAGATGCTCCTGGGTCAGGTGGCCGCGCACCAGCACGGCGTAGAGCTTCGGCACGCCGTAGCGTGGGTGGGTCATCTCCAGCGCGAAGTTGCCGTCGTTGGTGACCAGGAGCAGCCCTTCGCTGTCTGCGTCGAGGCGCCCGACCGTGAACAGGCGGCCGCGCACCGTCGGCAGCAGATCGATCACGCGCTGCTTCTGCTCGTGGCGGGCGTTGGTGCACACCACCCCGGCAGGCTTGTTGAGCAGCACGTAGACGGGCTTCTCCGGCTGCACGCGGCTGCCGTCGCAGCGTACGTCGTCGTGCTGCGGATCGACGCGCACGCCGAGTTCGCGCACCAGTTCGCCGTTGACCTCCACGCGGCCCCCGGCGATCAGGCCGTCGGCCGCGCGGCGGCTGCAGACCCCGGCCATGGCCAGGAAGTGGTTGAGGCGCACCTTGCCGTCGCCCACGCCGGTGCCAGGGCGGGTGGTCGGGGTGACCTTCAGGCCCTCGGCGCGGCGCTTGCTGGTGCGCACCGGGCGTTGGCCGGGACGCGGGGTCGAGGGGCGCCCCGGAGCGCTGCGGTTGCTGGAGCTTGGGCCGCTGCGGCGGGGGCCCTGGGCCTTGCGCTGCGGGCCACCCGTGCCACCAGAGTTGCCAGTGCCACCGGAGCCGCGCGCGAACCGTTCGCCGCGGCGGCGATCTTCATGTCGTTTGGCCATCAGGATGTTCCTGGCGAGCAGACCACGAGATCGAGGTCGGCGCGCGGAGTCAGGGTCACGGTCGGTGTGCAGGCGGGCACCAGGGCGGTGTCGGCGCGGCCCAGCGGCAGGGTGCCGCCCGGCCAAGCGAGGCTGCCAGCTCCACCGAGCACGGTCACGGTGAGGAAGCGCCCGTGGGTCGGCAGCTGCTTGGGTTGGGTGAGGCGGTGGCGATGCACGCGAAACCAGGGGGTGGCGATCAGTTCGACGCCGCCGTCCGCGCTGGGCACGGGAGCCGCGACCGGACGGGTGCCCGGCGCGTGGCCGGGGCCGGTCCGCAGCACTTCGAGCGCGTGCTGCACGTGCACCGGTCGGCCGCGGCCCCAGTCGTGCAGCCGGTAGGTCAGGTCGCTGTTCTGCTGGATCTCGAAGGCGACCACGTCCGGGCCGGTGGCGTGCACCGTGCCCGCGGGCACGAACACACAGTCGCCGACTTCGGGCCGGAAACTGTGCACCAAGTCGGCGACCTCCGGGGCATCGCCGCAGCGGGCGAAGTCGGCGGTGCCGACGCCTCGGCGCACGCCATAGACGATGCGCGCCCGCGGGCCCGCGTGCAGCACCACCAGCGCTTCGTTCTTGCCCGAATCGGCCGCTGCCGCCGCCTGGGCGTCGTCGGGGTGCACCTGCAGCGACAGGGCTTCCTGCGTGTCGAGGAACTTCAGCAGCAGCGGGAAGCGCCCGCCATGGCCGGTGGCCACGCCGCGGCCGAGTACCCGTTCGCCATGGCTCGCGAGCAGCTCGGCCAGGGTCGTGTCCTTGCCCCGCACCCGGCTCGAACCCTCGGGGCGATCGAAGAGTTCCCAGGTCTCGCCGATCGGCTCCCCGGGCGGCAGGGCGATGCCCAGCACCGGTTCGAGGTTCCGCCCACCCCAGACCTTGGGCAGGATGCGGCGTTCGAACAGGCAGGGCTCGGGCAATGGCATGCGGGGCGGCGGGGCAGTCGGGCGAAGCGAGGTGTTGTAACCGGTGCCGCGGGCTGGCGCCACGCAGGAGGCCGGTTCGTATCGGCTGCGCCGGCGGGCCGACTGCGGCCCGCGCTCGGGTCATTCTTCGACGCCGATCCGTCGCCGCGCCCAGGGCGCGATCAGCAACAGGACCACACCGCAGACCAGGGCGTAGATCGCCAGCTGCTGGTAGCCGTCGGTATAGCCGCGCAGGCGTTCGAGCGGGGAGGCGGTTTCCGGCACCTTGGCCATGCCAGCGCCCAACAGGCTGGCCAGATACTGGCCGTAGGCACTGGCCAGGAACCACAGGCCCATGATGATCCCGAACATGCGCTGCGGGGCCAGCTTGGTCATTGCCGACAGGCCGATGGGCGACAGGCACAGTTCGCCGATCGTGGCCAACAGCCAGGCGAACGAGAACACCATCAGCGACGAGACCCCGTTGGGGCCAGCGTAGTCGCTCAGCCTGGAGAACACGAAGAACCCCGCCGCGATGAAGAAGAAGCCGAAGGCAAACTTCACCACCATGCCCGGCTCCCGCCGCCCGAGGCGCAGCCACAGGAGGCCGAGCAGCGGGCTCAGCAGGATCACGAACAGCGAGTTGGAGCTGTTGTTCACCGAATTCGGGGTGATCGTGATCCCGGCCAGCTTCTCGGTCGGCAGGTGGTTGCGAGCCACCAGCGACAACGAGCCGCCAGCCTGCTCGAAGAAGGCCCAGAAGAACACCGAGAAGGTGATCAGCACGAGTGCTACCACCAGCTTGTTCACCTGTTCGCGCGTGCAGCCCTTCATGCCCATCGCGAACCAGATCAGCGCCAGCGGCCCGACGACATACATGAAGGTGTCGGTGTAGGCGTGGTTGGTGACCAGCAGCAGGATGCACGGGATGGCCAGCAGCGAGCCCCCGTAGACGCCGAGAATCTTGTTCCGGGCGGCCGGGGTCGGGGCGGTGCCTTCGGGCACGAATGGCGAGAAGCCCAACGGCCCGAGGGTGTGCTTGGTCAGGCCGAATACGGCCACGCCGAAGATCATCACGATGCCGGCACTCGCGAACGCCCATTCCCAGCCGTACGCGTCGCCCAGTTCGAAGCAGGCGATGCCGCCGAGGAACGCTCCGACGTTGATGCCTGAGTAGAAGAGCGCGAAGCCGGCGTCCCGGCGCTTGTCGCCCTGGTGGTAGAGCATCCCCACCACACCCGAGATGTTCGGCTTGAAGAAGCCGGTGCCCACGATCGTGAAGCTGGTACCGATGTAGAACAGGTTCTCTGGTGACGCGGCGATCGTGAAGCTCCCGATCACCATCAGCAGGCCGCCCCAGACGATCGATCGCCGGAAGCCGAGGATCCGGTCGGCGAAGTAGCCACCGACGAAGGTCATGGCGTAGATGAATGCCTGGATCGCGCCGTAGCGCAGCTGGGCTTCATCGTCCTTCATCAGCAGGCGCTCCGTCATGAAGACGGTCAACACCCCGCGCATGCCGTAGAAGCAGAAGCGCTCCCACATCTCCGACAGGAACAGCCACCAGAGCTGCCTCGGGTACTTGCCCTCGAAGTTGCGGATCGCCTGGAGGCGCGGATCTACGGTTGCTGCGGCCGATGGCACCATCGCGGCATGATGGCCGGGAGTCGCGCTGCGCCCGAGTGCGAAGCGGACATTTTCGCGGTGCGCTGGCCGCGGTGCCGGTGCCGTCGCCGGTCCGGTCAGTCGTTGCCGTCGCCCAGGCGCACCACGTAGCCGCCCGAACGTTCGTCGCGCTCCAGCAGCACCAGCCGCCGCGCTTCGGCCTCTTCCAGCAGTTCGTTGAACGAGCGGAAGCCGTAGTAGCTCTCGTGGAAGCCCGGGCGCATGCGCCGCAGGGTCTGCTTGACCATGGAGCCCCAGACCCGGCCTTCGCCGCCGCGTTCGCCCGCCAGGGCTTCGATGGTCTCCAGGATCAGGTCGATCGCTTCGCCGGTGCGGTCGTTGCCGCCGCTCCCGCCACTCCGCGGTGCCTGCGCCGGCGCACCTTCGGCCGCTTTGCCGCCGCGGCCGGCGGCCTTCTGCCGGCCACCGCCCCCGCCGCCGGCTTTGCGGGCCGGCTTCTCGCGCACCAAGTCGTCGTAGAAGATGAACTCGTCGCAATTGGCGATCAGCAGGTCCGAGGTCGAGTTCTTGACGCCGACGCCGATCACGGTTTTGTCGTTCTCGCGCAGCTTGCTGACCAGGGGCGAGAAGTCCGAGTCACCGGAGATGATGACGAAGGTGTCGACGTGAGGCTTGGTGTGGCAGAAGTCGAGGGCGTCGACCACCAGGCGGATGTCGGCCGAGTTCTTGCCCGACATGCGCACGTGGGGGATCTCGATCAGTTCGAAGGCGGCCTCATGCATGGCACCCTTCCAGCTCTTGTAGCGTTCCCAGTCGCAGTAGGCCTTCTTGACCACGATGCTGCCCTTGAGCAGCAGGCGGTCGAGGACCTTGCCGATGTCGAACTTGGAGTACTTGGCGTCGGCCACGCCGAGCGCCACGTTCTCGAAGTCGCAGAACACGGCCATGTTGGTGATGTCGGACGG
>JAEUHP010000144.1 GCA_016795295.1 Planctomycetota bacterium | reverse complement strand
GCGGGGTGGCGCGGCGCGGGGGGCTCTTCTTCCCAGGGGCGACCGCCGGGCGCGGGGGGCTCGTATGCGGGACCGCCCGCCCCGCGAATCAGTCGGCTTGGACTACAGCGCCAGAGCCAGTGACGTGACGTGACGTGACGTCAGCCGTCAGGGAACTGCACCTCAGGAGGCCGTTCATTCCGGCACCATACCAATCCCTCCAACGCAATACAAGGCCCCGCGTGCAATGTGCGCGGCCAACAGCGGCCTCGGATCACCAGCCCCAGCGCGGCTGCCCTGTGCAACCGAGAACATGGGAAGCACTTCTTGTCCAGGAGCATGGGCGACACTTTGCCTTGCGAAGCCGAGGGCTTGGGCCCCCACCTACTCCCTGGCCCCCCGACCCCGCCGCGCCATGATGCCCCGATGACCGACCGCCAGATCGCCCTCGAGAGCAAGATCGCCACACTCGAACGCACCGTCGACCAGCTCGCCGGCGAACTGGCCGCCCATCAGTTCCGCATCGACCGCCTGCAGCAAGACCTCACCGCGCTGGTGCAACACCTCCGCCAGAGCCGGGCTGCGAACGCGGGCGAACCCATCGAGCCGCACGACACCCCGCCCCCACACTGGGGTGGCAGCACCTGACCCGCACCACCCCCGCGAGCGTGGCCCGCAGGCAATCGGCCAGGGCTACGAACGCTTCCCGCCGGCCTTGCGTGTGGCCCGCGACGGCCGACGGGTGGCGGCCGGTTCGTAGCGCGCGAAGCAGCCGGCCAAACGCCTCTCGACTTCGCTCATGCGATTCTCCCTGGCGGCGCGGCCGGCGGCGCCGCATCGGCGAGCCGTTCGACGAACACGCGCAGCGTGTACATGTCTTCGCTGCCGAGCCCCTGGCCGAGGAACGCCGCGCCGTAGGTGAAACCGGCCAGCACCAAAGCGAGCGGCACGCCGAAGAAGGCCCATGCCGGCTCGTCCATCAGCAGTTGCGCCCCGCCCCAGCACGCCGCCCCGAGCCCCACACAGGCCAACACCAGGTAGATGGCGACGAACGCCGTCCACACCGGCGAACTCGGCGAGAACGTGCCGCGCAGCCGACTGCCCGCGCCGCCCTCGACCGGCTCGATGGCGAGGTGCAGCGCCGGGCTCCACACGCGGCGTTCGGCATCGCACAGGCGCAGGATCGCGCCACGGGCGAACACCTGGCCACGCACCTCCCCCGGGCGCCCCGTCGCCCCGGCCAGGCTGGCCTGGAGCGTGTCCAGGAACTGCTGAGGCGCTTGCTGCAGGGGCCGGTCGAACACGGGACGTACGCGGGGGGTGGCCATGGCTCGGGTCTGCCCGTGGGATCTTCGCCGAAGTGTCCGGGGCGGTCGACCCGCAATCCGATCCACAATCGGTGAAGGCCCCACGGGAGCGCCCGCCGCGCTATCCTGGAGCCCCCCCTTCACCCAAGGAGACTCCCGCGCATGCGTGCACCCCTGTTCGCCTTCTGCCTGCTCCCGTTGCCCCTGCTCGCGCAGAGCAACGCCGTCCCCGGCCTCGACGTCAGCACCTACGACCTGGTCGACGCAACGGTCTACGGGCGCCGCGGCCCGGCTTTCCCCGGCGGCGAGATCGGCATCAACCTCGGCCACTCGATGTGCAACTCGGGCACCACGTTCATCCCGTGGGTCGGCAATTCGGGCGGCGTCATGGTGCCGACCTTCCCGCGCATCGCCTCCTTGCTGGCCCGTGAGAGCGATGGGCGCATGGTGCAGGTGTCCGGCAAGTCGTACTGCAAACACTCGCGCGTGGCGTTCAACTTCACCGGTGGGCCGTGCGGCACCTGCCAATCAGGCCCATCCCAGACGTGGCGCCCGAGCTGTTCGGACGTCTACAGCAGTGGTTTCAGCGGCAGCGGCTCCCTCGGCCCGACCACCGAGATCGATCCTTGGCTCGGCACCTGGAACCCGGTCGGCAGCTACTTCGACCGCGGCGACCCAGAGGTCGCGCCACCGGCGAACACCGACGGCGTGATGTCGCCGATCAATTGGGGCGGTGACCCGATCAAGAACCGCATGATCGTGGCGGAAGTGGACCTGGAGAAGCCAGGCGCGGTGTTCTGGGGCCAGGTGTGGGTCAGTGTCATCGGCGAATCGGGCGACAATCGCAACAACAACGCCACCACGCGCCAGGCCGTGTTCACGCGCTCGGGCACCACGTATTCGGCTGCGGTCACCGGCGCACCGATCGTCACCTCGGTGCTGACCCGCTGGACCGGCGCGAGCACCGCACTCGGGCGGAACGGCTACGACGACGGCCACTTCATGGTCGGCGTCAAGGTCACCGGGCCGGTCCAAGGCCTGTGGCACTACGAGTACGCGATCCACAACCTCGACAACCACCGCGGGGGCGCCGCCTTCCGCATTCCGATCTGTCCGACCGCGCGGGTGACGAACGTCGGCTTCCGCGACATCGACCGCAATCTGCTGAACGAGTGGCAGTTCTCGCGCACCGCGAACGAACTGGCCTGGCAGGCACCGGCGAGCAACCCGCAGGACTGGAACACGATCTACAACGTTTGGTTCGACAGCGACGCAGCACCGCTGCCCGGCACGTTCGCCATCGACCAGGCGCGCATCGGCCCGGGTGCGCTGTCCGTCGCGGTGGCGAGCTCGGTGCCCGGCCAGCTCTGGCACGAGTATCTGGGTGCTGGCTGCGGCGCGCCCACGGCGACGTTCGCGGCAGTCGGGCAGCCGACCACGCCGAACCCGAACTACGCGCTGCGCGTGCAGGGCGCGCCGTCGTCCCTGGCCTTGATGGTGCTGACGTTCGCCGGCGCCAACACCACGCTCGGCAACGGCTGCCGGCAGTGGATCGACACGACGCAGGTCGCCGGCACGCTGCTGGTCAACACCGATGCCTCGGGCAGCGCGACTTGGAGTCTGCCGGTGCCCGCGGCGTTCCCGCCACTCGATCTGTTCGGGCAGGCCGCGGTCTTCGTGCCCGGTGGCCCGGTGTTGGGCGAACTGGTGCTCAGCTCGGCACTGCGCGTGCGCGTGGGCGGCATCGGCTGTCCGTAAGCGGCTGACCGCGACTCCGGCAAGGCGGCGCGCGCATCAGCGCGCGTCGACTTGCACCACGGCGATGGTGCCGTCCTGGCGCCACAACACGGCCCGGTTGCCCGAGGCGGAACCGAAGGTCCAACCTTCGCCCGGTAGCTGCAGCGGGGCGCTCGGGGCGCTGCCGTCGAGCGGCACGATCTGCACACCGCCGCGGCTCGTGAGGGCGAGCACGCGGTGCGCATCGAGCCAGGCAAAGCCGAGCCATTCGCCGGACACCTGGGCCGTGACCTGCCAGGGCTCCACCTGGCAGATCTGGAAGCCCGACTTGTCCAGCACGCAGAGCCGCGCCCCCGTCGGATCCAGTGCTGCGGCCTTGGCTACGGAGTACGTCTGCAGCGGCTCCCGCCCGCCCTCAGGGGCGCGGCTGTGCGCCACTTGCAAGTGAAACCACCAGAGGCCGTTGATCCACTCGAGCACCAGAGCCGAGTTGCCACCCGGCAGCGGCAACACCTGCGCCCCAGCACCAAAGGCCACGCTCCAAGCGCCCTCTTTCGGCTCATACGAATCGAAGATCGAGCCCCGCAGCGCAAAGTGTCGACCATCCGCACCGAACTGGGGCACTGCCAAGCCGGAGCCGGGCAACGGCATCTCCGGCAACGCAACGTTCCTCACCGGCTTGACCATGCCCTTGGCCACCGCCGCCAGGGACCAGAAGGTCAGTTCGCCGGGGGCGTTCCCGTTGCGGTCCGGCACGCCAGGGGTCCAGACCACCAGTTCCGTGACACCAGGAACCTGGATGGGAAGGCCGTGCAGCAGCGGTTCAGGCCAGACCACGGCCTGGCCATCGCCGAGCCGGAACACAGTCGGCCGCACTCCTGCGCTGGCGGCCACGTGCTTGCCGTCGCCGACGACCACCACGGCCATGGGCTTTGCACGGTGCCGCAGCGGCAGCGTACGGCTCTGCTCTGCACCGCGGTACAGGGCAACGCCGCCGTGCATGGCTCGAGCCCACGTGGAGCCGTCCGAATGTACGGCACACGGTCCAGCGCCGAGCAGCTCGCTCGGCGCGCCGCCGTTGCGCTGGATCTGGACCTTCTCGGCGTCCCAGCTCACCAAGAGCCGCCCGCTCGGATCCACCGAGAATCCCAGGTTGCCCGTGCTCAGCGGTTCTTGGCCATCCGCCCAGCCGAACAGGCTCGCTGGCTCCTGATGCAGTCGCAGCAAGCGGCCATCGTCGAGCCACGCCAGAGATTGCACCGCCCCTGCTTCGTCATGACCATGGCTCGCAGTTCCAGTGGCCAGCGAGAACACCCTGGTTGTGCCACTGCGAGTGCCGACGGCGAGCTGCGCGCCGTCCGGAGAGAACGCCAGCGCGTCGATTCCGGTGCCACCCTTGATGCGCAAGTCCGCTTCCGCCGAGAGGTCGGCCACTCGGCGAATTCGCACTCGGTCGTTGGCGGTGGCCACTGCCAGCCATTGACCATCGCGGCTCATGGCCAGTGCGGTCGGCCCGCGGTCGCGCAACCGCTCGAGCTCTTCCCCAGTCGTCAAGTCCCAGAGCACCAGCTCCTCGCCGAGCGCGACCAGGGAACGGCCATCGGGAGTGAACTCCACTCTGGCAATCCCTCCGGAGCCCGTCGGCAGTTCGTGGCGCACGGCCCCATGCGTCGCATCGACGACCAGCACCTCCCCGCACTCCCCGCCCGAAGCCAGCCAACGGCCATCGGCAGACCAAGCCAAGCAGGTACTGCGCCCTTCGCGCAGGACCAGTTCGCGCTCGAGCACCGGCGCCTTGGGCGGTGTCTGGGTCGACCCAACCGCCGCCAGGGCGAGAACTGCTGCAAGCCGGCAATGCACACCACCAGCGTAACCGAAACGCACCCCACGCACCGGCCAGCCGCCCAGGTAGTCTCACCCCATGCCCCCGCCCCACCGCACGTGGCTCGCTTGCGCCGCCGCCGCCTGGCTCGCCGCCGCCGCGACCGGCCAGCAACGGCCCAAAGCCGATGTCGTCAGCACCCCCGCGATCGCAGCCGGACTGTGCGTCAGCAACGTCTTCCAGAGCCACATGGTCCTGCAGCGCGACCGGCCGATCGCCGTGTGGGGCTGGGCAGCCCCCGGCGAAGCAGTGTCGGCCGAGTTCGGCGGCACCACGGCGACCACCGTGGCCGCCGCCGACCGCAGCTGGCGCGTCACGTTCGCCGCGCAGCCGGCGAACCGCACGCCGCAGCGACTGCGGGTGCGCGGCACGACCGACGAATTGCTCTTGGACGACATCCTGATCGGCGACGTCTGGGTGCTCGGCGGCCAGAGCAACATGGAGTTCGAGCTGGAGAAGGTCGAGAACGGCCCGCTCGAGATCGTCTCGGCCCATTACCCACAGATCCGCGTGCTCACGGTCCCTTACGGCGTGGGGCCGGAGCCGCAGCGCAGTTTCGCCCGCCTCCACGAATGGAGTGATTGGTTCGGCCGGCACTTCCGCAAAGGCGATTGGGACGAGTGCACGCCGCAGATCGCCAGCGAACTGTCGGCGATCGGCTTCGCCTTCGCCCGCCGCGTGCACATGGCGAGCCAGGTGCCGATTGGCATCGTCGACACTTCGCGCGGCGGCACCACGGTCGAAGCCTGGACCCCGCTCGAACGGCTGCGCAAGCTCGACGAACCGTTCTTGCGCACGAAACTGGCGGACTGGGACCGCCGCGCTGCGGAATGGGACGCCGCCAAGGACTTGGCCCAGCGCGTGGCCGAGCACCGGACGCGCGTGCAGAAACGTCTTTCGGCGGGCGAGGACGTGCCGGCCGCAGAACAGCGGGACCCCACGGATCTCCGCCCCGGGCCGCTCGGCGACCCGAACTTTCCCGGCCATTGCCACCAAGGCATGCTCGCGCCCCTGGCAGGCTTGGCGGTGAAGGGCGTGCTCTGGCACCAAGGCTACAACAACGCCTTCGACGGCATGCCCGGAGTGCGGCTCTACCGCGCCGTCCTGCCCGAACTGATCCGCGCCTGGCGCGCGGCGTTCGGCGACCCCGAACTGCCGTTCGGCATCCTGTCGCTGTGCACCGACGGCAGCCCCCAGACCCTCGACGACTACTGCGAGAAGATGCTCGACACCGGCATCTACATCCGGGAGGCGCACTACCAGACGTTCCTGGCCCTGCGGCAGCAGGGCGACCAGAACGTGGGTTATGCCTGTACGTACGACCTCCGGCGCAGCTGGTACCACCCGCAGGTGAAACTGCCGGCCGGCGAACGCATCGCGCGCTGGGCGATCACCACGCAGTATCGGCTGCAACCAGCCCCCGAATGGCTGCCGCCGCAGTGCCTCGGCATGCGAGCGCAAGACGGGGCGCTGGTGTTGCACTTCGACACCGAAATCGGCGACCCGGTGGGTGGGGCGATCCGCGGCTTCGCGATCGCCGGCGACGACCGCCACTTCCATCCGGCCGAGGCCGTCCATCTCGAAGTCGGCAAGGACGAGCGTGGCCGGCCGCGCACCGACCGCAAACAGCTCGTGTTGACCAGTCCGATGGTGCGGGCCCCGATCCACTTCCGCTACGGCTTCGGCCGCAATCCACTCGCCAACCTGCAGGCGCTCGGCAACAAGGACCTGCCGTTCCCGACCCAGCGCAGCGACGATTGGGCGCTCGGCGAAGTGCCGCTCGGCGCGCTCGACGCGGCGGTCGACGGCCGGGGGGCGCTGACCCGCGAACAGACGCGCCGGCTGCAGCAGGCGCTGCGGCAGGACGACGTGCGCCGCCGGGTCGAAGCCGCGCGGGCGCTGCTGCAGGCGCAGGGAGCGGGGCCGGGCGGCAATTCCGACGGCAAGCAGTGACGCACGACGGGCTGATTGGCCCTGACACCCATCACGATGCCGCGCCCAACCTCCAAACAGGCCCTGCTGGCCGAGAGCGACGCCGAGTACTCTGCGCTGCTGGCTCTCGTTGCCGGGCTCGAACCCAGCGACCGCAGCCGGGAGTTCGAGCCTGGCACCATGAACCGGAACATCCGCGATGTGCTGGGGCACCTGCACCATTGGCACCTTTTGCTGCTGGGCTGGTACACCGTGGGCATGCGCGGCGGGCCGCCGGAGATGCCCGCGGCCGGGTTCTCGTGGTCGCAGACCAAGGAACTGAACCGCGAGATCCACGCCCGCTACACAGCCCTGTCGCTCCGGCAAGTGCGCACCCGCTTCGCTCGTTCGCACGCCGCGGTCACGGCCTTGATCCAGCGCCACAGCGACGACGAACTCTTCGCCAAGCGCAGGTACCGCTGGACCGGCAGCACCTCCCTCGGCGCCTATCTGATCTCGGCCACTTCGAGCCATTACGTGTGGGCTCGCCGGCTGATCCGCAGGGGCCTCGGCCACACCTGACCGACGCCGGTCGCGGCGCCGTGTCCGGCGCACCGGAGCGCCATGCCTGCCGCCATTGCCACCCCGCCTTGACAGACCACCACTGCCCACCCACTGTTGCCAACAACCAAGCCCCGGAGGCAGCATGGACGGGTTCGACTCGCTCTACCAACAAATGGACTCCCAGGCCCTGCTCGAACGACACGGGCCGAGCCTCGTCGCCGACGCCAAGGAGATCCTCCAACAGGAGCCGATGGCCAGGATCGCCGGCACGATTCTGCTGCCGGACTCACACGAAGCTCCCGAGTTCCGCGCGGCACTCGCCAAGCTGACCGGACAGACCATCCCCGAAGGCTTGCTGGTCGGGGTCTGCCCACGCGCCATGCTCGAGCCGCTGCTGCAGCGCAGGGTCGCCCCCGAGCACTGGCAGGAAGAAGCATGGCAGGCCCAACAGCGACTGCCGGTGCTGGTCGCCACCCGCGACGGCTTTCGCTTCGGCTTCTTCCCCCTCGCCTGATCGCTGCCGATTGCCGCCTCGCGCGCGGCATCGACCACGAGCCGCAGCCGTTGGTTGCCTCTGACTCCGCTCGCGGGGAAGCTGCCGCGGCCCTCCCGTTCGCCAACCGCATGCACGCCTACCCACTCACCCAAGAGCAGCGCCACGCCTTCCACGAGGACGGTTGGGTGCATCTGCCGGCCTTCCTCACCGAGGCCGAGCTGCGGCCGCTCGAAGCGCTCTACATGCAGTTCCTGCGCCGCGAACTGCCGGTGGCAGGCCGCGACTACTGCGACATGACCGGCGAGTACACCAGGCGGCCCGAGGACTTCGCCATCCTCAACGTGATGCTGCCACGCCGCTACCACCCGCCCTTGCAGGACAATCCCTACGAACGACGCGCGGCCGCAGTGGCGCAGCAGTTGATCGGCGGCGAGCTCGGCCTCGACTACGATCAGCTGGTCGCCAAGCCCCCGCACAAGCCCGACGCGGTGTTCCACTGGCACCAAGACCTCGGCTACTGGCCGAAGACTCCCGACCCGCGCACGGCGACGTTCTGGCTGGCGCTCGACGAGACCGACCACGACAACGGCTGCCTGCAGTTCGTCGACGGCTCGCACCGCGAAGCGCGCCTGCGCGGCCACGTGCCGCTGCGCGGCGATCGCACCCAGAACCACACGCTGGTGGCAGAAGTCGATCCGGCGCGCGACCGCATCCGACCGGCCCGCCTGCAGCGTGGCGACGTCACGGTGCACCACGAGCGCACCCTGCACGGCTCGGGCGGCAACCGCAGCGCGCGGTGGCGGCGCGGCTACGTGCTGGCGTTCCGCAGCCTCGACACGATTGCGCGCGAACGCGCGCTCGGCTTCACCCATTCGCACAACGATCCGCCGGACCTGCTGGCGCGGATCGTGACCGAAGGGCACCAGCAGTAGCAGCGGCCCGCGGCCGATTCACCCGGCTTCGCGCACCGTGAAGATTCGCGGCTCCGGCGCTGGGCTGGCTTCCGGCACTCGCCACGCTCGGCTCGCTTCGAACCACTCGCTGAGCAGTGCGCCGACCAGGCCGGTCAGCGCCACCGCGACGGACCAGAAGCGCAGCGTGCCCGCATCGGCGCCCGCACGCCGCAAACGCCGCCGCGTGATGGCGGCGAACATGCCGCTGACCACGCAGTTGGCGAACACGAGCCAGCTGCGGCGGCCTTCGGCCACGACCGGATCGCCGAAGACCGAGACCTCGAAGTGCACGTCGTCGGCGAGCAGATGCGCGCCCAATTGCAGCAGTGGCGAACGCAGCAGCGACGGCGCGAGGCCCATGGCGTAGGCCGTCCGTTCGAGCGCGGTGCGGGGTGCATAGGCGTGCTCGAAGCGCACCGCGCCCGCAGCGTCGAGCACACGCACGGTCGGCGTCAGGACGTCGGCCACGGGGAACTCGATGGTTTGCTGCCTGGCCCGCTCCCCTCGCTCGCGGCGCGCGGCCTGACGCAGCTCGGCGGCCTCGACGGCCTTCGCCTCGGCAGGCACCAGCCCGTCACGGGTGAACGCGAACACGCCCCGTTCGCCGCGCACGAGCCAACTGGGCACCTTCCAGCCGGCGAGCGCAGGCGGATCTCCCTGCTCCTGCTCGAGGACCGCGACGATGCGCTGGCCATCGGGCATCGGCACGGCGCGCACTTCGTCGCGGCTCGGGTCGAAGCAGAACACCTCCCGGGCCTCTGGTTCCACGGCCCAGACCATGGAGTGCCTGGCCACCGCCGACTCGGAACCGGAGGCAAAGCCGTCGGCGCCCACCAGCACGAGGCGCACCCCGCTGTGGAACGGCGTGACGCGATCCCCCCGGCCAAAGACATGGAAACGCCGCGTCCAGCGATCGCTGTCCAGCAACAGGCAGTTGGCGAACCCATGGCGATCGATGCGCAGAGGACTCCAAAGCCGCGGGCCGAACTGCGGCGCCTCCAGCTCGGGACCGCGGAACCTCGGCCGCTCCAGCCTCACCACGTCCGTGATCTCACCCTCGGCGATGGCGCCGGTCCGGCGGTGTTCGGCGTCGAGGATGTGCGCCCGCTGGGACCTTCCTTGGTGGCGCGCGTCGAAGGCGAGCAGTTCGTGGCGCTCGCCCACCCTGCCGATCACCGGCAGCACGGCCGCGAAGTTGCGCAGGGCCCCCGTGCCGAACCAACTGAGCAGCAGAGTCCCACCCGCCACGCCAGCAGCCAGCACGAAGGCCGTGGCCCATGCCGGCACCCGCCGCGTCCAGCTGCGGTCGGGATCCCGTTCGACGTGGCCGAAGGCGACCGACACTGCGCCGAGCAGCACGGCGAGCCCGAGGTGCAACCCGGTGAACACCACGGGATCGTGGCGATCGCCCACCGCGGCGAACTGCTCACACAGTGGGAAGCCGACCAGCAGCAAGGCAGCCGCCACCACGGCGCGCAGCCACCAAGCGAGCGGCAGCCGAGCCGCGAGCATGGCCAGGGCCGCAGCGCTGGCCGCCGGAGCCATCGACGCGAACACCAGTGGCCAGTGGTCCAGACGGCCAGCACTGACGAGGCTGCCGCCGACCAGCTCGGCGAGCCACGCCCCCGCTGGAGCCAGCACCCACCAGGCGACGAGCACCAACGCTGCCGTGGTGAGGCGACCCACTTGCAGCACCGCGGGCGACAGCGGCCGATGCCGGATGTAGTCCAACGCCCCGTTCCAACGGTCGCGCAGTGCCACCGCCACCCCGAGCACCAGCCCGGCGGCCCAAGCGGTGTGGAAGGTCATCTGCAGGCGCGACGGCTCGAACACCCACACCTCTTGGAAGTGTTCCTGCGCCAACGCGATGGCGAGTGCGACGGTGCCGAGCAGTGTCAGCAACGCCGCGAACGACAGATCCCGCATCAGCAGAGCTTTCATTGCACCACCTCCTGGGCACGCGCGACTTCGCGCACGGATTCGGACAGCAATCCCGGCGGCTCGATGCCGGTCAAATCGAGGAACAGCTCCTCGAGAGTCGGCGTCCCCAGATCCTGGAGTCGCCCTTCCTGAGCGAACCGCGCGAGCTCGCGGGCGTCGGGATCGAGCCACAGAAGCTCGGTGGCACCCTGGCGAACGCGGCGCCGCAGCACCTGCGCCGCACCGCCCAACGCCGGCTCGGGGCCGCCCAGCACCACACACCGCCGCAGACGCCGCCGCAGATCGTCCATGGTCGCATCGACCAGCAAGGCGCCCTGATGCAGGATGCCGACGCGGTCGGCGATGCGTTCGACATCGGTGAGGATGTGCGAGCTGAACAGCACCGCACACCCCGAGTCGGCCAACAGATCGATCATGGCGTCGAGGAACTCGCGCCGCATGACGACGTCGAGTCCCATCGCCGGATCGTCGAACACCAGCACTTCGGGAGCAGCGGCGACGGCCAGCACCAGGCTGAGCTGAGCGCGCTGGCCACGCGACAGCGTGGCGACGAACTGCCCGAGCCGCAGGCCACAGCGCTGCACCGCGCGCGCCGCGAGATCGAGGCGGAAGGTCGCACGCGTGCCGCGCTCGAATGCGATCACGTCCTTCACCCGCATCGTCGGATCGAGCAGGTGCCCCTCCCCGACGTAGCCGATGCGGGCCCGATCCGCGGGTCGCAATGCCTGGCTGTCGACGCCGAGCACGGTCGCGCGACCTCGATGCGGGGCCAGGAACCCCATCAGGATGCGCAACGCCGTGGTCTTGCCGGCACCGTTGCGCCCCAGGAAGGCATAGATTTGCCCCTGCTGGACCGTCAGGTTCAGGCCGCGCAGAACTTGGTGCGGGCCAAAGTGGCGGTGCACGCCTTCGAAACTCAGTACGGTGCTCACGGTCGGTCCTTGCCTTGGTCGTTCTTGTCGAACTGCAGTTGCTCGAGACTCTGCTCCAGCGCCGTGCGCACTTCCGCGGCGGTGAAGCCGAGGTGGAACGCATCGGTCGCCGCCCGGCGCAACAGCTCCTGCAGCTGGCGCCGCCGCTGGACGAGGCCGAGCTCGGAACCGCGGTCGGTCAGGAAGCAGCCAGAGCCCTGCCGGCGCACCACCACGCCGTCGCGTTCGAGCTGTTCGTAGGCCCGCACGACGGTGTTCGGGTTGATCGCCAGGTCTCGGGCCAATTCACGCACCGAGGGCAGTTTGTCCCCAGGGGTGGCGGTACCGCGGGCGAGGGCGGCTTTCACGGCGAACACGATCTGTTCGAAGATCGGCTCGGCGGAACGGGGATCGATGCGGATCAGCACGGTTCGGGCTCTGTATCGACTGTTCTAGCTCTTGCAGTACAGTTGGTCAAGCCACTTCCACCAAATCTCGCCGTCAGGCATTCTCCCCTGAGGGCGGCGCCGAGTTCCGGTGACGCCACCGGTAACGCTACGAGCCAGGACCGCCACGAGCGCGGCACCATCCGCAGTGCCACGACCACGCCTACGCCAGCGCTGACGCGGCGGAACGGTCAGCAACCAGCTTCCCGGAGCGCGCGCTGCAGCAGCTCGCCGACACCGAGTTCGACGGCCCACTGCTCCAAGTAGGCACGGTCGAGCCGATCGCCCTGCGTACGCAAGATGCCCTGCACGTCACGCCACTGCCGGTCGGAAACACCCCCGCCCTTGCGATACCACTCCAGCTTGGCGAGCACACAGTCCTCGGCAGTGGCGACTCGCGCCGTCCACCCGGGGCCGATCTGAAACGGCAGGGCCCGGGCCATCTCGGCGCGGCTGAACTCACGATCCTTGCGCACGAACAGATCGACCTTCAGTCCCGTGGCCCGGTGCACGGCGTTGCACGAAGTGCGGCGCGCCAGGGCATACCGCACGTGCTCTGGGTCGACATGGAACTCGGCAGCAAGTGCGCCGACCAGGGGCAGAAGATGGTGGGCCTCGAGATCGACGACAATGTCGATGTCATGAGTCGTGCGGACCTCACCATGCAAGGTACTCGCCACCGAACCGCCGACGAAATACTGGATGCCGAGACGTTCCAGAGCAGCCACGACTGCCCGCACCGGATCTCCCGACGGCGGTTCCATCAGCTCGACCCTGGATCGTAGCCATAGACCGCCATCATGGTGGCGCGGTCGAGGTGCTGGGCGATGCGGCGGAGGAACACCTCGCGCGGGCCGGCCCGGGGATGCCGAGCACGGATTCCTGCTTCGGCAAACGCCACGGCCGTGGCCTGCAGCGCCTGGAGGGCCGCGTACTTCGCCATCGGCGTCATGGCGCGCCACGCCGCGGCCTGCGCCGCCCCGGCGGCTGGGTCGGTGTCGTTGCAGGGATCGACAGGTTCCACCACGGAGCCGAGGTTAGGTCGATCGCGCGGCACGGACAAGGCCTCGCTGGGCTCGGCACACAGTGCAAGCACACGGGCAGGGATCGGCAGCCAGAGGCACGCACATCACGGCGAGCCGCCACCCACATCCTGTGGTAACGTGCTCGCCCCCATGACCGAGCCCACCGTCGGCCAAACCCTCGAACTCACCATCGACCGCCTCGGCTTCGGCGGCTTCGCCGTCGGCCGCCACGAAGGCCTCGCCGTGTTCGTGCCGTTCGCCGCCCCCGGCGACCGGGTGCGCGCCGAGATCTACGAAGTCGACAAGCGCTTCGTGCGCGCGCACCTGCGCGAAGTCCTGGCACCCGGCCCGCACCGCGTGGCACCGCGCTGCCGGCACTTCGGCGACTGCGGTGGCTGTCAGTTCCAGCACGTCGACTACCCCACCCAGGTGGCCGCCAAGGCCGAGTTCGTGCGCGACGCCCTGGTGCGCACCGGCGGCTTCGACTGGCCCGAGCCGGTGCGCATCCACCACGGCGACCCGTGGGGCTACCGCGTGCGCAGCCAGCTCAAGCTCACCGCCACGTCCGGCCAGCGCAGCGACGGCAGCCACGGCCGGCTGCGCCGCCACGAACGCAAGCCGCGGCCGGCCGCAGCGGACTCCGCTGGGCAACCGGCCGGAACGCCGACCCCGGTGCTCGGCTTCCACCGCGCCTTCCAACACGAAGTCGTCGACGTGCAGGAGTGCCCGGTGCTGGCCACCGAACTCGAAACCTCGTTGCCCGCCGTGCGCAAAGCCCTCGCCAGCCTGCCGCGCGCGGAGTGGCCCTACCAACTCGACGGGGCCTGTGGCCGCGGCGGCGCGGTGTGGGCGCCGGACCTGCCTGGCCTGCGCAAGGACCTGGTCGAACACGAAGTGCTGGGCTTTCGTTACCTGATCGAGCCGGAGAGCTTCTTCCAGGGCAACCGCCATCTGGTCGCCGCCCTGGTCACCGGAGCGCTCGGCGACGAGCGCGGTGGCGTGGCCTTCGACCTGTATGCCGGAGTCGGCTTGTTCTCGTTGCCGTTGTCGCGGCGCTTCGAGCGCGTGGTCGCGGTCGAGGACGAACGGCGCGCCTGCACGCTCGGCCGGGTCAACGCCAAGACCAACGGCTGCAGCAACGTCACCTACCTGCGCGCCACCACCGAGCAGTTCCTGCGCGACCACAAGGAACGGCCGGATCTGGTGCTGATGGATCCGCCGCGGCTCGGGGCCAAGCCGGCGCTGCCGCTGCTGCTGCAGCTCCGCGCCGCACGCCTGGTCTACGTGTCCTGTGATCCACAGACCCTGGCGCGCGATCTGCGGGTGCTGGTCGACGGCGGCTATCGACTCGAACAGGTCGAGGGTTACGACATGTTCCCACAGACCTACCACGTCGAATGCGTGGCCCGTCTGGCTCTGTCTCGGTGACCCGCACCATGATCGAAACCTCGCACCTGCCGGTTCCCGACACCGTCCACGGCCCGGGCACCACCCTGCACGTGGCACGGGCCGGGCGCGGACCGATCACTCTGTTGCTGCACGGCTACCCGCTCGACCACCGCATGTGGCTCGACACGTTGCACGGCCCCCTGGCGGCACAGCGCACCTTGCTGGCGCCGGATCTGCGTGGCCACGGCAGGTCGCCTTGGGCCGGCGCCGCCGTGCACACCATGGCGCAGTTCGCAGCCGACGCGGTGGCCGTGCTGCGCACCTGTGCCGAGGGCCCCGTCGACGTGGTGGGCTTGTCGATGGGCGGCTACGTGGCGTTCGCGCTGTGGGCCATGGCGCCCGAACTGGTGCGTTCGCTGGTGCTGGTCGACACCAAGGCGGCGGCCGACGATGCCACCGCCCGCGCCGGCCGCGACGCAGCGGCGGCCGCCGTGGTCGACTCCGGACGTGCGGCGCTGGCGACGGGCATGGCGGCCAAGCTGCTCGCCCCGCGACCCACCGGCGATGCCGCGGGGCAGCTGCTGCGGGCGCGCCTCGCCTCGATGGTCGAAGCGCAGAGCGTCGAGACCATCGTGGCCGACCTGCGCGGCTTGCGCGACCGTCCGGACCGCACCGCCATGCTGGGCAGCATCACGGTGCCGACCCTGGTGGTGGTCGGCGAACACGACGCGATCACGCCGGTGGCCGGCGCCAAGGCCATGGCCGCGGCGATCCCCGGCGCGCGCTGCACCGTGGTGCCCGGAGCCGGACACCTGGTGCCGATGGAGCAGCCGGAGGCGTTCGCGCAGGCGGTCGGGGCGTTCTTCGCCGACCAGCCGTAGCCGGTGCAACGCAACGCCGGCCGGGCTCCTGCGCTCACCGCAGACGGTCCAGGAGGCCGGCCAGCCGGCCCGGCGCGTCACGCCACCCTGGGATTCCGCCCCCACAGCCGGCAAGCTGGACGCTGCCGTTCGGCAGCCGCCGCCCGCAGCCTGTCATGGTCACCACCAAACGCTACGACTACGTCCCCTTCGACCGCGTGCAGTTGCACCCGCAGCTGCAGAACCACCGCGAACTGAACCAGCAGAAGGTCCTGCACTACAAGGAGGACATCCTGAAGAACGGCCTGCTCGAGCCATTGGTGGTGTGGGAACGTCGCCACGGCGAGTACTTCCTGATCGGCGGCTTCCATCGCCTGCACGCGATCCGCCTGATCCGGGCCGACCATCCGGGTTACTTCGACCGCGTCGACGTGCGCGTGGTGGCCGGCGACCTCGAAGAGATCCGCGCGCTCAATCTCAAACTCAATGCCGACCGGCTCGACGCCAAGATCACCGAGTACTTCGACACGGTGCTGTTCTTGAACAACGCCAACTGGTCGAAGGAGCGCATCGCCGGCTTCCTCGACAAGAGCGTCGGCTGGATCGAGGACCTGCTGCGCTACGTGCCGAACATGGATGCGCGGGTGCGCGCCCTGCTGCATCAGGGCCAACTGTCGTGGGGCAAGGCCAAGCAGATCTGCCGCAAAGCGGCCGCCGCCGAACCCGGGCAGGAACGCGCCGTGGTCGATGCCGCGCTGCAAGAACTCGAACAGACTCCGGCAACGGAACCGAAGTACGTGCTCACCCCGAAGGTCGCGCACAAACGGCTCACCAAGCAACTCGCGGCGCATCCCGAAGCGACCTACCAGGTCACGGCGCAGGACCTGCTGGCGTTGCTCAGCCTGCTGGCGGGCAAGGCCGAGGGCGATGCGGCGCAGCACCTGCAGCGGGTGCGCAAGGTGTTTCCGGCACTGGTGGAGTGACGGCTGCTGCGCTGCATCGCAGTGCAGCGAGCCCCAACCGGCGCGCCGTCAGGTGCGCCCAACGCCGCGCGACCGCCACACCGCTTCGTGCAGCACCGCTCCAGCCGCGCGGAACTTCGGCGGCGCGTCGTGGTTCGCCGCCTGGCGCTCGAGCCGTTCGAGTTCGGGCCAGTAGCCGCGCACTTCCGCCTCCGGCACCGAGAACGGTGGGCCCGCGACCAGCGCCTGGTCGTAGTCGAGCGTCACCAGCAGGCGGAACGCGCCCGGCCGCAGCAGCGTGTCTGTGTGCGCGGCATAGGCGGCGCGGCGCTCCGGCGGCAGGGCCACCAGGGCAGCGCGGTCGTAGACGGCGTCGCACGCAAGGCCGGTGAGGGCGAAGTAGTCGCCTTGGTAGATCGTGATCGGCAGCGCCGCGGCGGTCCAAGCGGGCAGGGCTCCGGGTTGGCGTGCGCACTGCAGCCCCTGCTCGGCGAAGAAGTCGGCGATGGCGCGTTCGGCGAGTTCGACTCCGACCACGGTGTGGCCGCGCTCGGCCAGCCAGCGCAGGTCGACGCTCTTGCCGCACAGCGGCACCAGCACGGTGCCGCGGTCTGGCTGCCAGTGCTTGGCCAGGGCGGGGTGGACGTCGTGGCGGTGGAAGCCGATGTTGCCTTCGGCCCAGCGGCGCAACCAGTCTTCGTGCATGCCGTGGCAGTGTGCCGCGGTGCCGGTCGCAGGGCTTCGGCCAATCGCTAAGTTCCGACCAACGACCAAGGGTTCCTCCCGCGGTACCAGGCCCTTGGTTGGCAACTCTAGAATGCCCCCTTGACACGCCAGTCTGGGCATGGCAGCCTCTGAGACGCGGGTTTGGACGTGCCCGCACCTCCGGGATAGGTCTCAGGACGTCCAAAGCAGGGACATCATGCAGCATACTGCCCCCCCCCCGGTGGTTCTCCCGCGGGCCGAGCGCTTCGGCACGCCCTCGCCGTAGGCCTCGCTGAAGTCTGTGGCGGTGGCACAGTCCGCCGCCGCCGACTCGGCCGACTGGCGATGGTCCTGGTCGTTTTGCTGTCCGTCACGCGCGCCCAAGGCGGCCCCAGCAATACGGCACACGTGCATCGGGATCCCCTGGGGGTGCCCCACATCACCGCCGAGAGTGAAGAGGTGGCCTGGTACGCACTGGGGTATGAGCAAGCCCGCGATGGCTTGTTGTTCCTGCAGTATGCATGCCGAGCAGCGCGCGGCCAACTGGCTTCACTCCGAGGAGCTAGCGGGGTCGAGAGTGACCTCGCCGTGAAGATCCTCAGGTCCCACCTGGGAACGCACAACCTCTCGAACAGTGATCTGCAAGCCCTCTTCGCCCCGAACAGTCCAGCCATCCAGGCCAACTTCTACGCCAACTGCGTCGCCTTCGCCAAGGGTGCCAACGCCTACCGCAATCTGGTGCAAAACGCCACGGCGTCGACCCTGACCCAAGAAGGCCGCATGCATGCGTGGCTCTCGAGCACCTACTGGCCAGGATTGGGCCAGGGGACCGCGAACAGCCTTGCCTGGGTCTACAACAC
>JAEUHP010000119.1 GCA_016795295.1 Planctomycetota bacterium | reverse complement strand
GGCCGCTGTGCGCGGAGTCTGGCGGGTTTTCGCTGCACGCTGGCGCGTGGGTGGCGGCCCGGGATCGGGAACGTCTCGAGAAGCTGTGCCGCTACGCCGGCCGTCCGGCGGTAGCCGAGTCGCGGCTGGTGGAGCTCGGTGGGGGCAGGATTGGGTACTCGCTGAAGAAGCGCTGGCGGGATGGCACGGCTGCGGTGGTGATGACGCAGGAGGTGTTGATGGAACGTCTCTGTGCGTTGGTGCCGCGGCCGCGGAAGCACCTGGTGACGTACCACGGGGTTCTGGCGCCGGCGTCGGGGCTGCGTTCGCGGGTGGTGCCGCGGCGTGAGAGGGATGCCGGGGATGTTGGGGGCTGCCGGCACGGGGCTGATGATGGAGCGGCAACGGCAGCGTCGACCGACCTCGACGAGGCCGTGGTGGCCGCCGGCGTCGACCTGCGGCGCCGGTTGGCCGAACGGCAGCGTCGGCAGCGTCTGCGCATTCCGCATGGTGGCGGCAGGCGAAGTGGTGCGCGGCGCCGCCTGCCATGGGCTGCGTTGCTGCAACGGGTGTTCGGATTCTCGGTGCTGGTCTGCCCGAAGTGCGCCGGTCCGCGCCGGGTGTTGGCGGCGATCCACGACCCGGCGGCGATCGCGCGGGTGCTGGGGGTGCTGAGGTTGTCTGGATCGGAACCGGGGCGGGCTGCGTGCCGGGCACCGCCGGGTCGCGAAGAGGGTGGTGAGGACGGCGAGTCCGGCTGGCCGGAGTGACGGCAAGGCGCGGTGCGGCGGCCACTTGGGGCTGCGGCGGGGGACCGGTGTGTCCGCTGGGCCGAAAATTGGTCCGAGGGGGAGGATTTCAGCCCTTCGCGAGGGCCTGGCGGAGGGGGTCGGGCGGCGTTACCCTGGGAGCTGGCAGGTCTGGGTGGTCCAGGACTGCAGCTTGTTTTTCCTACGCGCTGACCGCACAACAATGTTGGCTACCGTCCCCACATTGTTGGCATGCCTTGAGAAGAGGCGACCTATCCAAATGCCCCCCCCCCCGAGATTCGTCAGGTAGCCGATACCCGTGAGCTTGGCCTGTTGGCCGAGTTTCGTTACTCGGTCTACGTCGAGGAAATGGGGCGCGCGGAGCCCTCTGCCAATCATCAAGCGAAGACGCTGCGTGATCCGCTCGATGACGAAGGTGTGAACATCGCGGCGTATGACCATAGTTCAGGCAGCCAAGAGATCGTCGGCTGCGTGAGATTGAACTACTCGTGGCGACAGGCGCTGAGCTTCTACGAAGACTTCTACGAAATGCGCAGGAGCCCCTCGGCAACACACCCGGGCTTCACTTCGATCTGCACGCGTTTAATGGTCGGCAAACGGCACCGTCGCAGCGACCTGCCGGTGCGACTTGTGCGCGCGGCCTACTCTCGCGCGCTCATGGACGGAGTCCGGCAGGGCTACATCGACTGCAATCAGCACCTCAACGACTTCTTCCTGCGCATGGGCTTCGTGATGCACTGCAATCCGAAGACCCATCCAATCTACGGCACGGTCACGGTGCTGCGCTTGGCGATGCATGATATCACCCACTTTGAAGCCTGCCGAAGCCCATTGGCAGCCGATCTTCGTGACTGGATGGCCTTGACACCAACCCGACAACCCGACCGCAACCATCAATGAACTACCGGACAAGGCTGGCCAACCTCTTCAAAGAGGTCTCGAACGACTTCAATCAGAGCCGAGCCATCAAGCGGCTCCTCAACGGCGACCTGCGAGTGGAGCACTACGCCAGCATCCTCACAGAGATCTTCCACTACACACGGGAAGACCCGCAGATCCAGGCTGAGGCAGCCGTGCACTTCCACGGCTCACAGCGCGCGATGGTCGGGCCATTCCTCAAGCATGCCATCTCCGAGGTTGGCCATGACCAGCTCGCGCTGCGGGATCTGAAGGCGCTCGGCTTCGACGTCTCCACGACACCACGACGGCACCCCCTGCCAAGCACGGTCTCGCTGGTCGCCTTTACCTACTTCGCCATACGCCACCTGGACCCACTCACATACCTCGGCTACCTGTATTTCCTGGAGTTCGCTCCGACGCAACACGGGGAGGCCTATGCGCAGGCGCTGGCCAAGCTCGGCGTTCCGCCGAGCGCGATGACCTTCCTGAAGGAACACCAAGAAGTAGATGTGGGGCACAACCGGCTGATGGACCTATATGTCGACTCCCTCATCAAAACGGAATCACACTACGCACACGTGGCGTATGCCTTGCAGGTCACGGGCAAGCTCTACGCGCTGATGCTGGAGGGGGCAATCGACCAAGTCGACAACCCTCGCGACTTCGGGATGTCACCGATGGAGACATCGAACTGACTAAGCGCCGAGACGCCGCTCTCGTCTACAGCTCGGCAGAGCGGCGGCTGCCGGAATCCTGGTGGAGCCCCCAGATGATCACTGCAGGAACAGGATCTCGCGGTACTTCGGCAGCGGCCACTCGGCGTCGTCGACCATCGTCTCGAGGCCGTCCGCCAGCTCGCGCAGCTTCACCATCGCCGGCACGACCTTGTCGCGGTAGGTCTTCGCGTGCTCGCCGACCGAGCCGCTGTGGTGCTCGGCGTGGTCGAACTGCGCGTTCAGGTCGTCGATCGCCAGCACGAACGCCTCGATGCGCGCACTGAAGTCGCGCAACCGCTTCTCCTGCACCTTGACGTCGATGCCGGCCGCCTTCGCCGCGGCGACGCTCTGCGCGACCGTCAGCTGCGACCGCTGCGCGGCCATCGGCGCCGCCACCGGCACGACGTTGTTCTCCGGCAGCCTGACCGTCCCGGGTGCGCAGCGCATCTATCCGTTCCCCAACCCCTGGACCATCGACATCCCGTTCCTGCAGGCGTTCTTGTACCAGCGCGGCAACGGCAACCTGCTGCTGGATCTGCAGGTCAGCGGCGCCAGTGGTGACACCTGGCCGGCCGACGGCTTCTTCTTCCATGGGGTCGAACCCCGT
>JAEUHP010000100.1 GCA_016795295.1 Planctomycetota bacterium | reverse complement strand
GGTGTTGTGGGTGTCGCTGGCCACACTGCCGACTCCCCAGCAGCTCGGCGTGCTGCGCGAACACCCGGCGCTCCGCCGCATCGTGCTGCGCCGCACGGCGCCAGACGTGGTGCCGACCCCGGCGGAACTGGCGGCGCTGCGCGCGAGTGTGCGTGCCGAGGTCGAGGTTCTCTGAAGCCCGGGCCCTTTGGGCCGGGGGGTGCAGCACCCGGGATGCGCGTCGGTGGCCGCTGCCACGCGCGGCGACACAGGTGCCCATGCCGCCAGCACCGCATCTGGCGCTATGCTCTGGCGACCATCGGCCAACCTCTGGCAGCCCTGGCGGCTGCCGTCCACCATGCCTTTCGCGCTGACTCTCACAGTGGCATCTGCCCTGCTGGCTCTGTTGTCCACGGGCTTCGACGTGGCCTTGGCCGCATTGCCTCTGTTGGCGTTCCCGATCGCTGCGGGATTCGCACTGACCCGGCCGCTGTCAGCGGCGTTGCGGCAGTCCAGGCGGCACGAACGGCTGGTGTTGGCGGTGGGCCTCGCGTTCGCCTGCACCTGGATCGGTCTGGCATGCCGCGCGGAGTACTTCCCTGGCCAAGCGAGAGATCTGGGCCAGTACTCCGCTTGGCTCGAACAACACCATGCCAGCGAGGAGATCTACCAGACCTTCGTGGTCACCGGATTCCCGTTGCAGCGGATCGAAGGCCACGGCGGCGGCGGCGCTCCCGACCATCTGCCGGTCGGCAAGGGGCTCGGCCTTCTGTTCGCCAACTTCGGCCTGCTGCTGGCCGTCTGCTAGCTGGGGGTCGCTTGTGTCCCGCGGCGCCTGCTCGAAGGTATGGCCTGGATGGCCGTGGTCGCGGCCCCGGTGTGCGGTTACTTCGGGCTCCAGGTTCTGATGCACATCCTGGATTAGCTGGGCCGGACCAGCAGAACTTCCGCCCGCGGCTACGCTAGACCCTGTCATGGGCCGCTACCTGACTGTTGCCGCGCTCTCGTCCTGGCTGCTGGCCGCTGTGGCCCCGGCGCAGGACTGGGGTTTTGGGCCCCGCAGGATCAAGGCCGTGCGGCCCGGCACCACCGTGCAAGCCACCCTCGCGGCGCCGGCGGCCAAGGTGCCGTTCGGCGCGCCGATCCGGCTCGAGGCTTCGGTGACCGCCAGTGCCGACTGGCATGGTCACCTCGGAGTGGTCTGGGAACGTCGGCTCGCCCAGGACCAATGGCAGGAGTGGGAGAACAAGTCCCCCGAGGATCCGCTGCAGTACGAGGTTCGCGGCGGTGCCGTCCAGTGGTTTCGTCTGGCCGCGCCCCGGATGTTGCTGCACGGCATGCAGCTCGGTGTGTGGCGCGCGCAGCTCGTTTGCCACTGGACCGAAGGCGCCGCACCGCAGCAGGCCGCGAGCGCCTACTGCACCTTCGAAGTGGTGGCGCACCCCGGCAACCAGCAGCTGCTGGCCAAAGCCGCGACCCAGCCGATGCTCAGTGCGGCGGCCAACGCGTGGAGCTTTGCCGTCGATGGCGCTTGGCTCGGCGAAGACCTGCCGCCCATCGATCCCGCTCGGTTGGCTGCACTTGGCGGCCGCGGCATGATGCCCGTCGGCACGCCGATGGCGGACATGGCGCGGGAACTCGCCGGGCTGCGGGCCCAGGGCGCTGCGCTGGAACTGGTGGTGGCGGCCGAATTGGTGCTCGCGCGTCGGGAGCTCGAGCGGCTTGGGCGCTTGCCCGAGGGCCCGGCGCGCGCGGCTGCGGTGGCCGCGGTGCGGGCCACGCTCGAAGCGTTGGCGCGCGAGTGCCCCGGTTCGGCGTCGCCGCTGGCAGGGTTGCACGGCGAAGTGCGGATGGCTTTGGGGAGCCTGTTGTGCCGCGAAGACCCGCAGGCGGCTGCGGACTTGGTGGCGGCGACCCGCGAGCGATGGCCGGCACTCGCCGGCCTGCTGCCAGCGCCGCACGGCCGCTGAGCCGGTTGCGGGTTGTGGCGGGGGCAGACCTGGGCCCAACGGGCGGGCGGGGGAGGGCCCGAGGATCCGGTGCCACCGGACGTTCCGCCCCGCCGCACGGACCTTTGCGCCGGACGCCTCCGCACCGCAAACTCTCCACCCTCACCTCTCCCGTTTCCCGTTCCGAGGAGCCCGCCGAATGTTCGCCCAGCGCATGCGCCAGAAGGAGTCGGAGTTCTACTTCGTCAGCTACCCGGCCGAAGACCTGCTGCGCAAAGTGCGGTTCGTGACGCGCTTCTACGGCGAGCGCGGCGAAGTCATCGGCGGCGATCTCTCGACCAAGAAGGAGCTGGACGACGTCGAGCGCTACGTCCAGGCCATCGAGAAGAACAGCAAGTCCTTCCAGCGCGACCTGAACCGCAGGAAGGTGAAGCAGATCAAGGACTTCTATCGCAACGAGACCCGCCAGCCGGTGATTCCGGGCGCGGTGTTGCTGTTCACCACCGAGAAACTCGAGTTCCAGCCGCTGAAGGGCATGGAGCGCGCCGGCAATCTGGTGGAGCCGCGCGGCGACTTCCTGATCATCGACGGCCAGCACCGCCTCGCCGGCCTGCACTTCTACCTGCAGGAGAAGGACGCCGACCGGCGGGTCGAGGTGCCAGTGGTGATCTTCGACGGCAAGACCGCCGACTTCGCCACCGAGATGTTCGTGGTGATCAACAGCACCCACACGCGCATCAACAAGTCGCACCTCATCGACCTCTACGAACGCATCGAGTGGGGCACCGACCCGGAGAAGAAGTTCGCCGCCACGCTGGTGCGCGCGCTCTACGAAGAGGACGACTCGCCGCTGCAGTACCACATCAACATGCTGGGCGGCCGTTCGGCCCAGGAGATGTGGATCAACCAGGCGCAGATCTTCGGCGAGGTGCACCGGCTGATCCGCCGGCGCGAGGCGCAGCACCGCTTCAAGGACGGCCGCGGCTGGAGCAAGGACCGCGGCTATGGCCTGATCCGCGACACGCTGAAGGCGCTGCGTTCGGCGTTCGGCGGTGCGTGGGGCGACAACAAGAACTACTTCGTGACGCGCGACGTCACCATCGAGGCGATGCTGCGGCTGTGCGGCGACGTCGCAGCGAAGATCGACGCAACCGTGGCGCCGGGCGCGGACCTGGTGAAGTTGCTCGAAGCGCGCTGCCAGTCGATCGGCGAGCTGACCGCCGAATTCCGGCGCGAAGGCTTCTACGAGCGGTTCCCGGCGCGTGGCCAGCTCGAGCGCGTCGACATCATCAGGAAGCGCCTCGCACGCCAAGCGCGCTTCGAGTGAGGGCCTGGCGCGGCGGTGCCGCGCTGGCCCGGCTTGCCCGCGGGCGAACGCTCAGACGCTGGCGAAGCCGCTGTCGGCGAGTTTCGCCGCCGCCGCTGTGAACGCTGCCGGCGTGTCCAGCTGACCCGAGACCAGCTTCTGCCGCGCCGCTTCGACCAGGGCGCGGCGGTCGCTGCCGCTCTGCGCCGCGCGCTCGGCGAGGCCGGTGACGGCGGCGGCGGTTTCGCGGCTCGAAGCGCTGATGCGCGCTTCGTCGCGGCCGACGCTCGGGATCACGTAGTTGCGCGGCGGAGCCGCCTGGTTCGGGCGGGGGCCGCTCGGGGCTACGGGTCCAGTCTTGCCGAGGTCTCGAATGTCCATGGGTGCCTTCGGTGCGGTGGCACCGGATCATCGGCAGAAGCCGTCGCCACTTGAGAGGCGAGTGCTGGAAATCCGACCAGGTGCGCGGGTCGGTCGATGGCATGGCTGGTGGCGTCGGGAACTCGGCAGCTTCTGCCGACCCGGCAGGAATTGCCGGCGGGGGGCGGCAGGAGCTGCCGGGGTTCGGTGGGGGGTGATTCTGTGGCACTGGTTGCGCGTCGGCGCACGGGCCGTCGGGTTGGCACGTGGTGTGCTACTGGCCGGTGAGGAGGACGAGTGGCGATCGCAACCAGCAGATTCGGACGAGTGGGCGCGGACCCGATGCGCATCCCGACCCCGGCCAGCATGTCGACCGGGCGCACCGAGCCGTTCCAGTCGGTGCTCGACCGGGCCGCGGCACCAACGCCGGCCCCGGCCCCGGGGGCCGAGCGCGCGCCGGAAGCGGCCACCGAGCCGGTGCTGCCCGAGCCGGAAGGCGAACTGCCTGCGCAGCCTGCCGACGAACCGTTCGCCGCGGCCGACGCAGCGCCCGAGCGCGTCGCGTTCGCCGCGGACCCGGCGGTGTCGGGTGGGGAGAGCGAAACCGCCGTCCAGAACCCATTCAGCCGAGGAGAGCCGGTGCGGCAGGAAACTGCAGGCAAAGGAGCCGACTCTCCTCGCACTTCCACTGCCAGCAAAGCCGCCGCAGACCCGCTGCTGGCCGCTGCTGGCCGCGGTGCCGGCAACGGCAACTCCGGGGGGGTCGCGCTGTCGGCCCAGCAAGCCGCGGCAGGTGCCGCGAACCGCGAGGTCGCGGTGCCGACGCGCGGCGTCGGAACGACCGCCGCCGGGCTGCGGGCGCCGCTGCGTGCCGAAGCCGCGGCAGCGGGCTACCGCACCAGCGGTGCCGCCTCGGCGCAGTTGCTCGACCAGGCCCGCGACTCGGTGTTCAAGCAGATTCTGGTGCAGTTGCAGGACGGCGGCGGCGAGATGCGGGTGCGCCTGCAGCCGCCCGAACTCGGCGAACTCGACCTGCGCTTGGTCGTCACCGAGGGCAACCGGCTGAGTCTGCACATCGCCGCCGAACGCCAGGAACTTACCGGGCTCCTGCAGCGCCACCTGGGCGAACTCGAACAGGCGCTGCAGGCCGCGGGCCTGCAGGTCACCGGGGCCGAGGTGCAGACCCGCAGCGAACGCGAGGCCGCGGCGGCCCCGTTCGCAGCTGGCACGTCCGGTGCTACCGACGAGGGGGTGGACGCAGCGCCTGCCCCCAACCAGCCGCGCCACGGCGGCTGGCTGCGCGGCGACGGACTCGACTTCTGGGTTTGACGGAGATCACCACATGCCAACGGCTACTTCCAGCATCACTTCGCTCAACAACCAAGGCGGCACCGGGGTGCTGTCCACCGGCCAAGCCAGCTTCGGCGACAACGCGTTCCTGAAGCTGCTGACCGAGCAGTTGCGCAACCAGACGCCGCTCGAACCGGTCGACAACGCCGCGTTCATGAACCAGATGGCCAGTTACACGACCATGCAGGAGCAGCGCGACCTGAACGGCAACATGCTGAAGCTGCTCGACTACCAGGGCGTGCTGGCGCGCATGCAGGGCCTCGGCCAGGGCAGCGCGCTGCTCGGCAAGGAAGTCACCTACCTGAACGACGAGGGCAAGGCGGCCACCGGCACGGTGGCTTCGGTCTACGTCGCCGAGAGCGGTGACGTGCGCCTGAAGCTCGGCAACGGCGCCGACGTCGAGATGCGCAAGATCACCGGCATCACGCAGGCGAGCTGAACCAGGCGGACGGGCAACTCACAACGGGGACGAGGAGGCGAACATGGTCAGCACTGCGCTCTACACGGGACTGTCGGGACTGCGCGTCCACCAGACCTACATGGACGTGATCGGCAACAACCTGGCGAACGTCAGCACGCCGGGCTTCCGCGGTTCGCGGGCGACGTTCAGCGACCTGCTGAGCTTCACCGTGCGCTCGGGTTCGGGCCCGAACGGCAACTTCGGCGGCCAGAATCCGCTGCAGGTCGGCCACGGCGCGATCATGGCGACGGTCGACACCGACCTGAGCCAGGGCACGTTCCAAGACACCGGGCGGTCGCTCGACGTGGCCATGCAGGGCCGCGGATTCTTCACCTTGAGCAACGGCACGCAGACGTTCTACACGCGCGTCGGTTCGTTCGGTGTCGACGCCAACCGCACGCTGGTGGATCTGCGCACCGGCATGCGCGTGCTCAGCAGCTCGGGCGGCAACATCACGGTGCCGGTCTCCGACACGTTGCCCGCCAGCCCGACGGGACGCATCGACTTCCAAGGCAACCTGCCGTCGCGCGTCGGGGGACCGCTCGCCGAGATCGTGCAGTCCAGCGCGGTGCTGAAGCAGGGCACGGCGGCGAGCAAGACGGCGACCGGCACGGCCGGCACCGGCAACCAGTTCGACCTGACGGCGTTCGCCGGGCGAACGGTGCTGATGTCGCTGAACGGCGGGGCCCAGCGCACCATCACCTTCCCCAGCACCACGTTTGGCGCCGGTCCGGTGAATGCCAGTGTGGTCGCGGGCCTGTTCCAGAACATCGAAGGGCTGTCGGTGACCGCCGACGACCTGGCCGGCACCATCCAGTTCGCCACCACGAAGCTCGGTGACTCGGCGCGCCTCAAGTTCGACGACGGGCCGAGCGCGGCCGGCATGCTGACGGCGCTCGGACTCGACGCGTTGCAGGTGTCCGGCACCGAGCAAGTGGCGACGGCGACCAGCGACCTGGCCAGCCTGACCGGCCGCACGCGGGCCTATGCGGTCGGCGATGGCATCACCATCAGCGGCAAGAACCCGGACGGCACGCCGTTCTCGGACACCTTCGTCTACGGCACCGCCAACCACGGCACCACCCTCGGCGATCTGCTGAACTTCGTGCGGCAGCGCATCGACCAGAATCAGATGCAGGCCGAGATCACGGCGGAAGGCCACCTGCGACTGGTCGCCAACGACAAGCAGGAGGCGAACATGGACTTCTTCGTCGGCGATGCGGTCGGCAACGTCGGTGGCAACACCTGGCCGAACTTCACCGTGGTGCAGCAAGGCACCGGCCCGGACAAGGCGGTGACCTCGATCGACGTGATCGACGCGCAGGGTCGCACCCACCCGGTGCGGTTGACCTTCACGCGCAGCGCCAACAACCCGACCATCTGGGACCTCGAGGCCTCGATGGACGCCGCGGAAGGCACCATCGTGCAAGGTTCGATCGGACAGATCCGGTTCAACGACAACGGCTCGTTCAACGTGATCGGTGGTGGCAGCAACACCCTGCAGTTCCGTTGGAACGGCATCAGCGGCAACCAGACGGTGCGGGTGAATCTCGGCACCGCGGGGCAGTTCGACGGCGTGGCGATGCTCGGCAACACCACGACCGTGGCGGCGACCAACCAGGACGGCTTCGTCGCCGGCCAGTTGCTCAGCCCCGGCTTCAACGCCCAGGGGCAGCTGGTCGGCTACTACAGCAATGGCCAGACCCGGGTGCTGGAAACGCTGCGCATCAGCATGTTCAGCAACGAAGGCGGCCTGCTCAAGGACGGCGACACCATGTTCGTCGAGTCGCCGAACTCGGACGACGCGATCGCCACCACGGCCGGTTCGGCCGGTGCCGGCACGATCCGTTCCGGCCAGTTGGAGAACAGCAACGTCGACATCGCCCGCGAGTTCGTCAACCTGATCGAGGCCCAGCGCGGCTTCCAGGCCAACTCGCGGGTGATCACCACCACCGACGAGATTCTCGCGGAACTGATGAACATCGTGAGGTGACCATGGGTGGCTACGGCGAAACAGCACTGGTGCGCGGGCTCGGCTTCCTGGCCGAGAAGCAGGCCGCGATCGCCAACAACCTGGCGAACGTCGACACCACCAGCTTCAAGCGGCGGGTGGCGACCACGACCCCGGGCGCGGCGTCGTTCCAGTCGCTGCTCGAACAAGAACTGCCGACGGTCGAGTACCAGGAGCGCGCCGACCTGTCGCGCGGCATCGTGCGCGAGACCGGCAATCGGCTCGACGTCGCGATCGACGGCCCACAGTGGCTGCGCGTGCAGAACCGCGCCGGTGCCACGTTCTACACGCGCAACGGCCAATTGCAGGTCGACGCGCAGGGGCAGCTGGTGAACCGTTCGGGGCTCGCGGTGCTCGACAGTGGTGGCGCGCCGATCTCCCTCAACACCACCGACGCCAACGTCGGCACCCTGGTGATCTCGCCGAACGGCCAGATCGGCGACCCGAAGAGCGGCGCCACCTACGGCACCCTGGGCCTGTTCACCCTGCCGCGCCCCGAGGCACTGGTGCCCACCGGCAACGGCCTCTACGCCGACCCCGAAGGCCAGGCCGCGAGCCTGGTGCCCGGCGGCGTGCAGCAGGGGTTCCTGGAGGGCAGCAACGTCGACAGTCTGCAGGAACTGGTGCAGATGATCACCGTCGAGCGTTCGTTCACCGCCACCCAGAAGGCGCTGAGCGGGCTCGGGCGGATGGAAGAGAACCTGGTCAACAACATCCTGAGGTAGTTTGCGATGCTCAAGAGTCTCTACACCACCGCCACGGGCATGAAGGCCCAGCAGACCAACGTCGACATGATCGCGAACAACATCGCGAACGTGAACACCGCGGGGTTCAAGAAGTCCCAGGCCTCGTTCGAGGACCTGTTCTACGTGACTCTGCAGGCGCCGGGTCTGGCGCGCGGCGCCAACGACACGCCGGTGCCGATCGGCACGCAGATCGGGTCGGGCACGCGCCTCAACGGCACCACCAAGGTGTTCACCACCGGCACGCTGGAGATCACCGAGCGCAGCCTGGACGTCGCGATCGACGGCGAAGGGTTCTTCTCGGTGACGCTGCCCGACAGCAGCACCGGCTACACGCGCGACGGCGGCTTCCACTTGAACGCCGACGGCAAGATCGTGACCGGTGCCGGCAACGTGCTGGTGCCCGAGATCGTGGTGCCGAACGACACGCTGGAGATCTCGATCGATCCCGAGGGGCGAGTGTCCGGGCGCACCGCGTCCGCACCCGACGTGTCGACCGTGTTCGGTCGCGTCACCATCCACCGCTTCGTCAACCCTTCCGGCATGCTGGCGGTGGGCTCGAACGTGGTGCGGCCGACCGAGGCGTCGGGGCCGCCGATCACCGGCACGCCCGGGGCGACCGGCCTCGGCCTGCTCAAGCAGGGCTTCGTCGAACGCTCGAACGTGCAGATCGTCAACGAGCTGGTCAACCTGATCGTCGCGCAGCGGGCCTACGAAGTGAACAGCCGCGCGATCCAGGCCAGCGACCAGATGCTGTCCACGGCCACCAACCTGTCGCGCTGAGGCGCGGGAGCGCTCCCCATGAAGTTGCTGACACTGTTCGTTCTGGGTCTGCTCGGCGCCGGCGGCGGCGACGGCAAGGACAAGCCACAACACGAGCTGCGGCTCAAGGCCAACACCACGGTGCGCGGGCTCGAGGTGCAGGTCGGCGAACTCTGCGACGTGACGCCACTCGACGCCGAAGGTCTGGCCATCGCGCAACTGCGCTTCGGCCCGGCTCCGGCGCAGGGCAACGTGCGCGTGGTGGGGCGGGCCGAGCTGGTGCAATCGCTGGCGGCGACGGGCCGTGACCTGGCGAAGGTCAAGGTCGACGGCGCCGCCGAGTCGGTGGTGCAGTCGGTGTGGACCGAGATCGCGCCCCAGGAACTGCTCGACAGCGCCACGGCGGCACTGCAGGCGGTGTTGGCGGTGGAGGGAGACGACGTCGAGATCGAGGCGTCGGGCCCGCTGCGCCGGGTGCAGGCGCCCCCCGGGCGGGTGAGCCAGGAGCTGGTGGCGCAACTGCGCGGGGAACGCACCGGCCCGCTCGGTGCCGTGGTCGACGTCGACGTGCGGGTCGACGGCCAGTCCTGGCGCAAGATCCCCGTGCAGTTTCGTCTGGTGCGTTACCACCAGGTGCTGAAGACGACCGCCGCGGTGCGCGCGGGTGCACCGCTCGGCCCGGAGAATCTGGAGGTGGCTCGGGAGGCGGTGGCTCAGGGACGTTCGCCGTTCTTGACCCGGATCGACGAAGTGGCGGGACTGGTCGCCGCGCGCCAGCTGTCCGCCAACCAGCGGCTGACGCTGGGGGACACGGCGCTGCCGGCGTTGGTGCGCCGCGGCGACCTGGTGACGGTGGTGCTGACGGTGGGCCGCGTCAAGGTCACGGCGCGGGCTCTGGCCAACGAGGATGCGCCGCTCGGCGGCCGCATCACGCTGACCAATGCGCAGTCACGGGCCCAGATCGTCGGCGTGGTCACCGCGCCCGGTCTGGTGGTGGTGCAACAGTGAACGAGCTGGAGGGAAACATGACGACGATGCGAACGGGAGTGTTGACGCTGGCGCTGGCGTTGGCGGCAGGTTCGGTGGGGACGGCGCAGAACCCCTACGTGCGCGCCGGTAGCAATCCCGGGGTGGCCAACGATCTGCGCGCGCGCCATGTCGGTGACATCCTCACGGTCACGGTGCAGGAGCAGACCAGCATCAAGAACGAGGACAAGGTCGAACGCCGCAACAACACGACGTTGGCGGCGCGGCTCGAGGCGTACACCCTCAGCGAGAAGACCTTCCTCAGCAGCGCCTTGCCGCGCATGGACGTGCGCAAGCAACAGGACTTCACCGGCGAGGCCAAGCAGAATTCGGGTTCGGAAGTGCGTGCCAGCATCGCGGTGGTGGTGGTCGACGTACAACCCAACGGCAATCTGGTGATCGCCGGCACCCGGACGGTCACCGTCAACGACGAGACCCGCACGCTGCGCATCAGTGGTCTGGTGCGCCCGCTCGACGTGACGCCGGCCAACACGGTCGGCAGCGCCCAGGTCGCCGATGCGCGGATCGCCATCACCGGTGAGGGGGGCAACACCCAGCAGGTGACCCGCGGCCCGGTGGGCCGCCTGTTCGACTTCCTGATCTGGGCCGCCTGGCCGTTCTGAGGCACTGCCATGACCAACCTGCTCGCTGCTGCCATCGCCGGTCTCTGCCTGCTGATCCAGGATCCACAGCCACCGCAACCGGCCGGCAATCCGGTGCCCACCGCACAGAACCAGCTGGGTGAGACCGTGCTGTCGCCGCGGATCCGCAACATCACGCGCCTGCACAACAGCATGCCGCACTTGCTGGTCGGCGTGGGGCTGGTGACCGGTTTGGCCAACACCGGCTCCAGTGACCGTGGCACCCGCCAGGCGTTGCTGAACGTGGTGCGGCAGATGGGCTTGAACCACGCCATCCAGGACGTGATCGGCGGCACCACCACGCTGGTGACGCTCACCTGCACCCTGCCGCCGTTCGCCAAAGAAGGGCAGTTGCTCGACGTCAAGTGCGAAGTGATGACCGATGCCAGTTCGTTGCGCGGTGGCGAGCTGCTGCGCGCCGAGCTCAAAGGCGTCGACGGCAAGACCTACGTGGTGGCTCAGGGACCCCTGGTGACGTCCGGCTTCACCGCCACGGGTGCCAATGCCCAGGCCACCAAGAACCTGAATGCGACCGGCTGGGTCAACAACGGTGGGCTGGTGATCCAGGAAGAGCGCTGCTCGTTCTACAGCGAGTCGGGCATGCTCGAACTGCAGCTGCTGCACCCGGGCGCGTTCAACGCCGCGTCGGTGGCCGCCGGGGTGCGCACCGCACTGGACGGCATGCGCGCCAAGATCTCGGTGGTGGACACCACCCTGGTGCGCATCGAGCTGCCCGAGGAGGACCGCACCGACGAGAACGCCGTGCGCATCCTCAACCTGGTCGGCAACGTGCGCGTGGTGGTCGAGAATCCGGCCAAGATCCTGGTCGACCAGTCGAGCGGGGCCGTGCTGGCCGGCGAGGGCGTGCTGATCTCGCCCTGCGTGGTCGGACTCAGTGAGCTGACCATCGCCATCACCAACGACCAGGAAGTGTCGCAGCCGAACGCGTTCGCGAACGGCACCACGCAGCAGGTCACCCGCACCCGTATCGACGTGCAGGACAGGAGCACCCCGCTGTCCAAGATCGGCGGTGGCGCCACGGTCGGGGAACTGCTGCAGAACCTGCGCGCGCTCGGCATGACGCCGGCCCAGTTGGTCTCGGTGTTCCAGGCCCTCGACCAGGGCGGCTTCCTGCACGCCACGCTGGAGGTGCGCTGATGGACACGCTGCGTCTGGAGACGATGACCCTGGGCAAGCCGGGTGAGACCCAGCGTGCCGCCAAGGAGCGCCAGGAGGCCGAACGGGTCGCCGGGCAGTTCGAGGCGCTGTTCGTGCGCAGCATGGTGGCGAGCCTGCGGCAGAGCAGTTCGATGGGCGGCGAGGGGGGCATGTTCGGCAGTGGCCCAGGTGCCGACACCTATGCCGATTGGTTCGACGACAACCTGGCCACGCAGCTGAGCAAGTCGGGTGGCATCGGGATCAAGGAGTCCCTGCTGCGGGAGTTCGAGCAGGCTCGGCAACGCGAGGCTGCGGCGAAGGCGGCGGCCGGGGCGGCCACGGGGACCCTGGCGAGCCGAGCACCCGCCAAGTCGTTCCCGCTGCAGGCCGCGGCGGTCGCGGGTCGCCCGATGCCGCTCGCCCCGGATGCGCCTCAGCACCTGCGGCAGGACGGTCTGCGCGCCCAAAGCCACTTCCAGCCAATGGAGCAGGTCCATGGCACTCGCTGAACTGGCTCGGGAATTCGAAGCGTCGCTGCGGTCCACCAGCGAGCTGTTGCGCACCCTGTTGCGGGGTCTGCAGCAGCGGCGTTGCGAGTGGAGTTCGGCGCGCCCCTCGGTGTTGGCCCCTTCGGCCGAACTCGAGCGCCTCGCGGCAGCCCTGCGGGATGCCGAGCGGGCGCGCGCGTCCTTGCTCCTGCGCTTGGCCGAGGCGATGCCGCGCGCGCCAGGGGTCGATCCGGCGGATCTGCACGTCGCCGTGTCGGGACTGGTGTCGGTGCTGCCGGCGGATCTGGGGGCGCGGCTGCGTGCCGCCGCCGACCAGGCCACGGCACTGGCCCGTTCGGTGCGTGTGGAAGTCACGTTCGGCGAACGGTTGCTGCGCAGCACGGCTGCCGCGCAGGAGGCCATGCTCGGGGAGCTGGCGGCCCCGGACTCGCGGCAGGCGGCGCCGACCGGCTACGACCGGCAGGCGCGCGCCAGGGCCGGCCTCGGGGCCAGTTCGGCGCGGTTGGTGGACGGCAAGGTCTGAGCGACGGCGCGACGTGCGCAGGGACAAGGCGAACGGCAAAGGAGAACCACGATGAGCTTGGGATTCGGTATGGGAGCTGGGCTGCGGGCACTGACCGCTTCGCGCCTCGGCATGCAAACGGCGGGCAACAACGTCTCCAACGCCAACACCAGGGGCTATTCGCGGCAGCGCGTCGAGCTGTCGGCGGCGTCGCCGTTCACCATGGGGCGCGGGCTGCAGCTCGGCACCGGTGTCGAGGTCGGCAGCATCTCGCGGCTGGTCGACGGTGGCCTCGAGCGGCGCATCCAACTGCAGATGGGCATGCACGCCGCCGCCCAGCTCGACTACCAGCGGCTCGACGAGGTCGAGGGCATCCTGGGCGAGCCGGATGGCGGCCTGTCGGCGACCCTGGCCGATCTGTTCGGCGCGGTGGAGCAGTTGCGCACCGACCCGGCGGATCGGGCGCTGCGCGGCGGCCTCACCCAGGCCGGCAGCAAGCTCGCCCAGGGCTTCCGTCTGGTCGCGGGCCGTCTGGGTGACCTCGGCGCCAGCACCTTCGACGAAGTGCGCGGCCTGGTTCGCCAAGTGAACCAACGCGCTGCGCAGATCGCCGAACTCAACCAGCAGATCGTCGCGGTCGAGGCCACCGGCGCCACTGCCAACGACCTGCGCGACACGCGGGCTCAGGCGATCAAGGACATCGGCGCCATGCTGGACGTCAACGCCATCGAACGTTCCTCCGGCAGTGTCGACCTCCTGGTCGGCGGCACCCTGCTGGTCGCCGGCGACCGCGTCGGGACCCTGTCGGTTGGCAAGGACGCGGCGGGCACCACCACGATCACCGCAGGTGCCAGCGGTGTGGTCTCGGGGCTGCGCACCGGCCGCATCCCGGCATTGCTGGCCCAGGAACAGGGCCAACTGCCGGGCATCGGTGGGCGCATCGACCAGTTGGCGCGCAACACCATCCTGGAGTGGAACCGGATCCACAGCACCGGCATGCCCCGTTCGGGACCGTTCTCGACCCTGACCTCGGCCCATGCAGCGAAGGACCGCAACGGCTCCGGGCTGGCCGGCGACGAACTGCTGAACCAGGCGGGTCTGCCGTTCGACGTGCAGACCGGCGAGCTCTACGTGGCGATCACCGACACGGCCACCGGCGCCATGCAGCGGACGCGCATCGCGATCGATCCGCGGGCGATGACCCTGCAGGACCTGGCGGCCGAGCTGTCGAAGATCCCGCACCTCAGCAGCACGGTCGATCCCACCGGACGGCTGCGCATCGCGGCCGACGCCGGCTACGGCTTCGACTTCTCGCCGCGGCTGGATCCGGCCCCGGACACTCGTGGCACGTTCGGTGGCACCAACCCCACCGTCGGCAGCACCCGCAGTGGCCCCTACGACTTGTCCGGGCAGACGTTCCCAGTGGTGCTGTCGGTGACCACGGGCCCGGCGACGGCGCCGGTGGTGACCAACGTCACGCTCCAGGCCAACGAGTTCGCCAACCCGGCGGCGGCCACCGTCGACGAGTTGGTGGCGGCCATCAACCAGGACCTCGGCAGTGCCGGCACGGCGATGGCCGTGGGCGGCCGGCTGGTGCTGCGCAGCGCCGAAGGCGGCAGCACGGCCCAGATGCAGCTGGCCAACGTCGGCGCCGGCACTGCGCTGCAGGCGCTCGACCTCTCGGGTGCCGTGGCCAGCGGGCGCGACACCGCCCTCGGCGTGCAGGTCACGGGCACCTACACCGGGGCGGGCAACCAGCAATTGGTGTTCGTGCCGGAGAGCGACGGCCGGATCGGCCAGACCCAGGATCTGCGCATCCAGGTGCGCGATCGCGCCGGCAATCTGCTGACCACCCTGAACGTCGGGGCCGGCTACCAGCCGGGCACGCCGCTGGCGATCGGCAACGGCGTCAAGGTGGCGTTCGGCAACGGTGCGATTTCGGCCACCCACGGCAATGCCTTCGAGCTCGACACCTTGGCCGACAGCGACACCAGCGACGTGTTGGTGGGACTCGGGCTCAATTCGTTCTTCCTCGGCACCGGTGCCGGCGACATCGAGATGAACTCGGAGCTGCTGGTCAATCCCGACCGCATCGCGGCAGGCGTCGGCACCGCCGGCGGCGATGCCGCCAATCTGGCGCGGTTGGTGGGCCTGCGCACCCGCAATCTGGGCGGCCTGGACGCCAACACGCTGGAGGACTTCTACGCCGATCTGGTCGGCGACGTGGGGTTCGAGGTGTCCGCCGCCAAGGGCACGGTGGATGCGCAGCAGCAACTGCTCGACTACTTGGACGGCGAGCGGGAGAAGGTCTCCGGCGTCAACGTCGACGAGGAGTTGGTCGACATGATGCGCTTCCAGCAGTCCTACGAAGCGGCGGCGCGGTTCATCAGCATCGCGCAGCAGATGACGGACACGCTGATCAATCTCGGCAGGTGAACCCATGACTCGAATCACCCAGTCGATGCTGTATTCGCGCGCGCTCGCCGACGTGCAGCGCGGGCTGTTCCAGTATGGCCGGTTGCAGAGCGAAGTGGCCTCCGGGCGGCGCATCCAGCGCCCGTCCGACGATCCCGCCGCAGCCCTGCGGATCCTGCCGTTGCGCAACGATCTGCGCAATCTCGAGCAGCTCGGGGGCAACGTGGTGCTCGCCCAGGAGACGCTCGACACCGGGGCTGCTGCGCTGGAAGACGCTTCGGCGGTGATGCAGCGCGTGCGCGAACTCACCACCCAGGCGGCGAACGGCACCGTCAGCGGCAACGATCGCAAGAGCATCGCGGCCGAGGTCGACCAGTTGCTGCAGCAGATGGTCAGCATCGCCAACAGCAAGCGCGGCGAACGCTTCCTGTTCGGCGGCACGGAGAATGCCGAAGCGCCGTTCCGCCTGGTGCAGGACGGTGCCGGCGCGCGCGTGGTCTACACCGGCAACCGCGAGAGCCTGGACGTCGACGTGGCTCCGGGGGTGAAGACCTCGCTGAACGTGCCCGGCGACGCGATCTTCCTGCAGCGCAACCGCGGCGCCACCGTCTTGACGCCGGCCGTGGGGTCGGCCGCCACCGGCGCGCGGCCCATCGGGTTGGGCGACACCGGCATCGGCTTCGGCGCGTTGCAGGTGTCGTTCGCCGGCCTGCACACCGACGCGCCCAGCACCGTCACCGCGGGCAACGGCGAGTCGACGGCCGTCGGCAAGCTCGCCTTCGCCTTCACCAGTGCCCCGCCGGCCCTGAGCGTCGGCGGTGGGCCGCCGCTCGGCATTCCGGTGACCAACGGCACCTTCACCACGGCCGACGGCCGCACGCTGTCGCTGTCGGTCGGCGGGGTGCCGGCGGTGACCACCGGCACGTTCACGGCCAAGGCCGGCCTGTCGGTCGACGGCGGTCGTACCCAGGTCGAAGTGACCGACTTCGCTCCGGGCGCGGTGCCGGTGCGCCACAGCGAGCTGGGCACGGTGCTGCACGTCGATGCCGAACAGTTGCGCCGGACCGGCACCGAGGACGTGAAGTACCAAGGCACCTTCGACACCTTCACCACTCTGGTGGCGCTGCGCGACCTGTTGCGCAACGACGCGGGGCTGCCCGAAGAGACCGCCCGCGAGCGCATCGCCCAGTTGCTGGGCGAGGTCGACGGCGCCCACGACGCCGTGCTGGACGGCATGCGCGAACTCGGCTTCCGCTCGTCCTCGATGGCCGTGTTGAAGAACCGCGTCGAAGGCCTGCGCATCGGCCGCACCGAGTCGCTCTCCAGCATCCAGGACAGCGACCTCGCCGAGTCCATCCTCGAGCTGCAACGGCAGGATCTGGCCTACCAGACCTCCCTGCAGGTGGGTTCGCGGGTGATCCAGACCAGTTTGATGAACTTCCTGCGCTGACCATGGTCGACCTGCCCACGATGCAACCACTCGGCGCAGTCGGTGCCCCAGCGCCGGCGCCCGTCGAGCCCAAGCCGGCGTCCGGCTTCCGCGAGCTGCTGGCTTCGCTGGAGCGGCTCGGGGCCGAACACCGCGAACTGCCGCCGGTGGCCGACGCCGAGTCCCTGCGTGGTGCGTTGGCCCGCGCCGACGCCGGCTTCCAGACCGCCATGGACCTGCGGCGCCAGCTCGAGGCTGCGTTCCGCGGGCGTAAGGGATGAGCGCGGTCGCAACGGCTTCGGTGCGCCGGCTCGAACCAGCCGAGCTGCGCCGCTGGCTCGGGCAGCTCGACACGTGGCTGCTGCCCGGCTGCCGCTATGGCGCGCAGCACACCTGGCCGCAGCTCTACCGTCGCGATGGCGACGGGGTGTCGTTCGGCGGGTTCGTGGCAGACGAACTGGTGAGCCACTGCGCGTTCCGCTGGGCGCAGCTGCGCACCGCCGACGGCCTGCAGCGGGTGGCCTTGCTCGGCAGCGTGGCCACGGCTCCGGACTGGCGTGGCCGAGGATTCGCCAGCCAGGTCCTGACCACGGCGCTCGCCGCGGCCCGCAGTCGCGCGGACCACGTGTTGCTGTGGGCCGAACGCCCCGAGCTCTACCAGCGCCACGGTTGGCGCCCCGGGGGCATGGAATCGGCATTGCTGCTGGCCAGGCGCCCGCGCCCCGACCTGGACGGGGTGCGGTTGGCGCAGGTCACCGACCACGCGGCCCTGCACCGCTTGCACGCGGCGAAGCCGCTCGGGGTCCTGCGGTCGCCCGGTGCGATGTCGGCTCTGCTGTCGACGCCGGGCATGGTCACCGTGGTGCGCGAACGCGAGGGAGCCGTGGTGGCCTACGCTTGCTGCGGCAAGGGGGCGGACCTGGGCGGGCACTGGCACGAAGTCGGGGGCGACGACGTCGAGGTCGCCGCTCTGCTGGCGGCGGCGCTGCACGTGGCCGAACAGCGCGAAGCCGTGTTGCTGCTGCCGCCGTACCGGCCGGCCTTGCCGGCACGGCTCGGCGCCAGCGTGGTCGACGCCTTCACGGTCGACGGTCCGATGGTGGTCTCGTTCGGTGCCCCGTTGGGGCCGTGCTGGGTGGACGGGCTCGACTCGGTGTGAGGCTTCGGCGGCGGCCGGCGCGGCACGGGTGGTCGGCCCGGTCGTGATTTCGCAGGAGGCTCGGGGCGCGAACGGGCATGCTCCCGGCATGCGCTCCGCTCTGCTCTCTCTGGCCCTGCTCGCTGGTTGCGCTGCTCCGACCGCCGTCCAGGCGGTCGCTCCCGCGGCCGCCCCAGCCGGACAGCTCGTGCACACCGTGTTCTTCTGGTTCAAGGCCGAGGCCGCGCCGGACACGGCGGCCCGGCTGCTCGACTTCTACCGCACCGAAGTGCCCGGGCTCCCGGGCGTGCTGGCGGTCTACCC
>JAEUHP010000098.1 GCA_016795295.1 Planctomycetota bacterium | reverse complement strand
CGGCCTGCTTCTGGCACTGGATAATGGCTACATAAAGCTGGTCGATCCCTATTCTGGGCAGAGTTCCATAGCTGCATCGGTTGGCGATTTCTCATTCATGAGCGGGTTCGACGCTTTCCACTACAATCCGTGGACGGACCGAATGTTCGTAACGGCCTTCTGGGACTGTGCTGAACGGCCCTTGCGCGTGCCATTCGGCACGCCGGCTGTTCGATGGTTCTGGGTGCCCTTTGGGGCTGGAATTAGTGGCGCGCGGGGCAACTTCGACGAGCCGTTCCTGAAACGCGGCCACGGCTGCCCGGTCGCCACCCCCGCCGAGCCCCGCATGGGCTGGCGCGGCGTGCCCCGCCGCGGCCAGTCCTTCGACCTGACTCTGCGCCAGGCCGAACCCAACCAGTTCGCCCTGTTCTGGTTCGGCTTGAGCACCACCCAGTGGTCCTCGGTCGGCGCCTTGCCGTTCGACCTCACCGCCTACGGCGCCCCCGGCTGTAGCATCCTGGTCGCCCCGGACGCCGTCTCCCTGCTCCCGACCGACGCCAACGGCCAGGCCACCTTCACCCTGACCGTGCCGACCTCACCGAGCCTCGCCGGCATCGAGTTCTTCGCCCAGACCGCCAGCGCCTCCTCCGCGGTGCCGCTCGGCTTGGCGACCAGCGAGTCGCTGGTCATCATGGTGCGGTGAGGACGGCCGGTCGCGCCTGAAGGCGGTCTGCGGCTACCTAGCTGCGGTGGATTGCCCAGGCCCAGGCCGTGGCCGTGCCGGCCCGGCGTGTGGTGGGAGGCCCAACCAGCTCGCTGCCCAATGGGTGGGCCCGTGGTTGCCCGCAACCGCCCGTGCCCCCTTCCCGCCGCGCCCCGGCCCCGCGTATCATCCCCCGCCCGACTCGCGGCGCCTCCCCGCCGCCGCCGGGGCCCCCTCCCATGACCTTCGCCGCCTCGCTGTGCTGCGTGATCCTGCCGCTGCTGCAACAGCCCCAGGACAAACCCCGTGTTCCCAACCTGCAGATCAAGCTGCCGCCGGCGGAGCGCGCCGAGCCACAGGGCCGCGGCGCCGCTCCGGCGCAGCGCTCCCAGAGCGAGAGCGAACGCTTCCGCCGCGACTTGGCGGAGTTGACCGGCAACTTCACCAAGGTCGAACAGAAGCTGCTGGACATCGGCCAGCGCTACCCGGACCTCGAGTCGCTGACCATCGAAGTGCTGCGGCTGGCGCGGGCCCAGGAACTGGCCCAGGTGGCCCAGGTGGCCCAGCGCTACGGCACCACCAAAGTCGGTGACGAGCTCAAGTTCCAACTGCTGACGCGCCCACTGGGCGATGCCACCAAGGCGGCGGTGGATGCCATGGTGGGCATCTACGCCCGCGACCCGCAGCAGAATCCGAATGCGGCACTCGGCGAGTTGGTCCAGTCGCGCATCACCGGGGTGCGTCGGTTCGCCATCGAAGCGCTCGCGGCGCGGGCCACCGCGGCAGAGTTGCCGTTCGCCTTGGAGCTGACCAGCGACCGCTCGCTCGATCTGCAACTGCGCGGCGTCGACCTGTTGCGCGCGATCCACGACCAGGGCGCCCTCGACCGCATGGTCGAGTTGCTGTCCCGGGACCCGGTGCTAGCCGGGCACACGTGTGCGGCATTGATCGGTTTGCGTGGCGTGGCGGTGCCCTCCCTGCTCCGACTGCTGCGCGAGCCGGCGATCGACCGCGGCTTCTGCTACGCGGCGTTCGCTTTGGCCGAGATCGGCGTGCGCCAGGGCCAGTGCCTGCTCGAACCGGTCATGGCGCCCGGGCTGGTGGCCAAGCTGGGGGATCGGGATCCGCTGGCGCGCACACTGGCGGCGGTGGCGCTGGCCGATTTCGCCCACTACCAGCCTGGCGGCGGTGGGCCCGGGTGCCCGGACGCGGCGATCCTCGACGTGCTGGTCGAGATCGCCGACGGCTCGGCCATGGTCGCCAACCTGGACCTGCTGCGGCAGCCGATCGAGTTGCGTCTGCAGCAATTCGCCGGACGCATCGGTGGCGAGGCGCTCGGCTGGAAGGCCTGGTGGCAGCAGCAGCGCGCCGACTTCGTCGGCATCCGCGCGCGGGTCGGCATCGACAGCGGCAACGCGGCGCACTGCCTGGTGGCGCTGCGGCAGGAACGTGGGCAGGTGCGTCTGCTCGCCGAAGGCCTGGCCGACCAGCCGGCGGTGCCCGGCGTGCAGGACGTGCTGCTGAGTGCTGAGCGCATGCGCGAACTGGTCGAGGCGCTGCTGACCGCGGGTTTCGGCTCGCCGGAGGCCACCGTGCGCAACCCGGCGGGGTTGCCCCTGGTGCGCGCGCTGCAGATCCGTTTGCCGGCGGCGCGCATGCAGATGGTGGCGACGATCGGCGAGCAGCCGGCGTTCGACGCCCTGGCGGCGGTCGTGCAGCGGTTCTTCGACGAGGAATTGTGGCAGCTCTACCGGCATCCGGTGGACGAACCCGACCGGGCCGCGTTCTGGCGTGCCGAGTGCCGCTGGCGCGCGGCGAATCCGGACCCGGTGGCGCGCGGCCGCCGGCTGGTCGGGCGCGTGGTGGCCAACTGGTCGGTGCTGACGACGTCGCTGCGGGCGCGAGCCGTGGAGTACCTGTTCGCCGCGCCGAACCGCCGCGAGCTGCTCGACGAAGAGACTGGCGCCAAGCTGCTGGCGATCGTGGCGGCGGCGGGTGGCTTCGGCGAGATGGAGCGGCACCTGCTGGAACTCGCCGCCATCGCCCCCGGCGACCGGGTGTGGCGTGACGCGATCGAGCTGGCGACCAAGCTGGCGAGCCAGCCGGCCGAAGGCGCGAGTGCCGGCGGCACCGCAGGGCCGGTTGCGGCCGCGCCGAGGGACGCGGGCAAACCCAATCCCGTGCGCATCGTGTTCGGGGTGCTCGGGGCCGATGCGATCCTCCTGGCTCTGGCCGACGCGCGCCCTGCCGTGCGCCGGGTCGCCGTCGAAGAAGTGGTGCGCACCCGCGATCTGCGGGCGGCTGCGCGGCTGGTCGAGTTGCTCGGGGACGCCGATCCCGCGGTGCAGGTGGCTGCGGCGAACGGCTGCGGCCAGTTGCCGGTCCCGGAGAGTTCGCGGCGCCTGATCGAATTGATCGCGACCGAGACCACGCCGGCGCCGGTGCGCCGCGAGGCGCTGCGTTCGCTCGGCCGGGTCGGTGGGCCGCAGGCGTTCGCCGTGCTCGACCGCGCCGTGCTGGCGCCTTCGGCCGAGGACAAGGAAGCGGCGTTGCGTGGCCTGGGCGAACTGCGGGATGCGCGTTCGGCCACTCTGCTGGCCGAACTGGCGGTCAGCGGCCACGGCAAGGACCTAGGCTCGCTGGCGCGCTTCTACCTGCAGCGCATGGGTGGCACGCTCGCCGTGCCCGCGTTGCGCCACCAGCTGCGCGCGGTGGCCGATCCGGCGATCCGCACCCACCTGGTGCTGCTGCTCGGCGGCTACCAGGATCCGGAAGTGGCGCCGCAGCTGATGGACTTGCTGTCTGCGCCGCAGTACCAGACCGAGGCGGCGGTGGCCTTGTCGTGCACCACGGGGGTCGACCTGCTGAATCAGAGCGACCGGGTCGGTGCGTTCGCGGCGTTCTGGCGCCGGCAGCGCACCGAGCCGCAGTGGCAGTGGCTGCTGGACGGTCTGCGTGTTGCCGAGGTGCCGACGGTGTTGCGCCCCGAGCTGTTCGCGCCGGGGATGGGGCTGGCGCCGGTGCCGGAGCTGGCGCGCTTGCTGGTGGAGTGCAAGCAAGCCCACCTGCGGGTGCTCGCTTCGGCGGTGCTGCGCGAAGTCGCCAAGGTCGACTACGGGGTGATCTCGATGCAGTCGACGGCCGAGGTGTGCGAGTCGATCGCTTCGCGGTATCGCATCCTGGTCGAGACCGAGAAGGCGGCGCTGGGCAAGTAGGCCGGACGCCCGCCGGTAGGCTGCACACCGGATCCTGGCGGGTCGGATCTTGGGGGAGGCCGGGCCCGGGTGCCGGTCGCGCCTCCGCCGCGGGGGCCGCGCGGGACCGCCGGCGGGGTGCTGCGCCGGCCCGGTCCGCTGCGGAACCGCGGAGTCTTGGCGCTGCAACCTCGTCTTTGGCCGCTCGTTCCGGCAGGATTCCCGCCCATGACCGACGTGCTCGCCATCGCCCAACGCATCCAGGCCGAGAGCCGCGCCTTGCAGAGCGTGCGCACCGCCCTGCAGTCCGTGATCGTCGGCCAGGACCAGCTGCTGGACGGCCTCCTGATCGCCCTGCTCGCCGACGGCCATGTGCTGCTGGAAGGCCTGCCGGGACTGGCCAAGTCGCTGGCGGTGAGTTCCCTGGCGCGAGCGGTCGGCGGCCAGTTCCGCCGCATCCAGTTCACCCCCGACCTGCTGCCGGCCGACCTGGTGGGCACCCACGTCTACAACCCGAAGACTGGGGAGTGGCAGGTCAAGGAAGGGCCGGTGTTCGCCAACTTCGTGCTCGCCGACGAGATCAACCGCGCCCCGGCGAAGGTGCAGTCGGCGCTGCTGGAGGCGATGCAGGAGCGCCAGGTGACCCTGGCGGGCGACACGCGGCGGCTGCCGGATCCGTTCCTGGTGCTGGCCACGCAGAACCCCGTCGAACAGGAAGGCACCTACGCACTGCCCGAGGCGCAGATCGACCGGTTCCTGGTCAAGCTGGTGGTCGGGTATCCCACCAAGCAGGAAGAACTGAAGATCATCGACCGCATGGCCGGGCTCGGGGCGCAGACCGTGGTGCAGCCGGCCACCACGCCGCAAGAACTGCTGCGCATGCGCCAGTTGCTCGACACGATCTACCTCGACGACAAGGTCAAGGGTTACATCGTCGACTTGGTGTTCGCCACCCGCCGTCCCGAAGACGTCGGCCTGGCGAAACTGAAGCCGCTGATTCTCTACGGTGCGTCGCCACGCGCGTCGCTGGCGCTGGCGCGCAGCGCCCGGGCGCGGGCGTTCCTCGACGGTCGCGGGTTCGTCACCCCGCAAGACGTCAAAGCGGTCGGCACCATGGTGCTGCGGCATCGCGTGCTGACCACCTACGAAGCCGAGGCCGAAGGTGTCGGCAGCGAACAGGTGCTGCAGACCGTGTTCGACACGGTCAAGGTGCCCTGAGCGCCGCGGACCAGACCGTCGTGGCCACTCGCGCACTCGATCCCGAACTGCTCCAAGCGGCGCGTCGCATCCAGGTGCGCGCCGACCGGCTGGTCACCGACGTGATGGCCGGTGGCTACAGCTCGGTGTTCCGTGGTTCCGGCATCGAGTTCGACGAAGTGCGTGAGTTCGCCGAGGGCGACGAACTGCGCTCGGTGGACTGGAACGTGACCGCGCGCACCGGGCGGCCGTTCGTCAAGAAGTTCGTCGAGGAGCGCGAGCTGACGGTGTTGTTCGTGCTCGACCGGTCGGCATCGATGTTGTTCGGCACGCATCCGCCCGGCGCTGCGCGCCGCGACGTGGGCGCGACCGCGGCGCTGTTCGTCGGCTGTGTGGCGTTCGCCGCGGCGCGCAACCACGACAAGGCGGGCTTGATCGCCTGCACCGACCGCATCGAACGCTATGTGCCGGCCAAGAAGGGTCGCAACCACGTGCTGCGTCTGATCCGCGAAGCCTGCGAGCCGCCGCGGGCGGGCGCTGGCACCGATCTGGCGCTGGCGCTCGACTACGCAGGGCGGGTGCAGCGCCGCCGTGCGATCGTCTTCGTGGTGTCGGACTTTCTGGGCGACGCCACGCGCTGGCAGGCGCCGTTGCGGCGGTTGGCGCTGCGCCACGACGTGATCGCGGTGCGCATCCGCGATCCGTTCGCCGCCGGGCTCGATCGCGCCGCGGGCGAAGTGGCGGCGCTGCCGCGGGTCGGCTTGCTGCGGCTCGCGGATCCCGAGACGGGGGCGGTGGTGGAGGTCGACACCAGCAGTGCGCGGGTGCGCGCCACCCTGCAGGAGCGCTGGCGCGCCGAACGCACCGCCTGGCAGGACTTCTGCCGGAGTGCGCGGGTCGACCTGCTGGACGTGCCGACCGAAGGTTCGGTGGCCGATCCGCTGGTGCGGTTCTTCCGCATGCGCGAGCGGCGCGGGGCGAAGCGATGAGCCGCGGCATGCGATCGGGTGCGCGCGCCATCGCTCGGTTGGCGCTGCTCGGGCTCGCTGCGTGCGGCATGCCGGCGTTGCCGTGGTCGGCGCCGCCGGCGAGTGCTCTCGACCTGAAGTTGTCCTTGGCCGGTGCCGGCAGCGTTGGAGCTGTTGCCAGCCATGGCGCGGGGCCCTCGGTGGCGCTGCTCGAACCGTTCGTGGTGCACCTCGATTGCTACCGCCGCGATGGCGTGGAGGTCGACTGGGCGCCGAAGGTCGAGGGCGCCGACTTCCAGGCGGAGATCGAGGCCTTGCCCGAATTGCCGTTCGGCCCCGGCCATTGGCGGCGCACCACCCTGCGCTTGCGGGCGTTGCGCGGCCCCGGCGAACTCACCTTGCCGGCGTTCACGGTGCGGGCGCGCGACGGTTCGATCGCAGCCACCACCGAGCCTCTGGTGGTGACGGTGACGTCGGTGCTGGGCGACCGCGGCGGCGCGATCGAGGCACCCAGCGACCTGCTGGTGCCCGCGCCGCGCTGGCCGTACTACGCCGGTGCAGCGACGGTCGCCGCGCTGCTGCTCGGACTCGCGTGGCACCGTTGGCCGCGCCGCCCCAGGCCGCGGCCGGCCGATGCGGTGCAGTTGCCGGCCCACGTCGAGGCATTGCGTGCCCTGGCGCGGCTCGAGCAGGCGTCGCGCACCACGCCGGCGCAGATCGAAGCGTTCTACGTCGATTTGTCCCAGGTGCTGCGTGTCTACCTCGAACGGCGCTTCGGCCTGCGCGCTCCGGAGCGCACCACCGAGGAGTTCCTGCGCGAACTCGACGCCGGCGACCAGCTCGCCCGCGAGCAACGCGGCGAGCTGCAGCAGTTCTTGCAGAGGTGCGACCTGGTGAAGTTCGCTGCCCAGGTGCCAGACGAGGCGGCCCACCGCAGCACCTTCCAGCTGGCGTTGGCTTTCGTCGAACGCACGCGCGCCGATCGCGCTGCCGGCGGCGCTGCGGGGGTGCCAGCCGCCGCCGCGGCCAACGCGCACGAGGTGTCGCCATGACCGGCTTCGCCTGGTGGGGCTACACGCTGCTGGATCCGTGGCTCTTGCTGTTGGCCCCTGCTGGGTTGCTCGCCTGGCTGTGGCGCTGGTCGCGCCCGCGTGCCGCGCTGCCCACCGCTGCGGTGTCGCTGTTCGCCGACCTGCCGCGCACCGTGCGCCAGCGCCTGGCGTTCCTGCCGCTCCTGGCCAAGGTGCTCGCGGCCCTGGTGTTGAGCGTGGCCCTGGCGCGGCCCGTGCTGCGCGAAGTGGCGCCCAACCGCCAACAAGGCATCGACATCGTTCTGGTGGTCGACATCAGCTCGTCGATGCAGATCGACGACATGGATCGCGAGGTCAGTGTGCGGCGCATCGACGCCGCGCGCCAGCGCGCCGAAGCGTTCGCCGCGGCGCGGCCGCACGATCGCATCGCCTTCGTCACGTTCGCCCGTTACGCCGAACTGCGCTGCCCGCCGACGCTCGACAATCGGGCGCTCGGGGCCTTCCTGCGCAGCCTCGACACCGTCGAGAGCGGGTGCGAGATCGATGCCACCGCGGTGGGCACCGGGCTGGCCAAGGCGGTGGGGGTGCTGCAGAAGAGCTCTGCCAAGTCCAAGGTGGTGGTGATGCTGACCGACGGTGAGAACAACGTTGCGGACATCCTGCCTGCCGACGCCGCGAAGCTGGCGGCCGACGCCGGGGTGCGGGTGCACGCGATCGGCCTCGGCAACGGCACTCCGACCCTGCTCGGCGGCTTCCAGCCGCTCGAATTCACCGAGCTGCGCGGCATCGCCGAGCACACGGGCGGCGAGTTCTTCCAGCCGAAGAGCGATCGCGACCTCGCCGCGGTCTACCAGCGCATCGACGAGCTGGAGAAGACCGAGCTGGAGGATCCGCGCTACCGGCTCACCGACGTCTATGCGTGGCCGCTGGCCGCTGGCTTGCTGTTGCTCGGTGCCGCTCTGCTGCTCGAGACGCTCTGGCTGCGGAGGGTGCCGTGAACGGCTTCGAATTCGCGCGGGCGGAGGTGCTGCCGTGGCTGCTGTTGGTGCCGGTGCTGGCGTTCGTGTGCTGGCTCCTGCACGGGCGCGGCCGCGCGGCGGCCGGGCGCTATGGAGCCGGCCGAGCGCCGAATCCGTGGCCGCCGACGTTGCGCACCAGCGCCCTGCTGCTGCTCGGCGGGCTGGTCTGGGCCGATCCGCGCCACGGCGACGAAGTGGTGCAGGTCGAGCGGCGCGGTCTCGATCTGATCGTCTGCCTCGACACGTCGCGCTCGATGTTGGCGCGCGACCTGGAGCCGAACCGTTTGGCGCGGGCGCTGCAGGACATCCGCGCAGTGCTGCCGAAGCTCGAGGGCGGCGACCGCGTGGCGCTGGTGGTGTTCGCCGGCCAGGCGCGGTTGTGGGTGCCGCTCACCCACGACCTCGATTCGTTCCGCGGGCTGCTCGACGAAGTCGACACCGACGTCGTGAAGCAGGGAGGCACCGACTTGGCGGCGGCCCTGCGCAAGGCCAAGGAGCTGGTCGACAAAGACAACGCCCGCACCACCGCCGTGCTGCTGCTCACCGACGGCGAGGATCTCGCCGGAGCCGGGCGGCAGGCCGCCGGCGAGCTCGCGGCACTCGGAGTCCGGGTGCACGCCGTCGGCTACGGCAGCAAGTTCGGCAGCAAGATCGCAATCGGCGAAGGGGGCAAGGAGTCCTTTCTCGTCGACCGGGACGGTCGAGAAGTGGTCTCCAAGCTCGACGACGAGAGTCTGCGCGCGATCGCGCAGCCGACCGGCGGCGAGTTCCTGCGCGCCGAAGCGATGATGATGCCGCTGGTGCAGCTGCACCGCGAACGCCTGCTGCCGATGCAGAAACGCAGTTACGACGCGGGCGAGGAGACCGGCAAGCAAGCGCGCTTCCAATGGCTCCTGCTGCCCCTGGTCCTGCTGTTGCTGTTCGAGATCGCCACTGCTGGAGGGCGCCACCGATGATGTCTTGGCTGTGTGTCGTGCTGGCCGCGTTGCCCCAGAATCCAGGGGATTCCAGCGGCGCGGCACTGTTCCGCATCGGCAAGTACCCCGAGGCGGCGGCGATGTTCCGTGCCGAAGCCGCCGCGAGCGACGACGCGTTGCACCACTACAACCTGGCGCTGGCCAGCTGGCGCGCTGGCGAGCTCGAGGCTGCGGAGCTGGCCATCGAGAAGTACGCCGCTCTGGCCGGCCGGCCACGAGTCGACTTGCATGCCGGCTTGCTCGGCGCGATTCGCTTCGACGAGGCGCAGGGGCTGGCGCAGCGCGCCGACGGGCTGCTGCAAGCTGCGGCGCCGCCGGTCCAGGGGCCTGGCACGCCTGGGGGTGCGCCCCAGGTGGCTGAGGACCCACTGCCGCTGTTCGAGCAAGCACTGGCCAAAGTGGACCAGTCCCGCGAGCACTTCGTGCGGGGTGCCGTGGCCGGACCGTCGCCGGAGCTGGTGCGCAACACCGAGCGTGCCTTGCGCTTCCGCGACGAGCTGCAGCGCAAGATCGAGGCGCTGAAGCAGCAGCGCGAGCAGCAGAAGCAGGAATCCAAGGACGACCAGAAGCAGGAATCCAAGGACGACCAGAAGCAGGAGTCCAAAGACGAGCAGAAGCAGGACTCGAAGGACGGCTCGAATTCGGACCCCGGCAAGCAGCAGAAGCCGGGCGAACCGCAGGAGCCCAAGGATCCTCGAGAGCAGCAACAGTCTGCCGGTCCGTCTGCTGAGCAGGATCCCACCAAGCGTCCGGAGGGACCGCAGAAGGAGCAGCAGGGGGAACCATCCCCACCCAAGCCAGACGGCAAGGGCGAGTCGGGGGAACCCAAGGAGCCGGACGCGCAGCCGCCCAAGCCGGACTCGACGTCGGGGGCGGAATCACAGCCAGACTCCGGCTCTGGACAGGCACCGCCGAAGCCCCCTGCCAAGCCGGCTGAGCCGCGCAGTGATGCCCCAGGCGAGCAGGTGGAAGGTCGGGAGTTGTCGCCGGAACAAGCGCAGAAGCTGCAGCAAGCCGTGCGCGCGACCGACCAGGCGCTGCGCGAGTACCGGCTCCGCGCCACGCGTTCAGCGCGCCGCAGCGCCGAGAGGGATTGGTGATGCGGCCAGGTCGTCACTGCGCCGTCGCGGCGCTGCTGCTGGGCGCGGTGCTCGGCCAGGAACGACTCGAAGTCCTGGGGCCGAGTCCAGCCACCGTCAAGCTGGGTGATGCTGCCCGCGTCGAACTGCGCATCGACGGCCGCGGCGCCGATCCGCGCACGCCGCAGTTGCCCGAGGTGCCGGGCCTGCGTCTCGAACTGTCGGCGCCGATGCGCAGCAGCACCACCGTCATCGACAACGGCCGCATGGCCCAGACGCTCTCGGTGGTCTACCAGCTGACGCTGCGGCCGCAGCGGGAAGGCACGTTCACCGTGCCGCCGTTCGCGATCTGGACCGGCACCCGCGAGCAGCGCACGCCTGAGCTGCGCGTGGATGCGCGCCGCGATCTGCGCGGCGAAGAGCTCGGCTGGATCGAGGTGCGCGTGCCGAAGCGCCGAGTCTACGTGCACGAACCGATCCGCTTCGAAGTCGAGTGCGGTGTGCACCAAGGCCTGCGCCTGGTCCAGGATCGTTATGGCCAGTACCTCTACAACGATCTCGAAGTGCAGGCCGCATGGTTGTCCGACTTCCCGGGCGCCGAGCGCATCGAACTGCCGCAGCCGACTGGCGACACCAAGCTGATCGTCGCCAACCGCCAGCTGTTCGCTGCCGTCCACGATGGCAGCCGCGAACGCCAAGGCCAGCGCTGGCAGTCGTTCGCGTTCGACCGGGCGTTCCTGCCGACCCGCGTCGGCACCCTCGAGTTGCCAGCACCCATGCTGCGCTACCACGTGTTGCTGCGCGAAGGCGTGCCGGATCTGTTCGGTCGGGCGCGTGGTGGCCAGAGCGACAATCTCTACACCACCGGCCAGCCGCTCACGATCGAGGTGCTGCCGATCCCCGAAGCGGGCCGGCCGACGCCGTACTACGGCGCGGTTGGGCAGTTCGAACTCACCGCCGCACTCGACCGGGACACGGTCAAGCAAGGCGCTTCGGTGAAGCTCACGCTGACCATCACCGGTGCTGGCAACGGCTTGTTTCTGCGCGTGCCGTCCCTCGACGACCTGCCTGGTTTGCACAAACTCGGCCAAGTCGAGACCAAACGCGAACTCGGCAAGGTGGTGGTGACCTACGACCTGGCACCGCTCGCGCCCGAAGTGCGGGAAGTGCCGGCGATCGAGTGGAACTACTTCGACACCACGCCGGGCGTGGAAGCGTTCCGCTCGGTTCACACCAAGCCGCTGGCGCTCACGGTGCTGCCGCTCGCGGCCAACGAGACCCTCGCGCCGCTGCCCAGCGCCGAGCGCAAAGACGTCACCCCAGGCAAGGACGATGTGTTCGACCTGCCGGACTTCGTCGGGCCGGCCCACCTCGCTCGGCCAGTGGCCTACGTCGAATGGTGGCTGGCGGCGCTGCTGCCCTGGCTCCTGGCTTGCGGCGGCGCGCTGCTCTGGCGCCGCCACCGTCGCCGCGCTGGCGATGTGCTCGGCCAGCGGGCTGCTCGGGCGCTGCGGGTCGCGCACGCGGCGCTGCGCGCCGACCAGGAGCCGCTCGCAGTGCTCGCCGGGTACCTCGGCGACCGGCTCGGTGTGGCGCCCGCGGCCGTGATCGTGCCCGACCTGGCGGCGCGTCTCTTGGCCGCCGGTCTGCCGCTCGAGTTCGCCCAACGTGCCGCCGCCGCCGTCGAACAGGGCACGGCCGCGCGGTACGGCGGGGGCGCGCCACTTTCGGCCGAGGCGGTGCGGGAACTGCTGCAGGCACTCGAGCCGCAGCGGTTCGGCGTGTCGCCTCTGTGGTTGTTCGTACTGTTCTGCTGGGTCCCAGCGCTGCCTGCCCAAGCGGGTCCTGCACCGAGCGCGGATCTGCCGGCTGCGGTCGCGGCCTATCGGGCCGGCGACTATCGAACTGCGGCCAGTGGCTTCCGCGCGGCACACGCCGCCACGGGCGATCGTCGCTGCCTGCGCGCTCTCGGTAATTGCTTGTACCGGACCGGCGACCTGCCAGGGGCCCTGTGGGCTTACGAGAGCGCTGCACTCGGCATGGTTCGCGATGGCGAGCTGCAGGCGAACTTGCGGCTGGTCCGGCAGCAGCTCGGCTTGGCGTCCTCGGCGGTGGGCCTCGGCGCGGAGTTGCTACGGCTGCGCGAGGCGCTGCTGCCAAGGGAGCGCTGGTGGCTCGCGCTTGTGTGCATGTCTGCCGCGGCGGCCTGTTTGGTGCTCGGCTGGCGCCGCGCCTGGCTGCGCGGCCTGGGGCTGCTGTTCGGTGCCGGTGCGCTGGTGGTGTTGGTGGACGCGCTCTGGGTCACTCCGGCGCAGCCCACCCGTGCCATCGCTCTGCAGGAAGTGGTGCTGGTCGCCGAGCCGCGCGCTGGGCTCGACCCGCTCGCTACGCTGCGCCCGGGTGTGGCGGCCGAAGTGCTCGGTTCCGACTCAGGCAGTTGGCTGCGGGTGCGGGCCGGCGAGCGCGTCGGGTATGCGCCGCGCGAACGGTTCGGTTTGGTGCAGTGAGCGGGTTCGGGCTGCTGGAGCCGACCGCGGCGCGCATCGATGGCGCGTGCTGCGCTGCAGAAGTTCAGCCGAGCATGCGCTTGGCGCGCAGACCGGTCAGCACCAGGATCGCGCCCAGCAGCAGGAACACGCCGGCGACCAGCCAGCGCAGCAGCCATTCGTTCCAGATCAGCAGGAGGCCGAAGCCGATGGCGCCGCCGCCCAGCAGCAGGAGCAGCATGGGCAGTTGGGCGGGGACTTGCGGCAGCCCGGGCATGCCGCGGTTCAGGTTGATCTCCATGGGGTCTTGGCGCTGTGGGGTGCGAGTCGGGCCAGCATGGCCGCCCAGCGGTGCGTCGTCCACCGGAACCGCGGTTGGGTGGCCGCAAGCCGATCTGGCACCGCCCACCTTGCCCTGGTAGACCTGTTCGGGATGCGCCGCCAAAGCTACGCGCCGAATCGCTTCGCCGCTCCGGCCCGCACCGGCAGCTTCGTGCTCGCCATGTTCGCGGCAGCTTGCGGCAGCACTTCGGCGCCCCCGCGCTCGGTCGACCCCCAGAGTCCCGGGGGCTTGACCGAGGCCCAGGTCGCCCAGCTCACGGCCCTCGAACAAGCCTACCGCAAGCAGGCCGCCGACCAGCAGGCCCCTGGCAAGCTGGCCCCGGACGCCGAGGCGGCTCGCCAGCAGGACTCGGGCGGCCAGCCACCTGACTATCCAGCCCTGCGCGCCGCCATCGCCACGGACCCCGTCGCCACCGCGTGGTTCACGCGCATGCTGATCCGGGATCTGTTCACGGCTCGTGAAGGTCGCCCGCCCAGCGACGACGACGATCGCCTGCGTGCGGCGGCCCAGATCAAGGATCCGGTCGAAGCTCGTGCTCTCGACACCATTGCCGAACTCGGCCCTGCGGCCGTGCCGACCGTGGTCAGTGACCTGCTGCGCCATGCGCAGCCCCTGCCGCGGGAACTCGGCTACGAACTGGTGGCGCGCATCGGTGCGCCAGCCCTGCCGCCGCTGCTCGAGCTCGCCAGCGATGGCGAGCCGAAGCACCGCCGCGCTGCGGCGCGGTCGCTCGGCCTCGTCGGCGCCGACCCCAGGGCCTTCGCCGCTCTGAAACGGCTCGCCGAGGACGGCGAGTTCGACGTGCGCGGCACGGCGATGCGCGGGCTCGGCACCTACGGCGACCCCGCCGCTGCCAGCTTGCTGCGCGAACGGCTGCAGAAGGATCGCGATGCGTTCGTGCGCCGCGCCGCGGCGCAGGCGCTCGCTGCGTACCCGACTCGCGCCACCGCCGAGGCCTTGATCGACTACCTCGATCGCTGCGATCGCAGCGAGGACCGCGACGGCGCTCGGGCCGCCCAGGAAGTCCTGCGCGGCTTCGCCAAGACCCGCGGTGGCCGCACGGTTCCCGACTGGCGCCGTTGGCTGGCCACCTGGCAGCCACCGGCTGAACGCTGACCTCTGCCATGACCGAAGACTGGAAGATCCAACGCGACCGCCGCCGCTGCGAGAAGCCCGGTTGCCCTCTGCCGACCAGCCGGGCCTTCTACGCGGTCCTGGAGTGGCCGGCCTGCGTGCGTTCGGACCTGTGTGACGCCTGCTTCGCCGAACACGAGCGGCGCTGCCAAGGCGGCGAGGCGCCGATCTTCTGGCGCGCGGTGCGCAAACAGACCGGCAAGAAGGAGCTGGTGCTCGACCTGGTGTCGCTGCGCATGCTGTTCGATCGCCTGGCTGGTCTCGACGACGACCGCGCGCGGGCGCTGCGCTACTTCTGCGCGCTGTTGCTGCTGCGCAAGCGGGCGCTGCGCATGGTGCGGCCGCGCACTGCGCAGCAGGAGCGCGCGGACCTGCTGGTGGTCGATCCGAAGCAGAAGGATGCGGAGCCGATCGCGCTGATCGCGCCGGCGATCGACCTGAGCAATTTGGACCAGGTCAAGGCCGAGTTGTTGGCGGCGATCGGCGAAGGGCAGGCCGAGGCGGGCGAATCGCCCGAGTGATGCCGGGACCGAACGCATTGTAGCAGAGCATCTTGTGCGCATGGCAGCCCCGCGGTCGCTGGGCCGCGCCGCGGTGTGGCGACGCCCCGGTGGCGCGGGAAGCGACGGGATTCAGCACGGAATTCGGCGAAGTCCCGTTGTCCCAGCGATGTCCCGATCCCAACCACGGAGCATGTTCCGCAAACTGCCCACGACGTCGTTCCTGCTGGTCGCCCTGGCCTTGCCTGCGCAGGAGTCCGCTGCAGCCGCGCCGAGTCCGACGGCGTCGACCCCACCGCGCCTCACGGTCGGCTACGTCGACGGTCGGGTCACCCAAGTCGAGCTCTTGGAACTCCGCGACGGCAAGGTGCGAGTGCGCAGCTTCCTCTACGGCGGCTCGATGGTCCACGTGACCAAGCTCGACCTGTTCGAGCCGCTGTCGCGCTACCGCATGGTGGTGGCGCTGTCGCCGCCTGCGACCTTCGCCGAGCACTTCGCGACGGCCAAGCTCGCCGGTGAGTGGCGCCTCCTGGATCAGACCGCGCAGCATCTGCGCAGTGCCCTCGCCACCCTGGGGGACGAGGCCGAGGCCAAGGCCCAGCAGGACGAAGTCCGCAGCTGGGCGGCTGCATGGCTGGAGACGATCGTCGGCGAGTCGTTGGCGGCCGGCAACGTGCGCGAAGCCGAACGCCGTCTCGGCATTCTGTGCAGCCGCTTGGCGGACCGTTGCAGCGAGGAACGCATCGAAGAGCTGGCGCGGCAGGTGGACACCGTGCGCACCCAGCAAGAGGAGGAGCGTTCCCGCGCGCGGATGGCACGGCTGCAGGAGCGCGACCGCGCCGACCTCAGCGGCCGCTTGAAGCCGATCCAGGCGTTGGTCGAAACCGGCGATCGGCGCATGCGCGATGCCATGCGCCACGCGCGCCGCACGGTGCAGACCACCCGGTTGGCCGGCTCGGCGATCGATGCCTACCGCGCCGCATGGGAAGAGGCGCAGCAGTTGGCGAAGCGCTTCCCTGGCCAAGAGGATCTGGTTGCCGAGTTGGGCGATCTGGCCATCGCCCTCCAGGAACGTTCGGTGAAGGCCGCCTTGCACGTGGCCAACTCGCTGACGTTCCAGAGCGACTTCCGTGGGGCGATGAACTGGGTGGATCGTGCACTGGAGTTCGATCCAGACCACGGTGAAGCCAAAGAGCTGCGGCGGACCATCCTGGTGGCGAGTGCTGCGGCCGGCGGCTGGGGCTGGATGAACAGCCCGGATTCGGCCCGGCTGCGATGAACCGCTGCGGAGGACGCGGCGGCGCGGCGGCGCGGGACCCGCCGCGGGCTGGCGTTCTCGCCACTGCTCTGGTTAGAACCTGAGCCGTGGCCGCCGATGCGCGGCCCGGAGGTTCTGATGCGACGGTTGCTCGGGTGGTTCTGGTGCGTGTCCTGGCTCGCCACGGGTTGCCAGATGGGCGTGGCGGAAGCCGCGCCGTTCGGCCAAGACGCCGCGGTTGCAGGGCTGGTCGCCGCCGTGCCCGAGGGTCCTTCGGCCAACCCGGTGGCCGGGGCCTTCTACGACGACGGAGTCGACGGCGACGCACGTGGGCGCACGGAGAACCAGTTCGACGCGCCCGCGGACCAGGCCGCAGGCTTCGACGAATTCTCGGCTCGCAAGCTGCCGAACCGCGAACGCATGCTGGTGCAGCGCGGTGACCTCGCCGTCGAAGTTGCGCGCCCCGAGGCGGCGGCGCGTGCCTTCCTGCAGCAGGTCTCGGCGTTCGGTGGTTACCTGCAGAGCCAGAACGGTCCGCGCGTGGTGGTGCGCCTGCCGGTGCAGCACTTCGACGCGGCGCTCGCAGCGGTACGCGATCTCGGGCGGGTGCTGCGCGAATCGCGTTCGGCCAACGACGTGACCGAAGAGTTCGTCGACCTCGGCATCCGCCTGGACACGGCGCGCAAGGCGCGCGAACGCCTGCTCGAGGTGCTGGCGAAGGCCGAGAAGGTCGAGGACATTCTCAAGGTCGAAGCCGAGCTGCGGCGGCTCACCGAGGAGATCGAGCGCATGGAGGGGCGGCGCAAGTTCCTCGCCGACCAAGTGGCGTTGGCCACCCTGGCGGTCGAGTTCGTATCGGTCACCGCGCCGCCGCCGCCGCCGAAGCGCCGGCAGCGCAGCCGGTTCGGTTGGATCCAGCGGGTGGGTGCCGAAGCGATGATGGAGGGTTTCTGATGCGTGCTCTGCGCCAAGGTGGTCTCTGGCTGTGCCTGTTCGCTGCGGCTTGTGCTGCGCCGATGCAACCGCCGCCCGACTTCGTGGTCCTGAAGGATCGGGGCGAGGGTTTTCGGGCGGTGACGGCTGACGATGCCCGGCTGCGGGTGCGTGATCTCGCCGAGCCGACGGCTGGCGGCATCGCCTTCTGGTCGGAGGCACTGCGCGCCGACTTGGTGCAGCGCGGTTACGAGCCGGTGGCCAGCGGCGAAGCCAGGGGGGCGGGCGGCCAGCTGGGGCAGTGGCACGAGTTCGCCGCGAACGTGCAGGGGGAACGCGTCGGCTACCTGGTGGCGGTCTGGGTGGTCGAGCCCTCGGTGCTGTTCCGGAGCGGCGGTCTGCGTGTGGTCGAGTTCGCAGCGAAGCAGGAAGTGTTCCAGGCGCGCGTCGACGCGGTGCGCGCGGCTCTGCGGACGGTTCGCGAGTGATCGCGGCGGTGGTGCCGCCTGCGGGCATCAGTCGGCGAACAGCTCGTCGAGGCTGCGGGCGTCGAGGATGCGTTCGGCCCAGCGGTCGAGCTGGGTGGGGGAAGCGGTCTGCAGGCGGTCGGCAGCTTGGGGCCCGGGATGGCCGAAGCGGCGGACGATCTGGCGGAGGAGCAGGCTGATCTTGCCCTCGGCCTTGCCCTCGGCTTTGCCTTCGTTGCGGATCTGCTGGGCGGTGGAGAGGAGCCTGTGCTTCATGGCAGGGTTGTGGATCCGGCTGATGAGCAGTCGTTGCACGGTGGGCCCCGGCAGGCGGGCCGTGGTCAAGATGTAGTCTACCATGGCGCCGTAGACGTCGTGGCCGGCCATGGTCTCGGCCAGGGCCGCGGCTTCGCGCTGGTTGTCGGCCCAGGCGTCGAGCCACGCGGCGAAGCCGCGCTCGGTGCGGGCTGCGGGGGGCAGGTACTGCAGCATGCTCAGGGTGCAGAGTCCGTAGACGGTCAGCGCGCGCTGGCGCAGCTGTTCGGGGTTTCCTTGGTGCAGGTCGTCGAGCAGGTAGCGGCAGGCTGGCAGGTAGTGGTGGAGCGCTGTGGGGATGGATTCGAGGTCGAACAGTTCGCGCACGTCGAGGGGCGAGCGCCAGGGGCGGTGGTCGGCGTGCACGACGACGGGCAGCACAGGCGGGAGGAACGGGTCTTTGGGGTGTTCGCGGCGGTGGGTGCGCAGCACGGCGACCACCTGTTCGAGGATCTGCAGGGCGTCGAAGCGGTGGCTGCGCGATTTGTGTTCGAGGACGACGTAGAGCAGGAGTCTGCGGCCGTCGTGGGTGCGGGCGGCGAACAGGACGTCGCAGAGGGTTTTGCGGCCCCGGCGCCCGCGCTGGGTGGCCTTCTTGCGGGTCAGGGTCGACCAGTCGATGAGTCTGGCGATGGCTGCGGGCAGGGCGCTGCGCAGCAGGGGTACGG